>JBIQJK010000002.1:0-115067 GCA_044507535.1 Planctomycetaceae bacterium | reverse complement strand
ATGGGGAGGGCAGGCGGGGGGCGGCGCTCGGGGTGCGGGTGCGGCGGGGGGACCGCGAGGTGAGCGTGGATCTGTTCGCGGAGCGGGGAGCGGATGGGGGGGTAGTCGTGACGGTGGTGGATGCGACGGCTCGGGTCGCGGCTGAGGCGGAGACGGCGCGGCTGGGGGAGAGGCTGGCGGAGTCGGAGCGGGCGAGGATGAAGCTGCGGTCGCTCCAGCAGGAGCTGGTGGAGGCGGGGGAGGCGCCGGTGATGGTGGGGAGGTCGGAGGGGTTGCGGCGGGTACGGGAGCAGGTGGCCCGGGTGGCGCCGACGGACACGACGGTGCTGGTGCAGGGGGAGACTGGGTCGGGCAAGGAGCTGGTGGCGCGGGCGATCCACGCGGAGTCGGCCCGGTCCGGGGCGGCGTTCGTGGCGGTGAACTGCGCGGCGCTCCCGGAGAGCCTGATCGAGTCGGAGCTCTTCGGGCACGAGCGGGGGTCGTTCACCGGGGCGGACCGACGGCGGCTGGGAAAGTTCGAGCTGGCGGACGGGGGGACGCTGTTCCTGGACGAGATCGCGGAGCTGCCGCTTCAGGCGCAGGCGAAGCTGCTGCGGGTGCTGCAGTACGGGACGTTCGAGCGCGTCGGCGGGACGGAGACGCTGCGGGTGGACGTGCGCGTGGTTGCGGCGACGCACCGGGACCTGGCGCGGCGGGTAGAGCGGGGGCAGTTCCGCGAGGACCTGTACTACCGGCTCAACGTGTTTCGCATCGAGGTGCCGCCGCTGCGGGAGCGGCGGGAGGACCTGCGGGAGCTGATCGAGCACCTGCACCGGCAGGTGGCGCGGCGGATGGCCAAGCCGGTGCGGCCGCCGAGCGAGCGGTCGATGCGGCGGGTGATGGCGTACCGCTGGCCGGGGAACATCCGCGAGCTGGCGAACGCGGTGGAGCGGGCGACGTTGCTGGCGGACGGGCCGGAACTGGAGATCGAGCTTCCGGATGGGGCGGTGCCGGGGGCGGTCGAGGCGGCGCCGGTTGCGGGGGCGCACGGGCCGGGGGCCGGTGGGCGGGCGTCGCCGGAGACGCGGGACATCCTGCTGGACCTGACGCTGGAGCAGCTGCAGCGCCTGCAGATCATGCACGCGCTGGAGTCTTGCCGGTACCGGGTCTTCGGGGAGGATGGGGCGGCGCGGCGGCTGGACATCAATCCCAACACGCTGTTGTCGCGGATGGACAAGTTCGGGATCCCGCGGCCGCGGCTGATGAAGAGAGAACGAGCAGGGGAGTAGGGGCGGGGCTGGCGGGGGGTGCCCGGGGGGCCGGCCGGCCGGCTTCGGCGCCGGGGCTGCCGCGGGGAATGCGAGGCGAATGGGGGCGGGAAGCGAGAGAACTTCGGGGACACGCCAGGCGGCGGCGGTGGGATCTGCATGGCCGCGGGCGGTTGCTTGCCGCTCATGCGGGGCTCGCGGTGTGCGGATTGGCATGGATATGGTGCGCCGCCTGATCGGCCGACGTTGGCAGCAGGAGGTCGCCATGCATTGCACGGGACGTCCGGGCCTGGGCGCAATGCTGGCGTGGCTCGTGGGGGCGGTGATCCTTGCGGCGCAGATGGGGTGCGGGCCATCGCGGAAAGCGGCGGTGCCGTTCGAACTCCAGGATGTGGCGGTGGTCCCCGGGCTGTCGCCGGCGGTGAGGACGTGGGGGGCGGAGGTGAACCCGGCCTTCCAGGCGGCAATCGTCGATTCGGTGCGTCGCGAGCGGGCCGCGCTGGCGGCGGCGGGGCACCAGGGGCCGCTGCCGCCGGCGGAGTACCTGGCCCTGTCCGGTGGCGGGTCGGACGGCGCGTTCGGGGCCGGGTTGCTCTGCGGGTGGACGGCGGCGGGGGATCGGCCGCGGTTCAGAATGGTGACGGGGATCAGCACGGGGGCGCTGATCGCGCCGTTCGCGTTCCTGGGGCCGGAGTACGACCCGGTGATCCGGGAGGTCTACACACACTCGACCACGAAGGACATCTACAGGGAGCGGGGGCTCATCCGGGGGGTGCTGAGCGACGCCCTGTCGGACACCAAGCCGCTGTGGAGGCTTCTGGAGCGGCATGTCGACGAGCGGCTGCTCGACGAGATCGCGGAGGAGTATCGGAAGGGGCGGCTGCTGATCATCGGGACGACGAATCTGGACGCCCGGCGCGCCGTCCTCTGGAACATCGGCGAGATCGCCGCGAGCGAGAGCCCGAACCGGCTCGAGCTGGTGCGGAGCATCCTGATTGCCTCGGCCGCGATCCCGGCGGCGTTTCCGCCGGTGCTGGTGGACGTGGAGGCCGGTGGCCGGCGGTACCAGGAGATGCACGTGGACGGGGGGGCGATGACGCAGGTGTTCGTGTATCCGCCGTCGCTGATGCTCAGGGAGTTCGCGGAGCGGGAGGGGATCCGGCGGGAGCGCCGCGCGTACATCATCCGCAACGCGCGGCTCGACCCGGAGTGGGCGCAGGTCGATCGGCGCACGCTGACCATCGCCCAGCGGGCGATCTCGTCGTTGATCCAGACGCAGGGGCTCGGGGATCTGCACCGGATCTACGTCGGCGCCCAGCGCGACGGGGTCGATTTCAATCTCGCGTACATCCCCCGCACGTTCACGGTCGAGGCGAGGGAGGCGTTCGATCCGGTGTACATGTCCGCGCTCTTCAACCTCGGGTACGACCTCGCGGCGGGGGGGTATCCGTGGGAGAAGACGCCGCCGTACTTCGATGCGCCGGTGGGCGAGCCGGCGGCGTCCGGGGGCGAGGCGGCGCCGGGGGCCGGACTCGCCAGGTGACTCCGGCACGGGGGGCGGCTTGGTCGGCGGGCGCTCCGAGGGCCGGTGGGGGGCCGGCCGGGGCGTGCCGGGTTGGGGATGGCGGGCCCGGGGTTGGGGCGGCCGGGGCGTGGCGTGGGGGACGGTGGTCGGCTATATTTCGCGGCTAACCTATCGCCAGTGAGGTCGCCGCCGCGGCGGAGCGCCCCGGCCACCGGCGCGGGGTATCGATGGAGAAGGATCGTGACCGAGCAGGAAATCGAGGCAAAGGTGATCGAGATCGTGGCCAACCAGATGGGGGCCGACAAGTCGCAGATCACGCGGGAGACGAGCTTCGTCGAGGATCTGAACGCCGACAGCCTCGATACGGTCGAGCTGGTCATGGAGTTCGAGGACGAGTTTGAGACCTCGATCCCCGATGAGCAGGCCGAGAAGATCAAGACGGTCGGTCAGGCGATCGACTTCATCAAGCAGGCGCAGGGGCGCGAGTAGGCGGCCCTGATCCTGCCGGAGGCTGCGCCGGGTGCCGACCGGGGCGTGAGCCCCGCGGCGCGGGGGCGCACGGCGAGCACGGAGCAGCGATGGCGGATTCTCGTTCAGGCCGGGTGCGCGTGGTGGTGACCGGCGTCGGGGCCGTGACCAATCTTGGCGCGGACGCGGCGTCGACGTGGGCTGCGATGCGCGAGGGGCGCAGCGGCATCAGCACCATCGAGGGGCCGGAGTTCGACCGTTACAGCCGCGACAAATGGGCGGTGCGGATCGGCGGCCAGGTCAAGGACTGGGACCCGCTGAAGCGGATCGAGCAGCGCGAGCTGAAGAAGATCGACCGGTTCACCGCGCTGGGGATCTGCGCCGCGGCGGAGGCGGTGGAGCACTCCGGGATCGACTTCTCGAAGGAGGACCAGGAGCGGTGCGGGGTGATCGTCGGGTCCGGCGTGGGCGGGATCATGACGATCGAGGACGGCGCGCTGACGATGCAGCAGAAGGGGCCGGACCGGCTCAGCCCGTTCACGGTCCCGAAGCTGATGGTCAACGCGGCGACGGGGCAGATCTCGATCCGCTACGGGCTGCGCGGCCCCGGCGGGGCGCACGCGACGGCGTGCGCGAGCTCGGGGCACGCCATCGGCGACGCGCTGGAGGTGATGCGCCGGGGCCGGGCGGACGTGATGATCGTCGGCGGCGCGGAGGCGGCGGTGTCGCCGCTGTGCGTCGGGGCGTTCATGACGATGAAGGCGCTCTCGACGCGCAACCACGAGCCGACGCGGGCGAGCCGGCCGTTCGACAAGGACCGCGACGGGTTCGTGCTCGCCGAGGGGGCGGCGATGTTCGTGCTCGAGACCGAGGAGCACGCCCGGGCCCGCGGGGCGGAGATCCTGGGCGAGCTGGTGGGGGCGGCGAACAGCTCGGACGCCTCGCACATCACCGCGCCGGACGAGCAGGGGCGCGGGGCGGCGCGGTCGATGCGGTGGGCGCTGGAGGATGCCCGGCTGAACCCGGAGGACATCGACTACATCAACGCCCACGGCACGAGCACGCCGCGGGGGGACGAGGCGGAGGTCGCGGCGGTGTGCGGGCTCTTCGGGGAGCGGGCGCTGCTGAGCCGCGGCGGGAAGCTGATGATGAGCTCGACCAAGTCGATGCACGGGCACTGCCTTGGGGCGTCGGGCGCGGTGGAGCTGATCGCGTGCCTGCACGCGGTGCGGGACGGGGTGATCGCCCCGACGATCAACCTGGAGAACCCGGACGAGGGGTTCGACATGGACTTCGTGCCGCACCACGCGAGGGAGCGGCGGGTCCGCTACGCGATGAACAACACCTTCGGCTTCGGCGGGCACAACGTGACGCTGGTGGTGGGGCGGTACGAGGGGTAAGCGTCGGCGGGCGCAGGTTATCCGGCGGCGATTCCGACGCAGGTTGCCCAGATTAACGGCGTGGCGGGGGCGGCCGGCCCGGTTTTGGGACTCTGCTGGCTCCCGCCCCGGAACCGGGGGTGGGGCGGCGGCGGTTCTGGCCGCGAAGATGTGGCAATTCTTTTGACAAGTCATGATCGAGGGATTAGTTTAGTGCAGCGAGCGGATGTTCCGCGCCGCGACGGTCAGGTTTGGCCGGTTCCGGCCTGCCGACAGGCAGGAGAGAGGAGATTCATATGAAGAAGGTTGTTGCGTGTGTTGGTGCGCTCTGCGCGATCGCAGGTGCTGCGCAGGCTGATGTTCTGATGATCCCGCTGGCCGGGTGGCAGGCGGACGGCGGGTACAACAACGCCGGGAATACGAACGCGACGTTCAACCTGCCGATCGGCACGACGATCGACGCCGCGGAGTACGTGGACCTCGAGTACACGGCTCAGGGCGCGAGCTGGCGCTCCGACCTGGTGATCTCGCTGAACGACAGCATCGGCTTCATCTCGTACTGGGACACGCGCATCGTCGGGGCGCCGGACAGCTCCGGGCCGTACGGGCCGGTGAGCGCGGCCTTCGACAACCCCGGGCTCGGGGGCAGCGGGCCGTTCACGCTGACGACGGGCGAGCTGTACGTTGAGGTCTACGACGTCTTCAACGACACTGGCGTGGACGAGGTGATCACGGGCGGGATGCTGGTCATCACCTACACGGTCCCGGCGCCGGGCGCGTTCGCGCTCCTGGGCGGCGCGGGGCTGCTGGCGGCGCGTCGTCGTCGCAGCTGATCGGGGCCTCCCATTCTGGCGATACCCCGGACCCCGGGGCCGGTGCGGCGACAAGCCGCCTGGCCCCGGGGTCTTCGCTTTGGCGGAGCGGCCCGCGGCTCGCTTCAGCGCAGGCGGGTCGGAATGCCGATAGCGGGGGCATGGCGACGGATCTCAGCCGCGTGATGAGCCTGGAGGTGCCGCTCATCGTCGTTCTCGGGGAGCGGCAGATGCGGCTGTCGGACGTGGTGGGGCTGATCCCGGGGGCGATCATCGAGCTTCCGAAGAACGCCGAGGAGGAGCTGGTACTCCTGGTGAACAACAAGCGGATCGCGACGGGCGCGGCGGTGAAGGTGGGGGAGAACTTCGGGCTGCGGATCACCTACGTGGGGGATCTGAAGGACCGGATCAACGCGCTGGGGGGGTCGGCGCGGGCGGATGGGGAGGAACCGGAGCCGGCGGGGGCAAGCTAAGGGAAGGGGCGGTGGGGAGAGGTTGGGGAGGGACCATCGTAAGGCCCGATAAGAACCCTCGCCGGGCGGGCCGCCGCGGCTAACGTTGGCAGCGGCCGCAATGAGGCTGTGTTCCCGCCAAGGTGCGTTCCCACATGCCAAGAGATATTCCCGTCGGTAATGGCGACCTGCTGATCACCTTCGACCACCTGTACCGGGTGCGGGACATCTATTACCCGCTGGTGGGGCGGTACAACCACACGGGGGGGCACGTGCAGCGATTCGGGGTGTGGGCGGATGGCCGGTTCGAGTGGATCGAGGGGGAGGGGTGGAAGCGGGACCTGCGGTACAAGGCGGACACCCTGGTGACGGACGTCCGGCTGACGCACGCGGGGATGGGGTTGGAGGTGGTCTGCCACGACGTGGTGGACTTCCACGAGCCGGTGTACTTCCGGAAGGTGACGGTTCGGGACCTGACGGGGCGTGACCGGGACGTGCGGGTGTTCTTCCACGTCGATCTGTCGATCAAGGAGACGCCGGTGGGGGACACGGCGGACTACGACCCGGAGTCCGGGGGGGTAGTGCTGTACAAGGACGACTCGTACTTCCTGCTCAACGGGATGGTCGGCGCTGGGGGCGCGGCGGGGAGGCCGGGGGTGGACCAGTGGGCGATCGGGACCAAGCGGATGGGGGGTGCGGAGGGGACGTGGCGCGACGCCGAGGACGGGGTGCTGGGGCGGAACACGATCAGCCAGGGGTCGGTGGACGCGACGGTGGGGTTCACGCTGGCGGTGCCGGCGGGGGGGGAGGCGTCGGCGGTGTGCTGGTTGGCGTGCGGGGACTCGTACGACGCGGTGCGGGCGAGGAACCGGACGATCCGGGACAAGGGCCCGGAGCGGATGATGTCGCGGACCGAGTCGTACTGGCGGATGTGGGCGCTGAAGGAGAACCTGGACACCTCGCCCCTGCCGCGGGAGGTGCGGGACCTCTTCGTGCAGAGCCAGCTGATCGTGCGGACGCAGGTGGACAACCGCGGGGCGATCATCGCGGCCAACGACAGCGACGTGGCGCACTTCGCGGGGGACCACTACTCGTACTGCTGGCCGCGTGACGGGGCGCTGGTAGCGCAGTCGCTGATCGTGACGGGGCAGAGCGAGCTGTCGCGGAGCTTCTTCCGGTACTGCGCGAGGGTGGTGCACCGCAACGGGTACTTCATGCACAAGTACACGCCGGCGGGGCACCTGGCCTCGAGCTGGCACCCGTGGCTGCTGGACGGCAAGCAGGTGCTTCCGGTGCAGCAGGACGAGACGGCGCTGGTGGTGTGGGCGCTGCGGGAGCACTTCGAGGCGTTCCGGGACGTGGAGTTCATCAAGCCGCTGTACCAGCCGCTGGTGGTGCAGACGGCGAGCTGGATGCTCGAGCACCGGGACCACAACGGGCTCCCCAAGCCGAGCTGGGACCTGTGGGAGGAGCGGAGGGGGGTGCACACGTTCACGGTGGGGACGACGATCGGCGCGCTGATCGCGGCCTCGAAGTTCATGTCGGACTTCGGGGACCTGGACCGGGCGGAGGCGTGCCGCGAGGCGGCGGAGCGGATGAAGGCGGCCCTGGTGAAGCACCTGTGGCACCCTGAGCTGAAGCGGTTCGCGCGGATGGCGACGCCGCTGGAGGACGGGGCGGAGGCGGGGGGGGAACGGGGGTACCGGCTGGACATGACGCACGACTCGGCGAACTACGCGATCTTCAACTTCGGCGCGTTCGACCCGTCGGACCCGCTGGTGGTGGGGGAGATGGAGGCGCTGCGCGAGCGGCTGTGGGTGAAGACCGAGGTGGGCGGGTTCGCGCGGTACGAGCGGGACTACTACCACCAGGTCGAGCGGGACAACACGGAGATGGTGCCGGGGAACCCGTGGGTGATCTGCACGCTGTGGCAGGCGCAGCACGCCATCGCGCGGGCGACGACGATCGACGAGCTCGCGCCGGCGATGGAGCTGATGCAGTGGGCCGTGGGCCGGGCGCGGCCGTCGGGGGTGCTGGCGGAGCAGTTCCACCCGTACACCGGGGACGCGATCAGCGTGAGCCCGCTGACGTGGAGCCACGCGACCTTCGTGCTCGCGGTGGTGCAATATCTGCGCAAGCATGCGCAGCTGATCGCGGAGGCGAACGCGCCCGGCGGGTACGCGGGGGCGGGGATCGCGTGAGCGTGTGGAGGTAAAGAGGAACCCACCCCCAACCCCCGCCCTCAGGGCGGGGACTTCGAGGGCGGAGGAGTGGGAGAGGGAGAGTCAGAGGGGCCATGGAGAGGAGGGAGGAGGTCATGGAGACCTCGCCCCAGCCGGTTCCCGAGGGGATAGAGGGCGGGGGAGGGAGAAAGAGGAGAAGAAGAGGTCGAGGGGAGAGACACGGGCTGGGCTGGAAGCCCATGCCACGGGAGGATGGGAAGAGGGGGAGGGGCGCGGCCGGCCTCGGGCGGTCGGCCGCGGCACTCGGAATGAGAGGTCTTTGACACGATGGAGGGGGGGAATAGACTGGCGACCGCGGCGTGGCCCGATGTTCTGCGGGTCATGATCTGCCGCGGATCTTGACCGCGATCGGGAGTGAGCCGCCGATGGGAGTTGCCGACCTGAAATACGTCCCTGGGCGGGTGCCGGAGGGGTTTGTTGCGGCGCCGATCAGCGCGGCGCAGGACGATGCGCCGGTCCGGGTGTGCGTGCTGGTGCGCGCCGGGGAGGGAGGGGAAGGGGGGGCCGCGGGCCGGCTGGTGCTGCTGCGCGATCAGATCGAGAGCCGCGTGTACCTGGGGTGCCTGGCGGATGCGGCGGGGCGGGTGCGCGAGTGGGTGGAAGTGTGGGTGCAGAGCGTGGCCGGGCTGGCGGAGACGCCCGCGGCGTACCGCGATGCGCTGACCAACCCGAAGGTCGATGAGCGGTGGCGGGCGCAGGTGCGGGCGTTCGAGCGGATCGAGCGCGAGGGGCGGCCGCTGCTGGTGCGGACGGGGTGGGAGGGTGTCGAGCAGGGGGGCGAGGGGGCGTCGCGGCCGCTGCCGACGCTGCTGGATGTGGCGAAGGGGGCGGCGGTGCACCCGCGGGACCGCGAGACGGGGGACCAGTGGCGGCTGTGCGAGGACGACGGCGTGCTGGAGAAGGCGGGGCTGCCGCGGTATTCGACGACGCTGCACCGCTACCTCTACCTGCCGGAACTGGGGGCGGAGGGGCCGTTCGTGCCGGTGACGCCGGGGGCGCCGACGTCGGGGTCAACGCGGCCGCTTGAGGAGCTGATGGGGGGCGCGGAGGGGTTCGTGCCGCTGAATCCGGGGGCGGGGTACGTGCTGGTGCGGGCGTGCGGGACGGCCGGGCTGGAGGCGTTCGTCGATGTCCTGGGCGGGGCGGCGTGGCCGGGGGTGCCGCACGGGCGGACGACGCTGGACCTGGAGCTGACGCAGCGGAGCACGGGGGCGCCGGCGGCGGGGACCGGGGGGGACGACTTGGGCGTCTTCCTCGGGCGGCACGGGAAGTGGGGGCGGCTGGTGGAGGCGTTCCACCTCAAGCTGCGGGTGCTGGCGGACGCGGTCGCGGCGGTGCGGGGGGTGGTGGAGACGACGCGGCGGCCGCTGCTGAACGTGGACCCGGAGAGCTTCCGGGTGCGGCTCGGGGAGTCGGCGCCGGGGCTGCCGTTCCTGTGGACGGCGCGGGTGACGCTCGTGGAGCCGGGGAGCGCGGTGGCGCTGCCCGTGGGCGGGGGGGATGCGGAGTACTACCTGCCGGCCGAGTCGGGGGCGATGTCGATCTACCGGCCCGCGGCCCACGGGGGGACGACGAGGGGGCGGGCGTCGGTGCGGATCCGGGAGGTGCTCAGCGAGCAGGGGGAAGAGGTGGTGCTGGAGGGGACGCTGACGACGGACGAGCGTCTCGAGCTGGGCAAGAGCGACCTGGTGTGGGTGCGGCTGAGCCTGGGGGGCGGGCCGGTGGACCTGTACGTCACGCTGGAGTCGAAAGAGGCGATGGCGGCGGGGGAGTGGCGGATGCGGACGCTGCCGCGGAAGTGCACGCCTGCGGAGGCGGCGGCGCTGAAGGAGGCGGCGGGGGTGCCGCTGCCGGAGGCGCCGTTCGAGGTGATCCCGCTGCTGAGCACGCCGTGCGACCTGTACTCGCTGGGGGTGCTGGCGGTGCGGACGCTGGTGAGCGGGCCGGGGACGGCGCTGGCGGTGGCGCTGGACGAGGTGCTGAGCCTGGCGCGGCAGGCGGCGGCGGACTACAGCGCGGACGTGCCGCTGGAGGCGCGGATCCGGACGCTGTTCGAGCACGACCCGAGGTGGATCCTGGCGCTGGGGCCGCAGCGGCTGACGAGCGAGCCGATCGAGCCGGGGGAGGCGCTGGACCTGATCCCGCAGGAGCTGTGGTGGGAGACGCTGGCGATGATCGTCCGGATGTTCCCGGGGATCGGGCCGGACAGCACGTGCGCGGACTACGGGGACGCGAGGCCGGAGGGGCTGCACGTGGTCTTCGACCGCGCGGCGGCGGACCTGGACCGGCTGCTGCGGCGGTCGCGGAGCCTGATCGTGATCGACTGGAAGTTCAACCGCGAGATCCACTCGGTGGTGCGGAAGTACCTCACGGGGCTGGACGGCGCGGCGAAGGGGGCCAGGGCGGGGCGGTGAGACCGGGGCGGGGGGGACGTCGAAGGACGCGAACGATCGAGAAGGATCGAAGGAGTCTGGCATGCGATCGATGACGATGGGACTGGTGGCGGCGGCGATGCTGGTCTTTGCGCTGGTGTCCGGCGGGTGCGGCGGGCCGCGGATGGGCAAGTACGACCTGCGTGTGTCGATGGACTCCGCGATGGTGAACATGCCCGGGGGCGCGCCGGCGGTGACGGTGAACCTGGTGGGGGTCAGCGAGAGCGGCCTGCACCAGTGGAACGAGAAGGACATGGGGGAGTACTGGCGGCCCAGCGACCCGCTGCGGGCGGACGCGGAGAGCAAGTACGCGTACGTGATGCAGTTCGGCCCCGGGCGGCCGACGGAGCAGGTGCTGAAGAAGGACGACCCGATCTGGGAGCGGTGGCAGAACGCGACGCACCTGTTCGTGCTGGCGGACCTGCCGGGGGCGTTCGAGTCCAAGCCCGGGAACGCGGATGCGCGGCGCCGGGTGCTGCCGCTGGACCGCAACCGCTGGCGCGGGGAGGTGATCGAGATCGAGCTGGAGCGGAGCTCGGTGTCCGTCAAGACGCCGATGGTGCCCGAGAAGAAGTAACGGCCCGCAGGATGCGGGCGGACGCGGCGGGCGGCTGCGGTTAGGACACGGATGAGACAGTTCGGAAACTACGAGACGGTCCAGGAACTGTTCCGCGGCGGGTTCGGCTCGGTCTTCTCCGCGCGCCCGGCGGGGGGCAGCGGCGGGCCGACGGTCGCGATCCGGACGTGCGAGCCGGTGGCGGAGATCATCGGCGAGTCGCAGGCGCGGGCCGCGGTGGCCCAGTTCCGCGCCGCGGCGGAGGTGCAGCAGCGGGCCGCGGCGTCGGGGGGCGGGGGGGAGGGGGGCTCGCACTGGGCGCCGGTGCACGAGATCGGCGAGACGCCGTACGGCGCGTACTACGTCACCGACCTGTTCGAGCGCGGCTCGCTGGAGCGGCTGAGCCTGGGGCGTGTGAGGGTGGAGTCCCGCGCGCTGCACCGGCTGATGAGCGGGATCGCGGCGGGGTTGGGGGAGATCCAGCGGGCGTGCGGGCGGCCGCACGGGAACCTCAAGCCGTCGAACATCCTCGTGTCGTTCACCGGGGGGCTGGAGTCGGCGCGGGTCGCGCTGGCGGACCCGCTGGCGCCGGAGCTGGTGGACGCGGAGCGTGACGGCGCGGAGGACCTGCGTGCGCTGGGCCGGGCGATGTACCTGGCGGTGTTCAACCAGCCGCTGCGCGAGGGGACGGTGCTGCCGCTGCCGCCGGCGCCGCAGTGGTCGGCGCTGGGCAAGCCGGGGGACCGGTGGCGGGAGCTGTGCTCGACGCTGTTGGAGCCGGAGCGGCGGACGCCGGCGATGACGCTGGAGGCGGCCGCGGCGGAGATCGAGGCGATCGGGCAGATCCGCGCCGGCGGCGGGAACAAGAAGTTGCTGATCGCCGCGGCGGCCGCCGGTGTGGTGGGGCTGGGGGCGGTCGCGGCGGTGCTGATGACGCGGCCGGCGCCGACCGGGCCGGTGGGCCCGGTGCCGGGGCCGGTGGTCGATCCGGGGTTCAGCCTGGAGAAGTGGCAGTACGTCTGCGGGGCGTGCTGGGACTGGTTCGCGACGTTCGCGGACGACATCGAGGACCCCGGGGTGCGGGCGGCGCTTGGGCGAGATGCGCACGTCGAGGCGCTGGTCAAACGCATCGACGAGGCGAAGAAGGCGGGGGTGAAGCTGCACCCGAAGCAGTTCGCGGGCCTCGAGGATTTCCGGCTCGGGTCGCAGTCGTCCAAGGAGGATGCGCCGGAGGCGGCCAAAGCCGACGCGGCGGTGCGCGCCACGGCCGCGGCGGCGGAGGTGATCCGCGCGGTGGAGGAGGGGCTGAGCGAGGGGAAGTGGCCCGCGCTGGCGGCGATGAAGTCCGCGTCGGCGGCGTTCGGGGAGCGGGGATGGGACGCCAGCAGGCGCGCGCTGGACGAGATGATCGCGGCGGCGGAGCCGAGTGCGCGTTCGGTGCTGGCGGTCGGCCTGGAGCGGCTGATCGAGGCGGCGCCGGTGGTGTCGGCGATCCAGGCGGACTGGGCGGAGGTCGAGGAGGCGGGGCCGGCGCTGGCGGCGACGAAAGACCAGGTGCTGGCGAAGTTCATGGCGTGGGCGGGGGAGTACGCGGCGGGGAAGGAATCGGCGGACGCGTCCGGGAAGGCCGGGATCGAGGCGATCAAGGCGCTGGCCGCGAGGGTGTCCGAGGTGGCGGACCTGGCGGAGGACCTGGAGGAGTTCGCGACCGGGGAGTGGGAGACGATCGACGCCGAGGAGTTCTGGGACAAGAGCGACCTGCACCGCGGGGTGGAGGAGCGCGAGGCGGACGCGGCGATGTTCAAGGAGTGGCTCTTCCACGCGCCGAGCCACCGCGCGCTGTCGCGCGAGGCGGACCCGAGGCGAGGGTGGGTCGAAGAGCCGCTGGAGCTGGCGCAGGCCCGCGAGGTGGCGGCGCAGATCCGCGAGTACCTGGCGTCGAAGAACCGCCAGCCGGAGGAGGGGGACCTCCAGCGGACTCGGGAGCTCGAGGAGCTGGCGTCGCGGGTGGAGGCGCTGAAGAAGCTGCGCTGGAGCGTGTCGAACCGGGCGGCGATCGAGACGGAGACGCCGCGGGTGATCCGCGAGGCGGCGGACCTGAAGGTGAAGCTGGAGCGCCGCCTGACGGACATGCGGACGGACGACATCCAGGGCTTCGCCGATGCGCAGGCGCGGCTGCGGGAGCGGGAGAGCGTGACGGCGTCGGCCGCGCTGAACGAAGCATGGCGGGTGCGGCGCGACGCGCTGATCGCGGAGGTCTCGGCGGCGCCCGGTGGGGGCGACACGGCGACGCTGCGGCGGCGGGCCCGGGAGCTTGAGGAGGCGATCGTCGCGCTCGACAGCGCGGTGGAGCCGGCGGAGCTGCCGTCGGAGGTCGGGGGCGGGGCGTGGATCGGCGCGCTCGGCGCCGCGGCGGCGGAGCAGCGGGAGAAGGCGCTGGCGGAGACGCTGGCGTCGCTCTCGCCGGGGGCGGGGCTGGAGGCCGCGGCCGCGGCCGCGGCGGAGCGGTACCGGATCGTGCGGGCCGAGCTGCTGGCGCTCGCCGCGGACGCGTCCACGCTGCAGCGGCTGCTGGACCTGGGGTTCGGGCTGCAGGAGCCGGCGGGGGAGGCGGAGTCGGCGGGGGAGGTGCTGACGCGGCTGGAGGCCGCGCTGGCGGATGCGCCGCGCGGGCTGAAGGATGCGATGGCGCCGCTGGTGGAGCGAGGGGCGCAGCTGCGGGCGATCGCGGCGAGCGAGGACCGCGCGCGGCTGGCGGAAATGGTGCGGGAGGCGAGGGCGGATGTGCCGGAGCGTGCGCTGGCGGCGTGGCGGCGGCTGGGGGGGCTGGGGTGGCCGCGGGGGCTGGCGGAGCTGGAGCAGGAGCGGGCGCTGCGCGAGCCGCTGGAGCGGGTCGTGGGGGCGCTGCGGGACGAGCAGCGCCGGTCGGCGCTGGAGGCGGAGTTCGCGTCCGAGTCGCTGGCGAGGTTCCAGCGCGGCGCGGCGGGCGTGACGACGCCGGAGGAGATGGAGTCGGCGCTGGCGCTGATGGGCGGGTTCGGGCTCACGCCGGAGCGGCTGACGGACCAGGGGCTCAAGTTCAACGTGCTGCTGCACGAGCTGCGGCGCGAGCTGGCGAGCGAGGACCTCGAGGAGGCCCGCGCGCAGGAGCTGGTCGGCGAGTTCATCACGCGGGCGAGGACGGAGGCGGGCGACGCGCTCGCCTCCAGCGACGCCGCGCGCGGGGTGGTGGAGCGCCTGGTGGCGGAGCTTGGCGCGGCCGGCGCGCCGCGGGAGCGGCCGCCGACGGACTTCTCCAAGCTCGGCCCCGCGACGATGGGGCCGGGGTGGCAGGTGCAGGTGCTGGGGGACGGTGCGGAAGTGGTGTACTCGCGCGAGGGGATCAGGGGCGCGGGGGCGCGCGGGGCGGGGAGGCTCGAGCTGCGGTTCGTGCGCGTCCCGACGGGCGAGGGGACGGGGGCGTACCTGCTGGCGAACGAGCTCAGCCTCGGGCAGTTCGCGGGGATCGTGAGCGCGGCGCAGCGCTGGGAGGAGATGGCCGAGCTGATGCGGGCGGAGGATGGGCGGCGGGCGCCGTGCGCCTGGGAGGCGGACGGGTCGGGCCTCTCGGCCGCGAGGTTCTGGACGCAGAACCACCCGCTGGTGTCGCCGATGCGGCCGACGTACGCCGACGGGCTGCGGCCCGACGGCCTGGCCCGCAGCAACGACACCGCGCCCAACTCCGCGTACAACCAGATCAGCCCCGCGCAGGGGGCGCCCTCGGTCGAGATGCCGATGCAGCAGGTGCCGGTCGGCGCGGCGATGTTCGCGGCGAGGCTGGCGGGGTGCCGGCTGCCCACGGAGGCGGAGTGGCGGGCCGCCTTGGCGCAGGATGGGGGGATTGGCGACCTCACGGGGTGGAACCTGCGCGACGCGACCTGGGCGAGGCAGCGCGACCACGTCCGGGGCGTCCGCGAGGAGATGGTGCGGTCGAACACCAACGGGTCGCAGCGGTTCCTGTGGCCGGATGATGCGAGCTTCGGGCTGTCGGTCGTGGGGCTGACGGAGGCGGTGCCCCGGGAGGCCGAGGCGGCGGCGCACCCGCACGACGACGGGCGGCTGTGGTTCGCGCCGGCCGCGGCGGGGGCGGGGGGGCAGCGGAAGTTCAGCCACCTGATCGGGAACGTGGCGGAGTTCGTCTTCGAGGATGCGGCGGCGCTGGAGGCCCAGGAACTGGATGATCCGCTCCAGTTTGAGTCGCTCGCGGACCGGCACGCGGACAAGGTCGGGATCATCGGCGGGTCGTCGATGTCGCCGCCGAACCTGGCGCTGGACACAGCGCACCGCCCGAACCCGGATGAGTGGTTCACCGGGTTCGCGGATGTCGGGATCCGTCTGGCATTCAGCGCCGATGGGGCGATGGGGCCGGAGCGGTTCAATGTGATCGCGCTGCGGGTCGCGGACCCATCGGGGTACGTGTTGGGGCGGTAGCGCCCCCCTCCCTCCCTCCCTCCCTCCTGTGGGGTCAGCGGGTGGGGACGGTGGCGTAGATGGTCCCGTTGGGGCTGTTCATGGGGCCGATGGCGACGGGGCGGCCGAAGAGGGCGTGCCCGGCGTTGTCGCCGGCGGCGAGGGAACCGGAGGAGCGGACCGCGGCCGCGGAAGCGGAGGAGTCGTCGTTGGCGGTCGAGGCGCAGCCGGCGGCGAGGAGCGCCAGCGGCGTGAGGGCGAGCAGGGCGAGGTTCCGGCGCTTCATTGACACCTCCAATCGGGCGGCGGGGGGGACAAAGGGGGCCGCCGCTTTTCCAGCATCGAAAGGGGAGAGGCCGATCTGGAGGGGGGATGTCGGAAGGGGGCGGGTGCGGGAGCGGGGGCGTCGCTACGGTCCGCGCTGACGGTCCAGGCGGCGCGACCAATCCGGGCACGACGCCCGAGAACGAGCGAACAAATCACCGTTCGGTGGCGGGAGTTGGTCCCGGGCGGTACGGTGAATGCCCTATAATGCGCGTCGGCACCGGCGCGTCGCAGGGGTGGGGGGGTGCGGTGGTGCGCAAGGGTGCTGGACGTGAGCGATCAGAACAGCGAACTGGTCAAGAAGGTCGCGGCGACGGCGAACCGGCTCCGGCTGGTCCAGATGGACTTCGCCGACGATGACGCCCAGACGCGGCAGGAGCAACTCGCCGAGGAGGTCGAGCGGGCCTTGGCGACGATCATCCCCGAGCAGCGGCGGGAGTTCCTGGAGCTGCTGAGGGACCGCTTCCCCTCATGGGATGCGAACGTGCGTCTGGCCGATTCGCCGCCCGCCGATGGGCAGGCCGGTGCCGCGCCGGCGCAGTCCGTGACGGACATGAAGGAGCTCAAAGACGCCAGCTTCCTGGTGAGCCGGCTGATCGATGTGAGCAGGTCGCTGCCGGAGAGCGAGCGGCAGGGGGTGATCGCCGCGCTGTCGCGGGCGGGGCTGGCGCCGGCGTCGGGCGGGGGCGCGGGGGTGAGCGAGGCCGCGCTGGACGAGGTGGGGGCGCGCCTGCAGCTGTCGGGGCAGCAGCGGGCGGACGCGGAGCGGGCGGTGGAGCTGGCGGCGCTGATGGGGGAGGTGCTGGGGAGCCTGGACCAGGTGGTGTGGAACACGTGGCGGATGCTGTCGCCGAAGGCGACGATCCGGCGGCCCGCGCCGCTGCCGCGGACGATGGGCCGGTACGCGGCGGGGGACCCGGAGATCGGCAAGGCGCAGGTGAAGCAGGAGCTGGAGCAGCTCCGGAAGCTAACGGCGGCGCTGATCTCGGCGGTGAGCCAGGCGGGGCGGGCGTTCGCGCAGCGGCACTCGGACCGGTTCTCGCCGGCGGGGATCGAGGCGCTGGCGAAGATGGGGCCGGGGGGGCTGCTGGTGAGCCACGAGGTCAAGTGCTGGCGGAAGTACGTGGAGCTGGCGGGCCCGATGGATGCGGCGACGATCGAGGCGGAGTTCCTGCAGGCGATCTCGACGTTCGCCGAGTCGCTGATGAAGGGGACCGGGCGGTAAGCCGGCGGTCCGGCGGAGGGAGAGAACGGTCGCATGGCACTGAACGGACACGTCCACTGGCACGAGGGCCTCTTCCTGCAGCCGCACCACCTGCAGACGATGCAGCGCGGGCTGATGGAAACGGTGGCGTCGGAGCGGCGGCTGTCGTGGGCGTACCCGTACGGGCTGGTGGAGGCCCGGCTCTCGGGGGACGCGCTGGAGAACATGCTCGTCCGGTTCGACCGGCTGCGGGTGATCATGCCCAGCGGGCTGGAGGTGAACTTCCCGGACAACGCCGACCTGCCGGCGCTGGACATCAAGAAGGCGTTCGAGTCCGGGAGCCAGGGGTTCACGGTGAGCCTGGGGGTGCCGGTGTGGTACCCCAGCCGGGGGAACTCGATCGAGCTGGGGGCGGAGGGGGACCACCGCGTCAAGCGGCTGTACCGCGTGGCGGAGACGCAGCGGGCGGACGAGAACACGGGGGAGAACGCCCAGCCGGTGCTCGTGCGGCGGATCAACGCGCGGCTGATGCTGGACGAGGACGACCGGACGGACATGGAGACGCTGCCGCTGCTGCGGATCGCGCACGGGACGGGGCAGGACGTGGGTCTGCCGCGGCAGGACCCGCAGTTCGTGCCGCCGTGCCTGGTGCTGGCGGGGTCGCCGACGCTGCGGGAGCAGGTGCGGGACCTGGCGAACCAGGTGGAGGCCAGCCGCAAGGAGCTGGTGATCCAGATCACCCGCGGCGGCTTCAGCGTGGACACGATGCGGGGGGTGCAGTTCGAGCAGATGCTGCGGCTCAAGACGCTCAACCGCTTCAGCGGGCGGCTGCCGAGCATGGTGGCGGCGCCGGGGGTGACGCCGTTCGAGATCTACCTGGAGCTGCGGGAGCTCCTGGGGGAGCTGGCCGCGCTGCACCCGGACCGCGACCAGTTCGAGGCGGCGAGGTACGAACACGACAACCCGGCGATCTCGCTGAACGAGCTCTCGATGAAGATCCGCGGGCTGCTGCGCGGGTCGGTGGCGGCCAGGTTCATGTCGCTTCCGTTCACCAAGGACGGCGGGGTCATGCTCGCGACGCTCACCGAGGAGCACCTGTCGCAGGCGACGGAGTACTTCCTGGGGATCAAGTCTCGCGAGGACCCGCGGGCGGTGGCGAAGCTGGTGGAGAACGCGGACGAGTTCAAGCTCATGGCCCGGAGCATGGTCACCCGGAACATCTTCGGGGTGAAGCTGGAGCTGGAGCGGACGCCGCCGCTGGAGCTGCCGTCTCAGACGGGGCTGACGTACTTCCGGCTGATGCGGTCGGAGAGCGCGAGGATGTGGGAACGGATCAGGGAAGAGAAGGAGCTGGCGGCCCGGTGGCCGGACGCGGAGTCGTCGGACTTCGGTCTGACGATGTACATGACGGTCGCGGAGTGAGCCGGCGCGGGCCGACGGGCCCGGCGCGGGGCCGTGTGAGAGGCGAAATATGAACCTACTGGAGCTGTGCGAGCCGCTCTTTCAGTACATCTGCCGTCTGAACCGCTCGGCGCGGAAGGGGGTGCGGGCCGAGCCGTCGCAGGTGCGGACGGAGGTGAACCAGATCCTGGCGGACCTGCGGTCGCGGGCCGGCTCGGACCGGTCGCTGGCGATGCAGTACGAGAAGGTCGAGCTGCCGCTGCTGTTCTTCGTGGACTTCATGGTCAAGGAGTGCGGCGGGGCGCTGGGGCGGGAGTGGCGCGAGCTGGCCCACGAGCGGAACGAGCTGGCGGGGGACGAGAAGTTCTTCGACCTGCTCGACGAGGAGCTGAGGGAGTCCGGCGAGGCCGCGGCCGAGCGGCTGGCGATCTACTACACGTGCATCGGCCTTGGCTTCACGGGGTGGTACACCGGCCAGCCGGAGCACCTGCGGAAGAAGATGATGGAGATCGCCCCGCGGATCCGGGGGATGATGGACTCGGACCAGGCGTCGAAGGTGACGCCGGAGGCGTACGAGCACGTGAACACGGCCGACCTGGTGGTGCCGCCGGGGACGAAGCTGGTGGGGGTGGGGATCGTGATGGTGGGGCTGATCCTGGTGATGTTCGCCGCCAACGTGACGCTGTATTTCCAGACCCGGCGCGACCTGCGTCGCGAGCTTGAGAAGATCATCCAGCTCGACGGCGCGACCGCGTCCGAGATCGCCGCCGTGCGGGAGGGAGGACGATGAACCAGTTGCTGACCTCGATCCAGAACCTGTCGAACCCCGTGAAGTTCGGCATCGCCGCGGTGGGCGGCGGGGGCTTCGTGGGGGCGCTGGCGCTGCTGAAGTGGAACCCGACGGCGATCGCGGTGGTGATCGCCGGGCTGGCGCTGGTGGCGCTGCTGCTGGTGCTGTACAGGCAGGTGCTCAAGCTGCTCGCGAAGCGCAAGGCGGCGCCGATGGCGCAGGCGCTGTCGAGCAACTCCGCGGCGGCGCCCCAGGGGATCAGCGACCCGGCCCGGCGGGCGCGGCTGGACGACCTGCGGAAGAACTTCGAGAACGGCGTCGAGAAGTTCCGGGCCGCGGGGAAGAACCTCTACAGCCTCCCGTGGTACCTGCTCGTCGGCGAGCCCGGCTCGGGCAAGACCGAGGCGGTGCGGCACTGCAACGTGGGCTTCCCGCCGGGCCTGCAGGACCAGCTCCAGGGCGTGGGCGGCACGATCAACATGAACTGGTGGTTCACGAACCACGCGGTCATCCTGGACACGGCCGGGCGGCTGATGTTCGAGGAGGTCGAGCCGGGGAGCACCAACGAGTGGCAGGAGTTCCTCAAGCTGCTCCGCAAGACCCGGCCCAACTGCCCGGTCAACGGCATGCTGCTGGTGATCCCGGCCGAGAGCCTGATCAAGGACACGGCCGACGCGATCGAGCGCAAGGGCGGCAAGATCGCGCAGCAGCTGGACCAGATCCAGCGGGCGCTGGGGGTGCGCTTCCCGGTGTTCGTGGTGATCACCAAGTGCGACCTGATCAACGGGTTCCGCGAGTTCTTCGACGACATGAAGGACCCGCAGCTGCAGCACCAGATCCTGGGGTGGTCGAACCCCGCCCCCCTCGACGAGCCGTTCAACGCGGAGCAGATCGAGCAGCACCTGGCCTCGGTGCAGAAGCGGCTGGTCCGCCGGCGGCTGGGGCTGCTGCTGGACCCGGTGCACACCGAGGACCCCTCGGCGCGGCGGACGGACGAGGTGGACGCGCTGTTCGCCTTCCCCGAGGCGCTGATGAAGATCGCGCCGCGCCTGCGCCGGTACCTGGAGATGATCTTCGTCGCGGGCGTCTGGTCGGCCAAGCCGCTGTTCCTCCGCGGGATCTACTTCACCAGCTCGATGCGGGAGGGCTCGGCGCTGGACGCCGACCTCGCCGAGGCGCTGGGGATGCCCGTCGAGTCGCTCCCCGAGGGGCGGGTGTGGGAGCGCGACCGGGCGTACTTCCTGCGCGACCTGTTCGTCTCCAAGGTCTTCCGCGAGAAGGGCCTGGTCACCCGCGCGGTGAACACCAAGGCGCAGCAGCGGCAGCGGCGGACGGTGCTGCTGGCGGCGGCGGGCGTGGGGGCGGTCGCGCTCGCGGCGTTCACCTACTTCGGCTCGCGCGGGCTCGACCGCGACATCGTCGCGCCCAAGGAGTTCTGGGAGCAGGCCGGAGCGGCGTACGCCCGCGGCGGTGTGCCCAACATCATCGACGAGGACGCCGGGGCCTACCTCTGGCCGATCGTCTCCCCGCAGGGGGCCAACTCGGAGGTCTTCAGCTACGACGGGGGCGTGACGACAGGGTTCGACGAGTTCGAGCGGGTCGCCGCGGAGCGCCGCCGGCTGGCGCGGTTCCCGGAGCAGCTGCGCGAGGGCGCGGTCGCCGAGGTGCCGGTGCCGTGGGTCTTCCTGCCGGTGGCGCTGGTCACGGGGGACGCGCGGCTGAACCTCGCCGAGTCGGAGCGGCGCGACGCGGCGCGGGTGCTCGTCGAGGCGAGCGTGGTGCGTCCGCTGGTGGACGCCGCCGCGGAGCGGATCCGCATCGAGACAGCCAAGGGCCAGCCGTGGACGCCGCAGGCGACCGAGGCGCTGGCGCAGCTGATCCGCCTCGAGGTGGCCCGCGCCACGGGCAAGGCGCCCGAGGGGGGCGTCTCGATCACGCCGCTGCTGGCCTACGCGGTGATGAGCCGCGACGCCTCCGCGCCGTACAGCAAGGAGGACGCCGAGTCGCTCGAGAAGGTGGTGAGCTGGCTGTACGGCGACGCCGGGGCGGGCCTGCCGCCGCCGGCGACCGGCCCGCTGCTGGAATGGGTGAAGACCGGGTCGGGCTCGTTCACGGGCGCGTGGAACCCGGAGCGGCCGGGGTCGGGCCCGCTGGCGCGGGTGCTCGCGCTGCGGGACGCGCTGGTGGAGTTCCGCGACCTGGAGGCGGAGCTGCTGCGGATCGCGGCCCAGCACGCGGGGACGCGGAACTACGACGGCGCGCTGGAGGACTGGGGCCCGCGCTTCGCCGCCCTGAGCGAGGTCGCGTCCCGGGTGGACGCCGCCTTTGAGGCGCTGGGCGACCGCTCGCTGGTGCAGGCGTATCGGGAGGACCTGGAGAAGTTCCGCGCCAGCGCCGAATCGTCGCACGCGATGCTGCTGAAGGAGCTCGAGCCGATCAAGCCCGCGGAGGGGGAGCGCGAGTCGGACCGGACGGCCGCGCTGCGGCCGCTGCGCGAACTGCGGGAGAGGATCGAGGGGAACCTCGCGAAGGTGAAAGCCGACGGCGAGAAGGCCGCGGAGATCAGGGCTCAGATGGCGGAGCTCGACGCCCTGCTGGTGGGCAAGACCGCGGCGGGCGAGCCGGCGTACCGGGCCCGATTCGCGGCGTACTCGGCGGTCAACGAGCAGCTCAGCGAGGGCGGGGCGCAGTCGCTGGCCCTGGGGGGCTTCGGGCCGCGGTTCGAGGAGGTGGCGAAGGCGATCGACGACGCCCGGACCCGGGCGGCCGCGAAGCTCGCCGGCGGCGCCGCCGGCGACGGAGCGACGCCGCTGGCCCGGCGGATCGAGGAGGCGAAGGGCCTGTGCAACTTCGGGCTCGACGTCGCCGCGAGGCGGTGGCAGAAGGCGCTGCTGCTGCGGCTGGTCGCCGTGGCGCCCGACAGCGCGGACCGCTTCGGCGAGGAGGTGGCGGTGTACGCGAGGGCGAACAAGCTCTCGCTGCCCCGCCCGGTGATCCCGCTGACCCGCGCGGCCCGCGACGGCAAGACCGAGTTCGAGCCGCAGTACAGCCCCGGGGCGGCAGCGGCGCTGCTGCTGGACATCGTCCGCGCCGGCGAGGCCGCGGCGGAGCGGGCCGGCGAGCCGCCGGTGCTGGACACCCCGCAGCTGCGCGACCAGTTCCGCCGGATCCAGCAGGCGGCCAACGAGTACCGGAGCCGGTTCGTCGCGTACTGGCGCGAGGGGCACCTGGACGAGCTCGAGATCGCCGAGACGGAGTGGTCGAAGATCGCGGCGGAGCTGAAGGCGGCCCCGCAGGGCTTCGCGTACAACACGCCGCTGAAGGCCATCGCCGAGGCGATGCTCACCACCGCGAGGCTCACCGAGACCGTCCTCCCCGGCGAGGACGTCGGGGCGATCCGCGAGCGGGCGCAGAGCACGCTGAACACGATCAACCAGGACTTCGGCAAGACGTGCGACCGCGTGCTGGCGAGCTGGAGCGGCGTGGCGGTGCTGGACCTGGCGACCGACGGGCGGACCAGGCTGCTGCAGGCCGCGCAGTCGGGGTCGTTCGACGAGAACTACGTCGTCTCCAGCACCGGCAGCGGCGGGAACTTCGCGGCCGAGTTCTGGGGCGAGCTGTGCCTGCAGTCGGTCAAGGCGCTGACCGCGGCGGCGGAGCAGGAGTCCAAGCGGGCGTACGAGCGGCTCCGCGCCGATGCGGCGTTCCCGCTGGCCCGCCCCGTGGACGACCGGTTCATGGCCCCCGAGAGTGTGGCGGCGGCGCGGGCGAGCGTCAAGACGATCCTGATGCGGGGCGCCGCGGGCGCGGGGGCCCCCTCGGCCCTCTCCAAGAACGCCGAGTTCAAGACGGCCCTTGAGCGGCTCGGCGGCCAGGGGCTGCTCACCGGCGAGGACCGGCAGTGGCTCGAGCGGGCGAGCGCCGTGCTCGATGCCCTGCCCGAGGGGGACGCCCGGACGCTGCAGTGCCGCATCAGCATCCTGAGCGGCCGCCCCCTTGGCGAGGGGGAGCGTCCGCTGGAGTTCGACTTCCAGGCCTTCAACATCGTCCAGGGCTCCGGGCCGTGCACGGCCGCGCTGCGGCTTGGCCGCGGCGAGGCCGGCGGGGCGGTCCCGGTGAGCTTCCCGGGCGAGGCGGTGCGGTTCTGCTTCTTCACCGATGCGCAGCGCGACACGGCCGGCGCGACGCGCGAGTTCGCCGGCCCGTGGGCGGCGCTGCGGATGCTCCACGAGCTCGGCGCCACGCCGGTGAAGGAGAGCGGCAACAAGGTCTGGGAGGCGAAGATGGACTTTCCCGGCGACGGCGGCGTGAAGCGCGTGCTGTGGGTGCAGCTGGAGTTCAGCCGGGCGGTCCCGGACCTGGACAAGTGGCCCGAATGACCCGGGCCGCCCGCGCGGGCGGCCGGCCCTGAGGAGGCGGAGCTATCAGAGGCTTCCTGCAACGATTGCTCGGCACGGGGGCGCCCGCCGTCACGGACGCCGGGCCCGCGGTCCATGTCGCCGCGTTCGGCAAGCACCCCGGGTGGAACGACCACATCGACGACATCGGGCTGGAGACGGCCCGGCTCGTCGCGGTCAAGCGCGTCCTGTACCTGGAGGGGATCGGCGCGTCCATCGACTCGGGCGCGTGGGACAAGCTGCACGAGTCCCAGCGGCTCCCCGGCTTCGGCCACATCCTGCTCTGGCGGACCGCCGACGACGTGGTCATCGCCCGGATGTGGTCCTCCAGCGACGGCAAGGGGCGGACGAAGTACCCGATGATCGTCTGCGCGCAGGTCCGCGGCGTGCCGCTGCGCGCCGCGCTCGACCGCGTGCTCCCCGAGCTCGAGTCCGTGCAGCGGGCGTGCGAGGCGACGACCTCGGCCGACGAGGTCCGCTCGATCCTGGCCGGGGCCCGCGACCGCCTCCGGGCGTCGCTGGCCGCGGCCCCCGGAGAGCCGGAGGTCGTCGTCCCGGCGGACGCGATCAAGAGCCTCGCGGGCGAGGCCGAGTTCGCCGGCTCCGGCGAGGGCCTGCTCAGGATTCTGTACCAGGTCGAGCGCGAGATGTCCGGGTTCCTGAGCCTCGGCCCCGGGGGCAAGTCGCGCATCGGCTCCGCCGGGGCGGGGGCGAAGACGAGGATCGGCGACCTGCGGCCGCAGCAGATCCGCGTCCCCGCCTGCGGGAGCGAGCCGGGGGAGGTCGCGCTGCGGTGGGTCCGCTTCCTGCTGGCGATGCTCGATCCGGTGGCGCCGATGGTGGTGGTCGTGCCGATCGGCGAGTCGTGGGCGGACCTGATCGTCGGTGAGCCGGTGGGATCGCAGTTCTTCTGCATCCGGGCCACGCCCAAGTCGATCCCGCTGACGAGCGACATCCCCTACACGCTGGACCCGGGGTTCGTCGCGGCCGCGCGGCGGCTGCTGGAGTCGCCCCTCGAGGGGGGCGACATCGTGGTTCGCCGGCTCTCCGGGCACGGGGCCGCACCGCTGGGGAACGTCGCCGCGAAGCTGGGTTGGTCGCGCCAGGCGAAGCTGCTGGGGCTGGGGATCGTGGTGGCGGTGCTGCTGGGTGTGCTGGCGCTGACGCTGCGGCCGTGGTCCAAGGACAGGCCCGCGGAGGCCAAGGCTCCCGTGCGCAGGGTGGAGAGGCCGGCGCAGGCCGCTCGCCCTTCTCCGCCGCCCCAGGGCGCAACGGGGAGCGCCGCGCCGGCGGCGGGAGAGGGGGAGTTCGACGACCGCCCATGGCGCGAGCTGTGCGCGGAGTACCAGGACTGGGCGGGGCAGCTGCTGCGGAAGCTCGATGAGTCCCGCCGGGAGCGCTACGCGGCCGATCCGGGGCTCGCGCCGGTCTTGGCGTGCTTCGGCGACGCCAAGGAGCCGGCGGACCCGTGGAGCATCGCCGGCGTCGCCCGCGGGCCGATTTCGCACCTGGTCCGCGATCCGCCGGACGCGGTCCGGACCGCGGCGGGCGTGCGCCGCACCGCGGCTTCGCTCGAGCGTGTCCGCGCTGCGAAGCAGACGCTCTCCCCCGACGGCTGGCGGCGGCTCGCCGACCTTCAGCTCGCCGCGCACGCCTTTCGCGAGCGGGGGTGGAGCGCGGCGCACGAGCTGGTGGCGGGGGCGGTCAGGGGCGTCTCGCCGGAGGCGGGAGCCGATGTCGCCGCGGCGATCGACACCGTGCTGGCCCTGGGAGAAGCGGTCGAAACGGTGCAGCGGCGGTGGGAGGCCATCGAAGCGAACGCGGCGACGCTGAGCGCAACCGGCGACCCGGTGCTCGCGACGTTCCGCGGGTGGGCGGCGGGGCTGGGCGCGGGGGCGAGAGTGGGGGGGAGGGGAGGTGAGGGGAGGGCGGAGGATCCCGCGGCGCTGCTTCGGGAGATCGATCGGCGGCTCGCCGAGGCGCAGTCGCTGGGGGATGAGCTGGCGGCGTTCGTGAGCGGCGGCGGCTGGGCCTTGCTGGACCGTGAAGCGTTCCAGCGCGGCAGCCGGTCGCACCAGTCCCTCGCCTCGGGTCGGGCGCCGGATGCGGCGATGTTCCGCGACTGGCTCTTCGAGGCCCCGAGCTACCCCGCGCCGGACCTCTCGGCGGACCCCCGGCGCGGGTGGCAGGCTCTCGGCAGCGGGCGCGGGCCGCAGGAGCTCGCCGCCGCGGCGAGGGGCGCGGAGGAGCTGCGCACCTACCTCGCCAAGCACAACGCATCCGCTCAGGAGCAGGACGAGGAGATGTTCGCGCTGCTCGACGAGCTGCGCGCCCATGCGGCGGAGCTCTCGGCGCGGCGGTGGAGCGCGGCGGAGCGGGGGGAGATCGAGTCGCAGGCCGCGAGGCTGACAACTCGGTCGGCGGAGCTGACGCTGGCCGTCAACCGGCGGATCTCGCACCTCAGGAATCAGTTCGAGCAGAGCTTCGCCGATACCGTCGCGCGGCTACGGGCGAGGGACGAGGTCACCTCTTCGGCCGCGCTCAACGAGGCATGGCGGAAGCGGCGCGACGCGATCATCGACGAACTGGTCGCTGCATCGGGCTCCGGCGGGGGCGGCGACGCCGCGCTGCTCGTCGAGCGGGCGACGGCGCTCGAGGACGCGATCGAGGCCCTGGATCGGGCCGCGCCGATGCCGGAGCTTCCGGCCGGCGCGGGCGCTGCTCCGTGGGGCGCGGCGGTCAAGGCGGAGATGGCCAGGCAGCGCGAATCGGCGCTGGCCGACGCCGCGGCGAGGCTCGTGCCCGGCGCGAGCGTCGATGCGGTCGTGAGGGAACTGGCGTCGTCCAACCAGGCGGCGCAGGGGCGGCTGGCTACGCTGGCGTCGGATGCGGCGGCGCTGGAAGGGATGCTCGGCGAAGGGTGCGGGCTCCCGGAGCGTGCGCCGGTCGGCGAAGGCGCCACGGTCGCGGAGATCGCGGCGAGGATGGAATCGTCGCTCTCACAAGCCGCCGACGGGCTGCACGCGGCGATGGCGCCGCTGCTGGAGCGTGTCGGCAGGCTCCGATCGATCGGCGCGAGCCGCGACCGCGCGGAGCTGGCGGCGATGGTCCGCAGCGCCCGGGCGGATGCGCCGGAGCAGGCCCTCGCGGCCTGGCGGCGGCTGGGAGAGATCGGCTGGCCCGCCGGGCTCGAGGAGCTCGAGCAGGAAGTTGCGCTGCGCGAGTCGGTGGCGCGCGTCGCCGGCGCAGCACGCGACCCGGATCGGCGCAGCTCGCTCTCGGCCGAGCTCGGGGCGCAGGCGGCGGAGCGTTTCGAGCGCGCCGCGGCGGAGATCGGCGAGGTCGCCCAGATGGACGCGGCCCTGGCGATGATGGACGGCCTCGGCCTGACGGCGGACAACCTGCAAAGCCCCGCGCTGCGCCTGAACGCGATGATTCACGGCCTGCGGCGCGACCTCGCGCGCCAGGGGATCGACGAGGCGGGCGCGAGGCAGGCGGTGGGCGCCTTCGTCGCCCGCGCCAAGCGGGACGCCGCGGCGGCGCTCGCGGCCGACGAGGGGGCCGCCGGGTTCGTGGCCAGGCTCGAGGAGGCGCTGGCAACCGCCGACGACCCGCCGCAGCGGCCAGAGGTGGACTTCGGCGCCCTCGGCCCCGGCGCGACGGGCGAGGGGTGGCGCGTCGAGGTGATCGACGGCGGGGCGGAGCTGGTCTACCGGCGCGATATTGGTCCCGGCGGCAAGAATGGTGGGGGAGGTGAGCTCGAGCTCCGCTTCATCCGCGTCGCGACGAGCGACGGCTCCGGTGCCTACCTGCTCGCCAACGAGCTGAGCCTCGGGCAGTTCCTGGGGATCATGCGCACCGCCGGCGACTGGGAGGACCTCTCCTCCCTCGTGCTCACGTTCATCGCCTCCACCGATTCCCGCCGCGGCCCCCGCGTCTGGGAGTGGGAGGAGAATGCCCGCGGCCTGGTGCTGGTCGCCCGGCCCGCCGCGGCGTGGCTGCGGGAGGTGAGGACGATGGAGTCCACCCCCGCTTACCCCGCCGGGCTCAACCCCGGCGTCCCCACGCCCGACCACCCTCTCCAGCAGATCCCCCCCGATGCGGCGGTGTATGTCGCCGCTCTTGTCGGCTGCCGGCTCCCGACCAGCGAGGAGTGGCTCGCGGCGTACGAGGCCGAGGGCCGGGCCGTCCCGATGGAGCAGCGCAACCTCCGCGACGCCGCGTGGAAGCGGCAGCAGGCGTACGTCGAAGAGGTCCGCCGTTCGGGGAAGCTGCCGCAGTGGCCCGACGACGGTGTCTTCTGGCCGGCGGGTGCGAGGTCCGAGCTCCGCGGCCTGACCGCCCAGAGCCATCCCTGGGACGACGGCACGCTGTGGTTCGAGCCGGCGGTCGCCTCCGCGGGCATGAGCCACCTCGTGGGGAACGTCGCCGAGTACGTCTTCGACGACCCGTCGGTCTTCGCCGGGCTGGCCGCGCCGGAACCGGGGGCGATCCGCACCCTGCTGGAGGCGAACGCGTCCCGACTCCGGGTGATCGGCGGTTCGGCGCTCTCCGCGCCGGAGATCCCGGTTGAGGAGCCGCAGGCGGTAGACCTCGACGGGGCGATCGACGTCGGATTTGCAGATGTCGGAGTCCGCATTGCGTTCTCCGTCGAGGGGAGCGCCGGCGCGCCGACGGGCGCGCTGGGCACAGCGCGTGCGATGCTGCGTTCGCCCCCCTATGTCCTGAGCCGGTAGCGCAGCGTTTGCGCATGCTCCCAAGTTTTGTGGTCGCTTCGCCTTTATCGGGCGTCTCTGACTTGACTGTATCGTGCTGCCCCTGTTAGTTTTCCCAGGCTGGATGAGAGCTGGCTCATCGCCGCCAGGGCGGTGCGGTGTTGCAACTGCGCACGTCCGACCCCGGACGCCCTCACACGGACCTACTCGACTGGAGGCCTTGCATGGCCGGATTGGCTCGTGGCCGACGATCCGAAGGATGTCATTGTCTTTGGGCGGCGCTTTCGATCACCGCGCCGGTGACCGCCGCGGCGACCCTGGCGCTCGCCGCGGGCCAGCCGGCGGCGAACGTCACCGGATCGCCGGCCGCGCAGCCGCCGGTGAACGTCACCGAGACCCCCCGGCCCGCGGCCGAGCCCGCGCCGCTGCCCGTCGAGGATGGCCCGAGCTACCCGATCAGCGGCTTTAACCTCCGCTACGCCCAGGACCCCACCGGCCTGCCGCTGCTGGAGGACATCGCCCGGACCGAGGTGGTCCTCGGCCGCGTCGAGGGGGGGTACGTCGAGCCCCGCCCAGGGGTGCCGACGGTGCGGCTGCGGATCAACGAGATCGCCGATCGCGGCGTTGAGCGGTACTACGCCAGCGCGATCACCGCCGTCAGCCGCGCCATCCTGCAGGCCTTCGCCGACCGGCACCTGATCGCCGTTCTGGTCTCCCCCTCTCCCGACCAGATCCCCAGCGATCCGACGGACCAGTATTTCCAGCAGGATCTCCGACCCGCGGGGGAGACGGAGCTGGACATGGTCATCCGCATCGGCATCGTGACCGACGTCCGGACGCTCGCCTTCGGCGACCGGATCCCGGTGGAGGAGCGGATCAACAGCCCCGCCCACGCGCGGATCCGTGAGCGGTCGCCGGTGCAGCCCACCGGCGCCGGCATCGGCCGACGCGACCTGCTACGGCGGGACCTGCTGGACGAGTTCGTCTTCGGCCTGAACCGGCACCCCGGTCGGCGGGTGGACATCTCGGTCGCCGCGGCCGACGCCGAGGGGGGCGTCGCGCTGGACTACCTGGTCAACGAGAACCGCCCCTGGCTGGTCTACGGCCAGATCTCCAACACCGGCACGAAGCAGACCAACGAGTGGCGAGAGCGGTTCGGGTTCATCCACAACCAGCTCACCGGCAACGACGACATCCTCAGCCTGGACTTCATCACCGCCGGGTTCGAGGAGACCAACGCGTTCATCGGCTCCTACGAGGCGCCCGTCTTCGGCTCCGACCGCCTCCGGTGGCGGGCCTACGGGCAGTGGAACGAGTTCACCGCCTCCGACGTCGGCTTCGACGAGGACTTCACCGGCGACGGCTACCAGATCGGCGGCGAGCTGATCTACAACTTCTTCCAGGCGGGCGAGCTCTTCCTCGACGCCTTCGGCGGGGCGAGGTACCAGCACGTCAGCGTCACCAACCCGGCGGTCGGCACCGGCGAGGGGAACTTCTTCATCCCCTACTTCGGGGCGAGGCTGGAGCGGACGACGGACCTGGAGTCCACCATCGGCTCGATCCGGATGGAGTTCAGCGTCCCGGACATCGACGAGGACGACCTGGACCGCCTGGGCCGGCTGAACACCGACGACGACTGGGTGGCCCTGCAGTGGGACATCACCCACGCCTTCTACCTCGAGCCGCTGATCAACCGCCGCCGCTGGCAGACCGACCCCCGCGCCCAGACCCTGGCGCACGAGCTGGCCCTGAGCTTCCGCGGCCAGTACGCCTTTGACTACCGCCTGATCCCCAACGCCGAGCAGGTCGTCGGCGGCCTGTACTCGGTCCGCGGGTACCCGGAGTCGGTCGCGGCGGGGGACACCGTGCTGGTCGGCAGCGTGGAGTACCGCTGGCACATCCCGCGCTCGCTGGCGATCCAGCCCGACCCCGCCCAGACGCCCCTGTTCGGCCAGCCCTTCCGCTTCTCCCCCCAGGCCCCCTACGGCCGGGCCGACTGGGACCTGGTCTTCCGCACGTTCCTCGACGTCGGCCGGACCATCAACAGCGACCGGCAGGGGATCGAGGAGGATCAGACGCTCGTCGGCGCCGGCATCGGCCTCGAGCTGCTTTTCAAGAGGAACCTGAGCGTCCGGGCCGATTGGGGCTTCGCCCTCGAGGAGGTCGAGGGGGAGGTGGACTCCGGCGACAGCCGCGTCCACTTCTCCGCGACGATCCTTTTCTGATTCACCGCGTATAGAGACGGCCTACCGCCCGCCGCCCGCGCGGGCGCCGATTCCGAGGAGTTTTCGATGAAGACGGCTAGCGACACGCGTTCCCGCATCCGGGGCGGCGTCATCGGTCTGAGCCTGGGCAAGTACGCCTTCGTGGGCGGGGGTGTGCTCGCGGTGTTCGCCGGCGTCGCCCTCGCCGGTCCGGAGGGGGAGCAGGTCGTCCGCGGCAGCGCCAACTTCACGCGGAACGGGCCCAACACCATCATCGAGGCCTCGCACAACGCGATCATCAACTACAGCCAGTTCAACATCGGCCGGCACGAGTCCGTCCAGTTCATCCAGCCCAGCGCCACCAGCCGCGTGCTCAACCGCATCAACAGCGGCATGCCCTCGGCCATCGACGGCTCGCTGACCGCCAACGGCATCGTCTACCTCGTCAACCCGGCCGGGATCATGTTCGGGAAGGACTCGGTGATCAACGTCGGCGGCATCTACGCCGCGGCGGGGAACATCTCCGACGCCAACTTCCTGAACAACGTCGACCACTTCACGAACATCCAGGGCTCGGTGGTCAACCAGGGCTCGATCAACGCCGGCGTGGCCCACCTCATCGGCCGGCAGGTCGCCAACAGCGGCGTCGTCCTCACCGACGACGCCATGACGATGGTCGCCGGCGAGGACGTCTACATCGGCCGGCACCACGACCGGATCATGGTCAAGGTCAGCGCCGATCCCTCCGCGAGCGCGGCGCAGGCCCAGGCGGTGGGCGTCAGCAACACCGGCACGATCAAGGGCCGGCGGGTCTCCATGGCCGCGGGGGACATGTACTCCCTGGCGATCAGCAACACCGGCCGCGTCGCGGCCCGGGACATCCAGGTCCGCGCCGAGGGGGCGGGCAAGGTGCAGGTCTCCGGCACGCTCGACGCCTCCAGCGCGGCCCCCGGGCAGACGGGCGGTCGCGTCGAGGTCCTCGGCGGCGAGGTGACCCTCGACCGGGCCAGCGTTGATGCCTCCGGCGCGGCCGGCGGCGGCACGATCTTGGTCGGCGGCGACTTCCAGGGCCGCGGCGACACGCCCACGGCCTCGCGCACCGTCGTCGGCAGCGGCACGACCCTCCGCGCCGACGCCACCCAGGCCGGCGACGGCGGCACGGTGATCGTCTGGTCCGACGACCGCACCGGCTACGCAGGGCACATCAGCGCCCGCGGGGCCCAGGGGGGCAGCGGCGGCTTCGCCGAGGTCTCCGGCAAGGAGACGCTGGTCTTCCGCGGCACGGCCGACCTCGGGTCCGACTCCGGGCGCGGCGGCTCGCTGCTGCTGGACCCCCGCAACATCCTCATCGACGACGCCGGGGCCGGGACCATCGACGACGCGGACGCCTTCGGCGACGGCCCGGGCACGGACGTGACGATCGCCCCATCGACGATCACCACCATCACCAACACCGGCACCTCGGTGACGCTCCAGGCGAGCCAGGACATCACCGTCGCCGACGCGATCGTGACGGACAACCCCGGCGGCGACGGCGGCGACCTGACGCTGCAGGCGGGCCGCTCGATCTTCATCAACGCCGACATCATCACCGACAACGGCAACCTGACGCTCATCGGCAACGAGACCGCCGGCGCCGGCGTGGTGGACGACGACCGCGGCGCGGGCGACGCCGTGATCTCCCAGGCCGCGGGCGCGACGATCAACACCGGCACGGGCGACCTGCAGATCACCCTCAGCACCGGCGCCGGGCTGACGAACTTCGGCAGCGGCGACATCACCCTCGGCACCATCACCGCGGGCGACCTGCTCGTGGTGAACAACGGCCCCAGCGCCGGCGGCGACATCCGCCGCGCGGACGCGGGCTCGCTGATCACCGCCTCCAGCGCGGCCTTCGAGGTCGCCGGCGCGGGCGGCGGCGGGGCGATCGGCTCCGCGGCCTCGCCGCTGCGCCTGGCGGTCACGAGCGTCGAGGCCTCCTCGCAGGGCGGGGGCGTCTTCCTCGACTCGCCGACGCAGGGCCTGAACATCGGCGGGGCCGCTCTCGGCGGGCTCACCGGCATCGCCACCACCGGCGGGGGCGAGATCTCCATCACGGCCCAGGGCGGCGTCACCAGCAGCGAGGCGATCACCGGCGCGGGCGGGGTGACGATCCAGGCGACGAACGGCATCCACCTCGGCGCGAACCTCCAGTCCAACGGCGCCACCGTTCTGGACACCGACTCCGACAACGCCGCCGCCGGCGGGCTGGGCATCGACGACGGCTTCGGCATCGACACCGCCGGCAACCCGCTGGCGATCAGCGGCTTCAACATCAATCTCGGCGCCACCGCCACGATCAGCAGCGGCGCGGCGGCCACGACGATCACCGGCACGAGCAACGCCTCGGTCGGCCTCGGCGACGCCGCGGGGGACATGCAGATCTCCGGCTCCGAGCTCCAGCGGATCTCCGCGGGCGACCTGACGATCACCAGCGGCGGCGACTTCGCCGTGGACAACGTGACCGCGGCGAACTCCGCGAACATCACCGGGACGCTGAGCCTGGTCGCCACCGGCTCGGGCTCGACGATCACGTTCCTCAACGCCCCGTCGGAGTTCGGCGCGCTCACCGCCCGCGCGGCCGACGGGATCGACGTGCAGGTCAACCTGACCACCGGCGGCGCGGCCTCGTTCGACGCCGACGCGGACGGCGACGGCACGGGCGCGTTCGCGATGTCCGCCGCCGCGACCCTCGACAGCACCGGCAACGTCATCGAGATCCTCGCCGACTCGCTCGCGATCGAACCCGGCGCGGTGATCGCCAGCGGCGGCGGCGAGATCGTCCTGGCCCCGAGCAACCCGGCCGCGCCCATCGGCATGGAGGACGCGACAAAGGACTTCAACGTCACCGAGGACGTCCTGCTCGCGCTCGACAGCGGCTACATCGTCTTCATCGGCCAGGCCGGCGGCTCGCACTCGTTCACCATCGGCAACAACAACCCGATCAGCATCGCCGCCGAGGACTACGACCTGCTCCTGCGCGGCAGCGGCACGGTCCAGTTCACCAACAACGGCATCACCGGGCGCGACAACGGCATCATCAACTTCGTCACCGGCTCGATCACCGGCCTGGCCTCGGGGACATCGGTGACCATCGGCGGGGGCGCGGGCGATCTCCGCTTCAACGTCGCCGGCGACGTCTCGCAGATGCGCACGGCGGTGGACCGGCTCGGGACGGGCAGCGTGAGCGGCAGCTTGAGCATCGAGAACGATGCCGCGCTGGACATCGGCGCCTACACCATCGGCGGCAATCTCGCCGTCGTCGCCGGGGGCGCGATCACCGACAGCGGCGCCCTCGACGTGACCGGCGTCGCCAGCTTCAAGACCCTCAGCAACGGCGCGGCGGGCATCACGCTCGACGAGGCCGGTCACTCCTTCGCCTCGCTGCTGCTGGACGTCCGCAACGCGGCCGACAGCGCCAACGGCACGGGCTCGATCACCGTGTTCGAGGACGGCGCCATGAACGTCGCGCTCGCCCGGACCGCCGGGGACGTGACGCTCGTCTCCGGCCTGGGCATGGACCTGGCCAACCTCGACGTCGACGGCGCGGGCTCGTTCACCGCCGGCGGCGCGATCACCGACAGCGGCACGCTCGTCATCGACGGCGCGGCCAGCTTCAGGACGCTGAACAACGCCGGCGCGAGCATCACGCTCGACCACGCCGCCTCCACCTTCGGCTCGATCACCGCCGAGTCGCGCAACGCCGCGGACACCGAGGACCGCGGCGGCGCGATCAGCATCTTCGAGAACGCGGCGATGGACCTCGCCGGCGTCCGCACGACCGGCAACGCCGTCTTCCAGGCCGCCGGCGCGATCACCGACAGCGGCACGCTCGTCATCGGCGGGGATGCGACGTTCCGGACCCGCAACGACGCCGGCGCCTCCATCACCCTCGACGACGCCGCCTCCACCTTCGGCGCCCTGACGGTCGAGTCCCGCAACGCGGGCAACACCGCCGACCGCGGCGGGACGATCTTCGTCCACGAGAACGCCGCGATGAACCTCGCCAGCGTCCGCACGACCGGGGCGGCCACGCTTCAGGCGACGGGCGCGATCACCGACAGCGGCACGCTCGTCGTCGGCGGAGCCGCCAGCTTCAAGACGCTGAACAACGCCGGCGCGAACATCACCCTCGACAGCGGGTCGTCCGCCTTCGGCCAGCTCACGCTGCAGAGCCGCAACGCGGCCGACACCGCCGACGCCGCCGGCGTCATCGACGTCTCCGAGTCGGGCGTCATGGACGTCGCCCTCGTCTCCACCACCGGCTCGGTCACGCTCCGCGCCCCCGACATCAACATCGGCGTCGGCGGCATCAGCGCCGGGTCCTCCTTCGTGACCCTGCGCCCGCTGGACTCCACCGCGACCATCGCGATCAACGACGCCTCCGGCGCCTTCTCCCTCACCGCCGACGACCTCGGCCGGATCTCCACCACCGGCGTGGTCAACCTCGGCGCCAACGGCGGCACCGGCGCGGTCGCCATCGGCTCGCTGGGCGCCATCGACCTCTCCGCCACCACCTACGACCTGAACATCCGTGGCGGGGCGACCGCCTTCTCCAACGGCCTGACCCTCGGCGACGGCGCGACGCTGACGATGACCACCGGCGCGATCACCTCCGCCGGCGCGGGCACGGACATCACCATCGGCGGCGCGGGCACGCTGGTCCTGAACGCCGCCGGCTCCGTCGGCTCGGCGTCCAACCCGCTGGCGACCAGCGTCGCGACCCTCGGGGCCAGCACCGTCGGCGGCGACCTCTTCCTCGACAACGGCGCGGCCGCCCTGGCCATCGGCGGCGCAGTCAACGCCGGGGCCAACTCCGTTACGATCACGACCGACGAGATCGACGTCGCCTCCACCATCACCGCGGGGGCCATCACGCTCCAGCCCTCCTCGGCCGCGACCACGATCGGCCTCAACGACGCCGCGGGCGACTTCAACCTCTCCGCCGCGGAGCTCGCCAACCTCAACACCTCCGGGGCGGTTGTCATCGGCCGCGACGGCGGCGCCGGCGCGATCGCCATCGGCTCGCTGGGCGCCATCGACCTCTCCGGCGAGGCGTACGACCTGACCATCCGCGGCGGCGACCTGACCTTCGCGGACACGCTCACGCTCCGCGACGACGGGACGCTCCGCCTGCACACCGGCGCGATCACCTCCGCCGGCGCGGGCCAGGACATCGTCATCGGCGGCGACGGCTCGCTGCTGGTGGACGCCACCGGCGCGATCGGCTCCTCCGCCAACCCCCTGGCGACCAGCGTCGCCAACCTCGCGGCCCGCACCACCGTCGGCGGCGTCTACGTCGCCGAGGAGAACGCCCTGACGATCGCCTCGATCGGCGGCGTCGGGGGCATCGACGCCGCGGGCGATGTGGAGATCTCCGTCGCCGCCGGCGACCTCGACGCCGCCGGCGGCGCATCCATCGCCGGCGATTCCGTCACGCTCGCGGCCGCGGCCGGCGCGATCGGCGGCTCCGGCGCCGTCGCCACCCAGACCGGCGCGCTCGTCGCCACCGCCGACACGGGCATCGACGTCGCCAACACCAACCCGACGCTCACCGCCACCCTCAACACGAACTCCGGCCTGGCCCGGATCACCACCAGCGGTCAGCTCTCCACCGGCGGCGCGTGGTCGGCGGACGAGATCGACGCCGCCGCAACGGGCATCATCATCGCCCACGACATCACCAGCACCGGCGAGACGGTCATCCGCCGCTCGGCCGCGGGCACTATCGGGATCGGCAACGGCGCCGGTGGGATGGTGCTCAGCGGGTCCGAGCTGCAGCACATCCACGCCGCCTCCCTGACCGTCGGCGGGGCGAACACCACCGCGATCACGGTGGACGGCGTCACCGGCGCCGACACGGCGAACATCGCCGGGCTCATCACGCTCGACGCGGGCGCGGCAAGCGGCACGATCACCTTCAGCGGCGCGGATTCGACCTTCGGCAGCCTCCTGGCCGACGCCGCGGGCCAGATCGACGTCTCCGCGGACCTCACCGCCTCCTCCGGGAGCCTCACGCTGACCGGCGGGAGCATCGCGTTCAGCGGCGGCCGGACGGTCGAGTCCCAGGGCGCGATGACGCTGACCGGCACGGACGGCATCCAGAGCCAGGGCGACCTGACCCTCCGCGCGACCGGCGCGGCCTCCAGCCTGAGCGTCAAGAGCGCGATGGACGTGGACGGCGCGCTGACCATCAGCGCCGGCCGCCACGTGGTGATCGACGCCGACACCTCCTCGACGGGTGCGGCCGCCATCAGCGCCGACGCGACGGGCGCCGGCGACGGCTCGATCACCGTCTCCTCCGGGGCCACGCTCTCGACCGACGACGCCGAGATCAACCTCAGCGCCGACGGCCTCATCCTCAACGGCATGCTGGACTCCGGCACCGCGGCGACCGTGATCCGCCGCTCCGCCGCCGGCACCATCGGCGTCGGCGACGCCGCGGGCGACCTGTCCCTCTCCCGCGACGAGCTCTCGCGGATCACCGCCGCCTCTCTCGAGGTCGGCGGGACCAACACGACCGGCATCGACGTCTCCGGCGTCGCCCTCGACGACCTGCAGGGCATCCGCGGCGTCGTCCGGCTCGACGCGGGCGGCGCCGGCGGCGTGGTCCAGTTCAACGGAGCCTCCTCGGTCTTCCGCAGCCTCGACGTCGCGGCCGTCGACGGGGTGAGCGTCAACGCCTCCGTCGCCACGACCGCGGGCGGCGCGTTCTCGATCAACGCCGACACCGACGCCGCCGGCGCGGGCACGCTCTCGGTGGCCAACGGCGCGTCCGTCTCCGCCAGCGGCGGCACCATGTCCATCACCGCGGCCGACCTGGCGCTCGACGGCGCCCTGAACGCCCCGACCGTCGCCATCGCCGTCACCAACAACAACGACATCACCCTCGGCGGCTCGACCGCGCCCGTCGCCGGCCGCATGACCATCTCCGACGCGGAGTTCGGCCGCATCAACGCCGGGACGCTGAGCCTCGGCGACGCCGCGGCCGGCGGCTCGATCACGGTCCACGCGATCACCACCGGCCGGTCCGACACCGCCCCGGACGCGGTGACGCTCAACGCCACCGGCAGCGGCTCGCGCGTGGACATCGACGGCGACCTGCTCGTCAAGGGCCTGACCATCCGGTCCAACAACGGCATCGTCGTCGGCGGCAGCATCGACGCCGCGGGCGACCTGAGCCTCAACGGCGACACGGACGGCGCGGCCGGCGGCGACGACGGCATCACCATCGCCGGCGGCCGCACGCTCACCTCCGGCGGCCTGATGACCCTCGCCTCCACCACCGGCGGGATCGCCGCCTCGGGCAGCGTGACCCTCAGCGCGGCGGACCTGGAGCTGCTCGACGCGCTCCACGCGGCGGGCCACACCGTCACGATCTCCCGCTCCACCGAGGGGACGATCGGCCTCGGCTCGGCCGAGGGCGACATGACCATCACCGGCGAGGAGCTGGCCCGCATCACCGCGGGCGACCTCGTCCTCGGCGGCGACACCACCACCCTCATCACGGTCAGCGGCGTCAGCGCCGAGGACAGCGACAACATCTCCGGCGTGCTGCGGCTCGACGCCCTGGCCGACGCCGGCAAGATCCGCTTCGAGGACGGCGCCTCCACCTTCAACTCCCTCGAGGCCAACGCCAACGACGGCATCCTCGCCGGCGACCGCATCACCACCGACGCGGGCCGCCTCGCCCTCAACGGCGACGCCGACGGCGAGGCCGACGGCGACGACCGCGTCACCATCGCCGAGGGCGTCAACCTCACCTCCGCCGGCGCCCTCTCCGTGCTCGCCCAGACCGGCGGCATTCTGCTCACCGGCGGGGAGCGCTCCGAGAACGTCCTGACCGCCACCGGCGACCAGGACGTCACCCTCGGCAACGTGACCGGCACCGACGGCGCGAGCCTCTCCATCTTCGCCCAGCGCTCCGTCACGCTCGGGAGCGTCAACCTCGTCGGCGAGTCCGCCTCGGGGAACCTCTCCGTCACGGCGGACGCCAACAACAACAGCTCCGGGGCCACCCTGACCATCGGCGGCAGCGTGCGTGCGGCCGACGTCTCCCTGTCGGCCGGCAACGACGGCAACGACACCATCGAGCTCGGCGGCAACGTCGTCGCCGGCGGCGACCTCACCATCAGCGACGCCGAGGAGGTGCGCCTCGCGGCCGATGTGGACCTGCACTCCGCGCGCGGCCTCAACATCGCCTCGGGCGTCACCCGCATCACCCTCACGGGCGGGGCCGACACGGCGAACCTCATCCGCGGCGGCTTCGCCGGCGGCGACGACGCCCAGGTGGCCCTCGCCCCCATCACCAGCACCGGCGCCGCCGACCTGACCATCCTCTCCGGCGGCGACCTCACCCTCGCCAGCGCGAACATCGGTAGCGGCGACCTGGTCATCACCGTGGACGAGGGCAACCGCGGCACCCACACCGGCACCATCGGCGCCCTCACGGCCGGCTCGCTCGCCGTCTCCGCCCCCGGCGGCAACGACACGCTGACCTTCAGCGGCAACATCCTGACCACGGGCGCCGGCGGCGTGGACATCAACGCCGGCGCGATCCTCCTGGGCGGGAACATCACCGCCCAGGCCGGGCCCGTGGACCTCCAGGGCGCCATCGTCCTGAACTCCGGCGTCACCATCGACACCGAGGCCGGCAACGGCAACGTCACCTTCCTCGGCCCGGTCAACGGCGGCAACAAGCTGACCGTGGACGCCGGCGAGGGCGTCGTCCGGTTCGAGGGCGCCGTCGGCGGCACGACCGCCGTCCGCGGGCTCGATCTCGACGCCGCGGGCGTCGAGTTCGTCAGCACCGTCAACGCCGGCACCGACGGCGTCACGGTGGACGCCGACGCCATCTCGCTCCGCGCCGACGTCGCCGCGGTCGGCAGCGTCAACTTCAACGGCCAGGTCACCCTCGGCGGCAACCTCGCCGTCACCGGCAGCAACGTCACCTTCGCCTCGACGGTGGACTCCGACACCCAGACCCGCTCGCTGAACGTCGGAACGACCGAGAACGGCGTGATCACCTTCCGCGGCGTCGTCGGCGGGACGCGCCCGCTGGGCTCCCTGACCACCCGCACGGTCGGCGCCGGCGGCACCACCCGCCTCAACGAGAACATCTTCACCACCTCCGGGATGACCTTCGCCAACGCCGTCGTGCTCACCTCGGACGTCCTGCTCCGCGACGACGGCCCCGGCGTCTTCTTCGGCAGCATGATCAACAGCGACGCCGCGACCTCCCTCCGCAGCCTCGACGTCGTCGTCAACCGCACCGGCGCCAACCCGACCGACGAGAGCATCCCGGTGATCTCCTTCGGCGGCGACGTGGGGAACTCCGTGGCGCTCGCCAACCTGCGGCTCAACGCCACCGAGGCCACGCGCGTCGTCGGCGTCCCCGCCACCATCGTCGCCCGGCCGATGACCGCCACGGGCCAGCTCGTCGACTTCGCCGACATCCCCGCCGACTTCGGCGTCAGCATCAAGGTGAACGACAGCTTCGTGATGGGCCAGAACGAGAAGTTCGCCTCCCTCGGCTCCCTGGCCATCAACGTCGCCGGCGCCGGCGGCGTCGCCCGCCTGGGCGATCTCAGCGCGGTGGGCGACCTCTCCGTGAGCGCCCCCACGATCGTCCTCCAGCTCCGCGGCAACGGCCCGATCCGCGACGTCCTGACCACCCAGATCATCAGCGACACCGGCCTGGACTTCGTCGGCCGCACCATCAGCTTCAGCACTACGCCCGTCCTCGAGGGCGTCGGCGGCCCGGTCACCTTCGGCACCGAGACCGGCGTCGCCGACACCGCGGGCACGCTCGGCGGCTTCCTCTTCCGCAAGTTCGGCGAGATCTCGCGCCAGCAGATGGTCTTCAACAACGCCGTCGTGGACGTCCGCTCCGCCGGCCCCTCCAACACCAACATCGCCACCACCATCGCCGGCGCCATCCCGCGCGACACCCAGAGCGGCGACGTCTCGCAGGACACCACCGTCGGCCAGGCCCAGCGCGACGAGCTCACCCAGCTGGGCGTCTTCGCCCGCGGCCTGGGCCTCGACGAGCTGCTCACCTTCCTCGTCGGCCGCTCCATCTACGACGACTACCCCGACCGCCCCAACCCCAGCGAGCAGGCCGGCGACTACAAGGTCGCCGTCAACCGCCTCGACGCCCAGCGCGTCGCCGAGCTGCTCCGCTCCTACGACCGCGTCTTCAACCGCGACGCCCTCGACGCCGAGGGGAACCCCGTCTTCTCCGACACCGGCGCCCGCCTCCGCCAGCCCCGCACCGAGGAGATCAGCGAGAGCCTCCAGCGGGCGTACCAGGACTACCGCGGCTCCGGCCAGGACCGGCGCGAGTTCGACCCCGTCGCCTTCTACACCTTCCTCGAGGAGACCCCCGAGCACGCCGAGGCCCTCGCCCACGTCAACGGCATCCGCGAGGTCTTCCGCCAGCTCTCCCTCATCGGCCTCACCCCCCACGAGTTCAACATCGCCAAGCAGACCCTCCTCAAGGACGTCCGGCCGGGCATCCTCCGGCGCGAGCAGCTCGAGTCCCTCGTGCTCCCGCAGCGGGCCGCCGGCGTCTCCTGAGGCCCGACCCACTGTCCTGACGAGCCCCCCCGACGAGTCGCCAATGCCCTCACTCGACGTCGACAGCATGCTCGCCGACATCTCGCCGGACTCCCCGTGCGGCGAGGACCTCTCCTACGACCCCGCCTACCTCGAGCTCCAGCGCCTCGCGCAAGGGACGCCCGAGCAGCAGATCGGCGACACGGTCATCCCCGCCGAGGAGCCGAACTGGCGGGAGGTGCGCGAGCTGGCGGCCGAGCTCTGGGGCCGGTCGAGGGACCTGCGCGTCCTCCTCTACCTCACCCTGGCTGACCTGCGGCTCCAGGGCCTCCCCGGCCTGGCCGACGGTCTGGCCCTCCTGCAGGCCCTGATCGAGCGCCACTGGGAAGGGCTCTACCCCCGCCTGGACCCCGACGACGGGAACGACCCCACCGAGCGGCTGAACATCATCGCCGCCCTGGCGGCCCCGCCGGAGACCTTCGGCGACCCGATGATGTTCCAGCGGCGGACCCTCGAGGCCCCGCTGACCGACTCGCGCCAGCTCGGGCGCTTCTCCATGCGGGACCTGCTCATCGCCCGCGGCGAGCTCGCCGCGGCCCCCGCCGCCGAGGAGGGGGGGCCCACGAAGGAGGTCATCGACGGCGCCTTCGAGGACACCCCCGGAGAGGCTCTCCAGGCCGCGGCCGACGCCGCCGAGTCCGCCCTGGCGAGCCTCCGCGCCGCCGCCAAGGCCCTCGACGAGCGGGTCGGGCTGGGAAACGCCCCGAGCCTTCGGGGTTACGAGACAATCTTGGCGGGAATCAGCAAGGAGCTCGCCTCCCGTCTCGCCGCGAGGGGGATGGGAGGGGGGGAGGCGTCCGCCGCCGATGCTGACGGCGAGGGCGCATCATCCGCCCCGGCCGCAGCGGCCGGGCCCGCGCTCTCGGGGGAGATCCGCTCCTCCAAGGATGTTCTGCTGGCATTGGAGAAGGTCTCCCGTTATTATCAGCAGGCGGAGGTCTCCAGTCCGGTGCCGCTGTTTGTGAAGGCGGCACATAAGCTTGTGTCGAAGAGCTTTCTGGAAATCAACCGGATCCTCTCCTCGGACCTCGTTCGTCAACTGGAGGAAGTCGCCAACTACGGCGATCAACCGTCGGAGTGATCCCGGGGGTGTGGCGGGGAGGTAAGGCGTCTGATTGGCCGACGGTGCGTTCGCCCGTCGGTCTTGTGATCGCAGATCGCACGCGGCGGCTCCCGGGCCGCTGGCCCGTTTGATCGAAGACGAAAGGGTTGCAATGGCAAAGGCAAGCTCGCAGAAGTTCATCGCCCGGAACCGGGCCCCCCGCGTGCAGATCGAGTACGACCTGGAGCTCTACGGCGCCCAGAAGAAGATCAACCTCCCCTTCGTCATGGGCGTGATGGCGGACCTGTCGGGCAACCCGGCCGACCCGCTCGCCCCCGTGGCCGACCGCAAGTTCCTCTCCATCGATGTGGACAACTTCGACGAGCGGCTCAAGAGCATGAAGCCCCGCGTCGCGTTCCAGGTTCCCAACACGCTCACGGGCGAGGGGAACATGGCGGTGGACATCACCTTCGAGAGCATGGACGACTTCTCCCCCGAGGCCGTCGCCCGCAAGGTGGACTCGCTCAACAAGCTCCTCACCGCCCGCACCCAGCTCTCCAACCTGCTGTCCTACATGGACGGCAAGAGCGGCGCCGAGCAGCTCGTCGGCAAGCTCCTGAGCGACCCCGCTCTGCTGCAGGCCCTCGCCTCCGCACCCAAGTCCGACGACTCCACGGAGGGACAGTAAGCCATGTCTGAGACCAACCCCCAGATGCAATCGGCCGCCGGCGAGACGATGGAGGTCAGCGCCTTCGAGTCGCTCCTGCAGAAGGAGTTCAAGCCCAAGACCGATCACGCCAAGACCGCCATCCAGTCCGCCGTCCAGACCCTCGCGGCCCAGGCCCTGGCCGACACCGCCCTGGTCAGCGACGACGCCGTCCGGACCATCGAGGCGATCATCGCCGAGATCGACCGCAAGCTCACCGAGCAGGTCAACCTCATCATCCACCACCCCGACTTCCAGCAGCTCGAGGGCGCGTGGCGCGGCCTGCACCACCTGGTCAACAACACCGAGACCGACGAGACGCTCAAGATCCGCGTCCTGAACATCTCCAAGAAGGACCTCGGCAAGACCATCAAGAAGTTCAAGGGCACCGCCTGGGACCAGAGCCCGCTCTTCAAGAAGCTCTACGAGGACGAGTTCGGCACCCCCGGCGGCGAGCCCTACGGCTGCATCGTCGGCGACTACTACTTCGACCACTCCCCGCCCGACGTCGAGATCCTCCAGGGCATGGCCCAGATCGCCGCCGCGGCCCACGCCCCGTTCATCAGCGGCACCTCCCCCGCCCTGCTGAACATGGACTCCTGGCAGCAGCTCGCCGACCCGCGCGACCTGACCAAGATCTTCCAGTCCGCCGAGTACGCCTCCTGGCGCTCCCTCCGCGAGTCCGAGGACGCCCGCTACATCGGCCTGGCGATGCCCCGCGTCCTCTCCCGCCTCCCCTACGGCGCGAAGACCAACCCCGTCGAGGGCTTCGCCTTCGAGGAGGACACCGGCGCCGCCGACCACTCCAAGTACACCTGGATGAACGCCGCCTACGCCATGGCGGTGAACATCAACCGCGCCTTCAAGCTCTACGGCTGGTGCTCCCGCATCCGCGGCGCCGAGAGCGGCGGCATGGTCGAGGGCCTCCCCGTCCACACCTTCCCCACCGACGACGGCGGCGTGGACATGAAGTGCCCCACCGAGATCGCCATCACCGACCGGCGCGAGGCCGAGCTGGCCAAAAACGGCCTCATGCCCCTCTCCCACTGGAAGAACACCGACTACGCCGTCTTCGTCGGCGCCCAGAGCCTCCACAAGCCCGCGGAATACGACGACCCGGACGCCACGGCAAACGCCAACCTCGGCGCCCGCCTCCCCTACCTCTTCTCCACCTGCCGCTTCGCCCACTTCCTCAAGTGCATCGTCCGCGACAAGATCGGCTCCTTCAAGGAGCGCGAGGACATGGAGAAGTGGCTCAACAACTGGATCATGCAGTACGTCGAGCCCGATCCGGCCAACGCCTCCGAGGACGCCAAGGCGCGACGCCCGCTCGCCGCGGCCGAGGTCCGCGTCGAGGAGGTCCCCGGCAACCCCGGCTACTACTCCTCCAAGTTCTTCCTCCGCCCCCACTACCAGCTCGAGGGCCTCACCGTCTCCCTGCGTCTGGTCTCCAAGCTCCCCTCGCAGAAGAAGTAGCCCCCCTCGCCCGCGACAGTCTGAATCCCGGCCCCCTCCGACGTGGGAGGGGGCCACGATCGAATCGTTCCGCCCGCACCTGATTCGGAGGCTCAACTCATGGCGTTCGACGCGTACATCAAGATCGACGGCATCCCCGGCGACAGCACGGACAAGAAGCACGAGAAGTGGATCGAGGTCGAGTCCTACAGCCACTCGATCGCCCAGATCGGCGGCGGCTCCTCCAGCGCCCAGGGCACCCACACCGGCGGCAAGGCCGACCACTCCGAGTTCGTCTTCACCAAGTCCCTCGACAGCGCCTCCCCCGTCCTCGCGGCCTACTGCTGCGACGGCAAGCCCGTCCCCAACATCGTCATGGAGCTCTGCCGCGCCATGGGCGACAAGGTCTGCTTCATGAAGTACACCTTCAAGGACTCCATCATCTCCAGCATCCAGACCGGCGGCGCCGGCGGGGCCTCCATGCCCACCGAGTCCGTCTCCATCCGCTACGGCCAGATCCTCTGGGAGTACACCCCCACCGATCCCAAGACCGGCGGCAAGACCGGCGCCGCCATCAAGCAGGGCTGGGACACCTTCACCAACGAGAAGGTCGCCGGCTGATCCTCCCCGCGCCCGCCGGGCGCGCACCCAGATCCACCCCCCGGGCCGCCGGCGAGAGCCGGCGCCCCGGATTCCCCGGCGCGTCCCCCGTCCGTCCGTCCGCGCCGCAGCAGAGAGGGACCGCCCATGACCACGCCCCAGCAGCAAGCCGAGCAACTGCTCCGCGAAGGCCGCCTCGACGAGTCGCTCAGGGAGCTCGAGGCCGCGATCCGCAAGAACCCCGCGGACCCTAAGCTCCGCGTCTTCCTCTTCCAGCTCCTGTGCGTCCAGGGCGCATGGGAGCGGGCCATCACCCAGCTGAACGTCGCCAGCGAGATGGACCCGGCCAACCTGCTCATGATGCAGGTCTGCGGCCCTGCCCTCCAGTGCGAGGCGCTCCGCGCCCAGGTCTTCGAGGGCAAGCGCTCCCCCCTGGTCCTCGGCGAGCCCGAGGAGTGGATCGGCTGGATGATCCAGGCCAACCAGCTCACCGCCGTCGGCAAGCACGCCGAGGCCGCCCCGCTGCGCGAGAAGGCCCTCGAGGCCGCCCCCGCCGTCTCCGGCTTCATCGACGGCAAGCCCTTCGAGTGGCTCGCCGACGCCGACATGCGCCTGGGCCCGATCCTCGAGGTGATCGTCGAGGGGCGGTACTACTGGGCCCCCCTCTCCCGCATCGCCCGCATCGACATCGAGGCCCCCAAGGACCTGCGCGACCTGGTCTGGCTCCCCGCCCAGCTCACTTTCACCAACGGCGGCTCCTCCGTCGCCCTGATCCCCACGCGCTACCCCGGCTCGGAGAAGAGCCCCGACGCCGCCATCCGCCTGGCCCGCAAGACCGAGTGGGCCGAGAACGAGGGCGGCCTCTTCACCGGCCTCGGCCAGCGCCTCTTCGCCACGGACCAGGGGGAGCACGCGATCCTCGAGACCCGCCTGATCGGCTTCGGCGCCGAGCCCCCGCTCCCGCTGCACGCCGCCGAGGGCGAGGAGGACGGGGCCGAGCCCGAGCCCGCGGAGGCGACCGATGGCTGAGCTGACCACCCGCGAGCGGCGTCAGCCCTGCCTCCTGGACCGCCTCACCGACGACGAGCCCGGCGTGACCCAGGAGAGCCGCGACCGCCGCGTCATCTCCGTCCCCCAGCTCCGCCGCGGCGTGCTCCGCGACATGGAGTGGCTCCTCAACGCCTCCTGCCGCCTCACCCCCGAGGAGGCCGAGGAGTTCCCCCTCGCCGCCGCGAGCGTCATCAACTTCGGCCTGCCGGACCTCTGCGGCCTGACCGCCTCCAGCGTGGACCCCGGCCAGATCGAGCGCATGGTCCAGAGCGCGATCCTCACCTTCGAGCCCCGCATCATGCGCCGCACCGTCTCGGTGGACGCCGTCGCCCGCCCCGACGAGATGGGCCCCAACGCCGTCGCCTTCGTCATCAAGGGCCAGCTCTGGGCCCAGCCCATGCCCGAGCCCCTCTACGTCAAGACCGACGTCGACCTCGAGACCGGGCACTGCGCCGTGGAGGACCGCCCCAATGGATAGGCGGCTGCTCCGCTATTACGAGCGCGAGCTCCGCCACCTCCGCGAGTCCGCCGTCGAGTTCGCACGCGAGTTCCCCAAGGTCGCCGGCCGCCTCGGCCTGGATCCCACCAAGCCCGACGAGTGCCCCGACCCCTACGTCGAGCGGCTCCTCGAGGGCTTCGCCTTCCTCTCCGCCCGCGTCCAGCTCAAGCTCGACGCCGAGTTCCCCCGCTTCACCCAGAGCCTCCTCGAGACCGTCTACCCCCACTACCTCGCCCCCACCCCGTCGATGGCCATCGTGCAGTTCACCCCCGACCGCACCGAGGGCTCCCTCGCCGAGGGGTTCGAGATCTCCCGCGGCCGGGCCATGCGCTCCACCATCGGCAAGGGCGACCAGACCGCCTGCGAGTACCGAACCGCCCACGACGTCACCCTCTACCCCATCGAGATCGCCGACGCACGCTACTTCACCCGCGACCTCGCCACCGCGCAGCCGCCCCCCGTGGAGGGGGCCAAGGCCGGCTTCCGCATCCGCCTGCGCTGCTTCCCCGGCGCCACCTTCAAGGACGTCAAGCTCGACCGTCTCTGCCTCTACCTCGCCGGCTCCGACGCCGTCCCCATGCGGATCTACGAGCAGTTCTTCGCCCACGCCGCGGCTGTGAGCGTCCAGCCCGTCCGCAGCCCCATCACCTGGCGGCACGTCGTCCCCGCCGCCGCCTCCGTCGCCCGCGTCGGCTTCGCCGACGAGCAGGCCCTCCTCCCCTTCGGCGCCCGCTCCTTCCACGGCTACCGCCTCCTCCACGAGTACTTCACCCTCCCCCAGCGCTTCATGTTCGTCGAGCTCTCCGGCCTCGCCCCCGGGCTGGCCAAGTGCGAGGAGAGCGAGGTGGACGTCGTCGTCGTCACCCGCCAGGCCGACCTCGACCTGGAGAACAAGGTCGACGCCTCCAACTTCCAGCTCTTCTGCACCCCCGCCATCAACCTCTTCCCCAAGCGGGCCGACCGCATCCAGGTCACCGAGCGGGCCCACGAGTTCCAGGTCCTCGCCGACCGCACCCGCCCGATCGACTACGAGGTCTACCAGGTCCTCTCCGTCACCGGCTACGGCGAGAGCGCGGAGATGGTCCGCGAGTTCCGCCCCTTCTACGCCTCCAAGGACGCCGACGCCGACGGCCAGGCCGACGGCTCCCGCGCCCCCGGCGCGTACTTCGCCGTCGCCCGCGTCCCCCGCACCCTCTCGGCGCGCGAGCGGCAGTTCGGCACCCGCTCCAGCTACACCGGCGCCGAGGTCTACATCTCCATCGTGGACTCCTCCGCCGCCCCCTTCTCCCCAGACGTCCGACAGCTCGGGGTCGAGACCCTCTGCACCAACCGCGACCTGCCGCTGCGCATGCCCGTCGGCCGCGGCCGCACCGACTTCACCATGGAGCAGGGCGCCCCCGTGGACGCCGTCCGCTGCATCGCCGGGCCCACCAGCCCCAAGCCCTCCTTCGCCGAGGGGGAGTTCACCTGGCGCGTCATCAGCCACCTCTCCCTCAACTACCTCTCCCTGACCGACTCCCCCGGCGAGGGCGCCGCCGCCATGCGCGAGCTGCTCAAGCTCTACGCCGACACCGCCGACCCCGCCATCCGCAAGCAGGTGGACGGCCTCAAGAGCATCAAGCGGCGGCCGATCACCCGGCGCGTCGCCACCCCGGGGCCCATCGCCTTCGCCCGCGGCCTGGAGCTCACCGTCAGCCTCGATGAGCCCGCCTTCGAGGGCGTCGGCGTCTTCCTCCTCGGGGCCGTCCTCGAGCAGTTCTTCGCCAAGTACGTGTCCATCAACTCCTTCACCGAAACGGTCGTGACCACGCCCGACCGCGGGGAGATCATGCGTTGGCCGGCGAGAGTGGGCCTCAGGCACATCCTCTGATCCAGAAGCTGCACGACGAGCCATACGGCTTCGACTTCTACCTCGCCGTGCGCCTCCTGGACGCCGCTCGCCCCGGCCGCCCCCGCACCGGCGACTCCGAGCACCCCTGGGAGGACAACGCCCGCTTCTGCCAGGAGCCCTCCCTCGCCTTCGCCCCGAGCACCGTCTCCGCCGTCCAGCCCGCACCCTCCCGCGCGCTCGACCCGCGGGAGCAGTGGGGGGGTGAGGAGGGGGAGGCCGATGACTCCGCCGCCGAGAACGGGGCGGACCTGCCCCCGCGCGTCTTCGTCAACTTCTTCGGACTCCTGGGCCCCAACGGGCCCATGCCCCACCACCTCACCCAGTACGCCCGCGACCGCGAGCGCAACGCCGGCGACGCCACCACCGCCCGCTTCTTCGACCTCTTCAACCACCGCCTGACGTCCCTCTTCTACCGCGCCTGGGCCGCGGCCCAGCCCACCGTCAGCGCCGACCGCCCGCGGGAGGACCGCTTCGCCGCCTGGATCGGCAGCCTCTTCGGCATCGGCGCCGACGCCTTCCGCGGCCGCGACCACGTCCCCGACAACGCCAAGCTCTTCGCCGCCGGCCACCTGGTCTGCCAGAGCCGCCACGCCGAGGGCCTGTGCGCCATCATCGGCGAATACTTCGGCATCCCCACCCGCATCCAGGCGATGGCCGGCCTGTGGATGGACCTCCCGGAGGACTGCCGCCTGCGCCTCGGCGAGTCCCCCGCCACCGGCACCCTCGGCGTCTCCACCATCGTCGGCTCGCGCTTCTGGGACTGCCAGCAGAAGTTCCGCCTCCGCATGGGACCGATGTCCCTGCGCGACTACCAGCGGCTCCTCCCCACCGGCGCCGCCATGAAGCGGCTGGTGGACTGGGTCCGCATGTACACCTGCGACGAGTTCACCTGGGACCTGCGGCTGATCCTCCTGGCCAACGAGGTCCCCCAGATCCAGCTCGGCCGGCTCGGCCAGCTCGGCTGGACCACCTGGCTGCGAAGCAAACCGATGACCCGCAACGTCGAAGACCTCATCCTCCGCCCCCCGGCCTGATCCGCCGGCGTCCCGCCCCGCACCCGACCCCAGACTCGCTGGAGATCAACACCCATGTCCGAGATCGCCCGTACCGCACTCTTCGGCAAGCTCAACCCGCTGGGCTACAAGTCCATCGAGAGCGCCACCGTCTTCTGCAAGCTCCGCGGCAACCCGTACGTCGAGCTGGTCCACTGGATCCACCAGATCCTCCAGAACCAGGACTCCGACCTGCACCAGATCGTCCGCCACTACGGGCTGGACCCCTCCCGCCTGGCCGCGGACATCACCGCCGCCCTGGACAAGCTCCCGCGCGGCGCGACGTCGATCTCCGACCTCTCGCCCCACCTGGAGGACGCCGTCGAGCGCGGCTGGGTCTACGGCTCGCTCATGTTCGGCGAGCTGCAGGTCCGCACCGGCCACCTCATCGTCGGCATGCTCAAGACCCCGGGCCTCAAGAACGTGCTCCTGGGGCTCTCGAAGGAGTTCGCCAAGCTCAAGCCCGAGGACCTCGCCGAGAACTTCGCGAAGATCACCGCCGCCTCCCCCGAGAACGCCATGAGCGCCCAGGACGGCTCGGGCATGCCCGCGGCCGCGCCGGGCGAGGCCTCCGGCGCCATGCCCCCGGCCCAGATGGGCAAGCAGGAGGCCCTCAAGCGCTTCAGCGTGGACCTCACCGAGCAGGCGCGCTCCGGCAAGATGGACCCGATCATCGGACGCGACGACGAGATCCGCCAGATGATCGACATCCTCATGCGCCGCCGCCAGAACAACCCCATCATCACCGGCGAGGCCGGCGTCGGCAAGACCGCCCTGGTCGAGGGCTTCGCGCAGCGCATCGCCAAGGGCGACGTCCCCCCCAGCCTCAAGGACGTCACCCTCCGCACCCTCGACCTCGGCCTCCTCCAGGCCGGCGCGAGCATGAAGGGCGAGTTCGAGAACCGCCTCCGCCAGGTCATCGACGAGGTCCAGTCCTCCCCCAAGCCCATCATCCTCTTCATCGACGAGATCCACACCCTCATCGGCGCCGGCGGCGCGGCCGGGCAGAACGACGCCGCCAACCTCCTCAAGCCCGCCCTCGCCCGCGGCACCCTCCGCACCATCGGCGCCACCACCCGCGCCGAGTACAAGAAGTACTTCGAGGAGGACCCCGCCCTCACCCGCCGCTTCCAGGAGATCAAGGTCGACGAGCCCACCCCCGAGAAGGCCATCGACATGATGCGCCGCCTCGCCGCCCCCCTCGAGAAGCACCACCAGGTGCAGATCCTCGACTCCGCCATCGAGGCCGCCGTCAAGCTCTCCCACCGCTACATCCAGGGCCGCCAGCTCCCCGACAAGGCCGTCAGCCTCCTCGACACCGCCTGCGCCCGCGTCGCCGTCAGCCAGTTCGCCACCCCCGCCGAGGTCGAGGACTGCACCCGCCGCATCCAGAACGACGAGGTCGAGCTGCGGATCATCGACAGCGAGGAGGCCGTCGGCTACGACCACGCCAAGCGCCGGGGCGAGATCGAGGCCCGCCTCGCCGAGCAGCGCGAGCGCCTCGCCGTGCTCGAGAAGCGCTGGAAGGACGAGCTCGAGCTCGTCAACCAGATCCTCGCCATCCGCGTCAAGCTCCGCGCCGCCAGCCAGTCCCTCCCCGAGCCCGGCAGCGCGGCCACCCCGCCCCCGAACCCCCAGGCGCCCCTAGCCCAGCCCCTCTCGGAGGAGAGCCGCCTCGCGGCCCTCGCCGAGCTCCGCGCCCTGCAGGCCAGGCTCGAGGAGATGCAGGGCGAGAACCCGCTGATCCTCCCCTGCGTGGACGACGCCGCCGTCGGCGCCGTCGTCGCCGACTGGACCGGCATCCCCGTCGGCCGCATGGTCAAGGACGACATCCAGGCCGTCCTCAAGCTCGCCGACACGCTCAACGAGCGCATCATCGGCCAGCGCCACGCCCTGGAGGCCATCGCCCAGCGCATCCGCACCAGCCGCGCTGGCCTGGAGAACCCGAGCAAGCCCATCGGCGTCTTCATGCTCGCCGGCACCAGCGGCGTCGGCAAGACCGAGACCGCCCTCGCGCTGGCCGAGGCCCTCTACGGCGGCGAGCAGAACGTCATCACCATCAACATGAGCGAGTACCAGGAGGCCCACAAGGTCGCCACGCTCATGGGCTCCCCCCCCGGCTACGTCGGCTACGGCAAGGGCGGCGTCCTCACCGAGGCCGTCCGCCGCAAGCCCTACTCCGTCGTCCTCCTCGACGAGGTCGAGAAGGCCCACCCCGACGTCCACGAGATCTTCTTCCAGGTCTTCGACAAGGGCGTCATGAAGGACTCCGAGGGGCGCGACATCAACTTCAAGAACACGATCATCCTGCTGACGACCAACGCCGGCACGGACCTGATCATGAACATGTGCAAGGACCCCGCGCTGCTCCCCGACCCCGAGGGGATCGCCCAGGCCCTCCGCGAGCCCCTGCTGAAGGTCTTCCCCGCCGCGCTCCTCGGCCGCCTCACCGTCATCCCCTACTACCCCCTCACCGACGAGATGCTCCAGGCCATCACCCGCCTCCAGCTCGGCCGCGTCCAGAAGCGCGTCGCCGCCAACCACGGCGTCCCCTTCGAGTACGACCAGGCCGTCGTGGACCTCATCGTCTCCCGCTGCACGGAGAGGGACTCCGGCGGCCGCATGGTCGACGCCATCCTCACCCAGACCCTCCTGCCCACGGTCAGCCAGGAGCTGCTCACCCGTCTGATGTCCGGCGGCGCCATCTCCCGCGTCGCCGTCACCGTCAAGGACGGCGATTTCGCGTACTCCTTCGACTGATCCACCTTCCGTTCGCCGTACGGCCGCGGCCCCGACCGCCGCCCCGTGGTACACTGCACGCGGCACCCGCCAGGAGCACCATCACTATGCCTCGAACGCAGTCCGGACGGCTCGTCGCCGTCGCCACGCCTCTGGGCGACGACGTGCTGCTGCTCCGCCGCTTCACCGGCTCCGAGCAGCTCGGCCGTATGTTCTCCTACGAGCTGGAGATGGTCAGCGAGGAGCTGGACATCCCCTTCGAGGACCTCGTCGGCCAGAACATCTCCGTCCGCCTCGAGCTCCTCGACGGCTCCACCCGCTACTTTAACGGCTACGTCAGCCGCATGGTCCTCACCGGCGTCGCCGACAAGCCCGACGCCCCCGCCGGCTCCCCCGGCAAGCTCGCCTCCTACCGCGCCACAGTCGTCCCCTGGCTCTGGTTCCTCTCCCGCGTCGCCGACTGCCGCATCTTCCAGGACATGACCGTCCCGGAGATCATCAAGGAGGTCTTCCGCACCCGCGGCTTCGCCGACTTCGACGACTCCGGCCTCTCCGGCTCCTACACCGCCTGGGAGAACTGCGTCCAGTACCGCGAGACCGACCTCGACTTCATCAGCCGCCTGATGGAGACCGAGGGGATCTACTACTACTTCAAGCACGAGAACGGCAAGCACACCCTCATGCTCGCCGACTCCCCCAGCGCCCACGGCGAGCTCCCCGGCTACAAGAACCTCCCCTACCGCCCACCCGCCAAGAGCCGCTTCGACTACGAGACCGTCTCCTCCTGGGTCCTCGAGAAGGAGATCCAGCCCGGCATCGTCTCGCTCACCGACTTCGACTTCGCCAACCCCAAGAACCCGCTCGAGGCCAAGGCCGCCATCAGCCGCTCCCACGCCGTCCCCGACCTGGAGGTCTTCGACTACCCCGGCGAGTACACCGCCGCCTCCGACGGCGAGACCTACGCCCGCATCCGCGTCGAGGAGCTCCAGGCCCGCTACGAGGTCGCCACCGGCCGCACCGACGCCCGCGGCCTCACCCCCGGCTACGTCGTCCCCCTCGTGGACCACCCCCGCGAGGACCAGAACCGCAAGTACCTCATCACCTCCGCCGTCTACACCATCAGGTCCGACGACTTCGAGGCGAGCTCCCGCGGCCGCAACGCCGCGGGCGAGCCCGAGGCGGACTTCGAGTGCACCTTCACCGCCATCAGCGCCGACGAGGCCTTCCGCTCCCCCCGCGTCACCCCCCGCCCGACCATCCCCGGCCCGCAGACCGCCATCGTCGTCGGCAAGAGCGGCGAGGAGATCTGGACCGACGAGCACGGCCGCGTCAAGGTCCAGTTCCACTGGGACCGCTACGGCCAGGCCGATGAGAAGAGCTCCTGCTGGATCCGCGTCGCCCAGTCCTGGGCCGGCAAGAAGTGGGGGGCCATGTTCCTCCCCCGCATCGGCCAGGAGGTCATCGTCGAGTTCCTCGAGGGCGACCCCGACCAGCCCATCATCACCGGCCGCGTCTACAACGGCGACAACAAGACCCCCTACGACCTGCCCGCCAACGCCACCCGCTCGGGCATCAAGACCCTCTCCTCCAAGGGCGGCGCGGGCTTCAACGAGATCCGCTTCGAGGACAAGAAGGGCGAGGAGCAGATCTTCATCCACGCCGAGAAGGACCTCCACACCCGCGTCAAGAACGACCGCCTCGCCGCCGTCGGCAACAAGGACCACGCCATCATCACCGCCGACCGCCTCGAGAAGGTCGGCGGCAGCGTCCACTCCACCGTCGCCGGCGACGTCGTCTCCAAGATCGAGGGCGAGCACGCCGCCACCGTCGTCGGCGACCGCCTCGCCTCCATCGAGGGCTCCGACCACCTCGCCGTCGCCGGCGACCGCATGGCCGAGGTCACGGGCGACGACAACCTCAAGATCAGCGGCAAGCTCAACCTCAAGTCCGACGGCAAGGTCTCCGTTGAGTCCGGCGCCGACATCCACCAGAAGGCCGGCGCCACCTTCGCCGTCGGCGCCACCGGCGCGATCCACATCAAGTCCGCCGCGGCCGTCGTCATCGAGGGCGCCAGCCAGCTCTCCCTCAAGGTCGGCGGCAGCTTCATCGACATCGGCCCCTCCGGCGTCAGCATCTCCGGCCCGACCGTGAACATCAACAGCGGCGGCGCCGCCGGCTCCGGCGGCGGCTGCGCCGTCACCGCCCCCGCCTCCCCCGACGCCCCGGACGAGCCCGAGGCCCCCGAGGAGGCCCTCAACGAGTCCGCCGGCGAGGTCGAGGAGCCCCCGGAGCCCCCGCCGCAGGTCGAGCCCTGGCAGTTCAGCCCCGCCGCCCAGGTCCTCAAGGACGCCGCCAAGGACGGCACCCCGTTCTGTGAAGAGTGCGAGAAGGCCCGCAAGCAGCAGGCCGCCCAGGGAGGTGCCGCGTGAGCCGCGCCGAGTACGTCATGGAGCGCCCGGCCGCCGGCGTCGCCGCCGATCTGGCCCGCCTGCTCTTCCGCGAAGAGCCCACGGCCACCTACGCCGTCCTCGACGGCGCCTCCGTCCCCGGCCTCCCCCAGCGCCTCTTCGAGGACTCCCCGGAGTCCTGCTGCCTCTACCGCGGCGAGCTCGCCCCCGACCTCGCCGAGGTCGCCCCCTACCTCGTCCGCCTCCGGATCGGCCACCCGTTCACGAAGTGGCTCCTCTCCGAGGGCTGGGCCGGGCACTGGGGCATCTTCGTCCAGTCCCGCGCCGACCTCCGCGCCCTCCGCCGCCACTTCCGGAAGTTCCTGATGATCAAGAGCCCGGAGGGCAAGCGCCTCTACTTCCGCTTCTACGACCCCCGCGTGCTCCGCCTCTTCCTCCCCACCTGCGACGCCGAGCAGCTCCGGACCCTTTTCGGCCCCATCGACGCCTACCTCTGCGAGGCCGACGATCCCGACCACGCCCTCCACTGGCGTCTCGACGCGGGGACGCTCAAGAAGCAGGTCCTCCCCCTCGCCCCGCCGGGGCGCGACCCGCTCCCCCGCCGACCGTGACCGCACCCGACCGGACCACCCCCCCATGCTGACGATCAGACCCGAGCAGATGGAAGCCCTGAACGCCGCGATGCGCGAGCGCTACATCGCCAGGGCCGTCGAGCACCTCCGCGAGCTCTTCCCCGAGGAGATGAAGGAGCGAGACGACGCCCAGGCCCGCGCCCTGGTCGAGGAGGGCATCGAGCGAGCCGCCGCCTACGACATCACCTCCGAGCGAGAGACCACGCTCTTCATCGACCTCATGGTCGCCATCGGCCCCGACTTCGACGCCCAGCGCCGCTACCGCGCCTGGATGCCCGGCATCCTCCGCAGCCAGGACCTCACCCAGCAGCAGAAGATGGAGCTCGTGTACCAGCGGCTCGAGTCCCTCCAGCAGCCCGCGTAACGCACCCGACGCCCCCCACCTCACCCCCTCTCCGGCGGTACACCATGGGATTCTTCCAAGACGCGCTCAACAAGGTGAAGAAGGCCTTCGGCCCCAAGAGCACCGGCGGCTCCACGCAGCCCTGCCCGCTCAAGGAGACCGGCCTGCTCGTCATGGTCGTCCGCGACGACACGCAGGCCGCCGTCCCCGACACCATCGTGGACATCAAGGGCAAGACCCCCTTCAACAAGAAGTCCGACGCCCAGGGGATCGCCCTCTTCAAGCCCGTCGAGCCCGACACCTACAGCGTCACCGCGACGCTCCCCTCGTCCCTCAAGAAGGACCTCACCCCCCCGGAGGCCTCCCAGGCCGGCGTCCCCCTCGGCGAGTGCCCGATCCACATCGTCCACGTCCAGCCGCTGGTGCCGCTGAAGATCAAGGTCGTCCAGCGCGGCAACCTCCAGAAGACCTTCCCCGACGCCGCCGTCGAGATCGTCTCCGGCCCCGAGCACAAGGGCGTGAAGAAGACCGCCGCGGGCCAGGAGGCCGTCGCCGACTTCGGCAGCGCCCCCACCGGCGACTACACGGTCAGGGTCACGCTCACCAAGGACGAGGACAAGAAGAAGTTCCTCGCCCCCGACGAGGCCCAGACCGTCAACCTCCCCGCCGTCGGCACCGGCCCGCTGCTGGTCTTCGTCGACGCCCTCAACGTCATCACGCCCAAGCTCGAGGCCGAGTACAAGGTCGTCCTCCTCGACCCCGACCTCGCCAAGCACCAGGACCCCTCCGAGCAGAAGCTCGTCGCCGACCCCACCTACGTCGAGCTCTCCCTCACCCAGACCAACGCCACCAACCCCCTCGACAAGCCCGCCAAGTTCAAGTGCTCCCCCGCCAACGTCGAGGTCTTCCTCGACGAGGAGTGCAGGAACAAGGCCGCCGGCGACCCCGCCGCCGGGATCCCGCTCAAGCCCGAGCTCTTCGACGGCGGCAGGAAGGTCAGGCTCTACCTCCGCGGCAAGACCGCCGGCAAGTTCACCGCCACCTTCGAGCTCGAGGAGCCCGGCCGCAAGTCCATCCGCCTCGACAAGAAGTCCGTCAAGGAGGACATGGGCGTCGTCCGCCTCCAGATGGTCGTCCACCAGCACGACTTCAGCGCCATCAACGCCATCGACGTCGACCCCGACACCGACCCGATCTCCACCTACCACACCAACCTCAAGAACCAGGCCCTCCCCGACCAGAAGGCCCTCACCGACGAGCAGAAGGTCAAGGCGGGCCGCACCCTCCACGTGCAGAAGGACTCCAACCACGGCCGCGCCAAGGTCCTGGTCAAGAAGATCGACGCCGCACACTGGCCCGACGGCGCCGACGACTACGAGATCTACCTCAACCGCACCAACACCAGCGGCGCCGTCGCGGTCTTCGACGCCGAGTGGGACGGCGCCGAGAAGAAGTTCCCCGTCAAGATCAAGCTCGCAGACCTGAAGTCCGCCGACCAGACCCTCTGGGTCGAGGGCAAGTCCGCCACCGCCAGGAAGAACGACGTCCGCCTCGACCTCACCCTCGACCGCCCCGAGGGCGGCCCCGCCAAGGAGGCCAAGCGCAACGCCGACTGGGCCCGCTTCACCGTCGTCCAGATCAAGGAGGTCAAGGTCGACTACAAGGCCCCCGCCGGCAAGGCCGCGGCCTGGGACGAGTCGAATGAGCGATTCTACATCAACCTCAAGACCGGCTCCGACGGCCGCAAGATCACCATCGGCGCCAAGCTCAGCGAGAAGGTGGCCAAGGTCAAGGTCCACTTCATGCTCGCCCCCGACAAGAACAACATGAAGGCCGCCAACTGGGGCAAGGACCTCCCCGGCACCTGGAAGTGGAAGAACATCTCCCACACCGTCAAGCACAACGACAAGGCCAACCGCAAGAAGATCCTCCACCTCTCCGCCGAGACCGACTCCGAGGGCTACGCCAAGGTCGAGCTCACCCTCTCCCGCTTCGGCGGCGACAAGTTCCACCCCGCCGCCTACATCGACCAGGACCCCCACCTCGCCAAGTACGTCGCCGGCCACGCCGACCTCGAGAAGAAGAAGCCCGTCTTCGCCGAGAAGTCCGTCACCGTCTGGCGCAAGTTCTGGTACCGCCTCGTCAAGGTCGAGGGGATCAACGTCCCCAGCCTCGCCCCCGCCATCGGCCAGTACACCAACGTCAAGGCCGAGATGACCGCCGGCCCCGAGATCGCCATCTCCCGCGCCACCGTCGACGGATTCAGCCCCCAGGCCATCTACCCGATGTACATGGTCCGCATCAACGGCGGCAACGGCGACGCCCTGGTCATCTCCGACTCCAACAAGCACCAGTTCTTCACCGGCTACTCCGCCGACCCCTCCCGCCCCGTCGAGGTCCCCATCGTCGTCTGCGACGCCCAGTGGGACGCCGGCGGCAACTCCGCCGCGGTCACCTCACCGGCGGTCCCCGCCTCGGCCTTCCCCATCGAGCTCGCCACCGACAAGCTCATGATCGATCCCCCGCTCCAGGGGGGCGACCTCCTCGTCAGCGGCACCTGGGTCGCGGGCGACTGGGATCCCGCCGCCAACGGCGGCGCCGGAGGCTGGACCAACGTCCGCTCCGGCGCCCTCACGCCGGGCCTGCTCTCGATCAACCCCGCCCGCGACAACCTGCGGAAGGTCCGCATCGCCCTCCCCGCCGGCGTCGGCCCCGTCACGCCCCAGACGATGGTCGAGATCTGCGACCTCGTCTGCCAGGGCGCCAACGGCCCCTACCTCGGCGAGTCGTTCAACAAGCGCATCCTCGCCGTCTACGAGCCCAAGGACCAGCTCCACCGCGACGACTTCCAGAACACCATCGCCCACGAGATCGGCCACGCCTTCCGGCAGGTCATCAAGGGCGACCCCGCCGGCGGCATCGCCGGCATCCCCAAGCACCCCAACCAGAAGGACAAGGGCCAGGGCAACCACTGCCGCTACCTGACCAACAAGTGCGTCATGTACGACTCCGGCCCCATCGTCGGCTCCCTCAACCGCTACTGCGACGTCTGCCACCCCTACCTGCTCGTCCAGGACATGACCTCGATCACCTGACCCGCCGGAGCGCCCGTCCATGCGAGGCCCTCGCACCAGCCTCCTCCTCCTGCTCCTCCTCCCGCTCGCCGCGCTCCCGGCATGCCTCCGCGGCGCCCTCGGGTCGCACGACCGCCACACAGGAACCCCACCCATGAACACCGCACAGGCCACGGCGATCGACCTGATCACGCTCCCCGATGAGCAGTACTACACCATCGACGATGCCGGCCTGATGGACCTGCAGACCAGGCTCGTCGCGGCCCTCAAGAGCGGCGACCTCCCCCCGCCCCCCGGCGCCGTCCCCGTCGACGCCAACTTCCTCGCCCTCTCCGCCCCCAGGACCGTCGTCCCCGAGCGTCGCGACGACCTCCCCTTCCTCCTCGCTTCGCGCCAGACCGGCCGCCGCCAGTGGGAGGTCGAGCACGACCTCAACGCCCGCGTCGTCCTCTCCGACCTCCGCACCGGCGCGGTGATGTCCGAGCGCATCTTCGTCCGCCCCAAGCGGATGCTCACCCCCGATCCCTCCATGTCCGGCCCCGAGCCCGGCCCGATCGAGGCCGCCAGCCTCATCACCGGCGTCCGCCGCCGCACGGGAGTCGCCGAGATCTTCAACATCGAGTGGCGCCCCACCCGCTACGCCGTCACGGTCCTCAGCTACGACCTCGCCTCCAACACCGTCCCCGTCGAGATCCGCAGCGAGGTCCGCGCCCCCGAGCCCGTCGAGCCCGGCATGCCCTCGCCCTTCCTCACCAGCACCGCCCCGGCGAAGTACTCCCCCAAGCTCGAGGGGGCCGGCGCCGCCGTCGCGCTCCCCTCGCGCGTCTCCGAGGACGCGCCGATCCCCGTCTACGCCGCCGTCAACCTGCCGGCGAGCCGCGTCGCGCTCACCCCGTCGTCGGCGCCCGAGGACGGCGGGGCCGGCGGGGAAGGAGGCCGGCTCCTCCGCGCCACGCTCTTCCTCCTCGCCCGCGACTCGGAGTACCCCGTCCAGATCGACGCCGCCGTCCCCGTCACGCCGCGCGAAGTGGGGGGGGAGCGCATGGTCGAGGCGTACTTCGGCTTCGACGCCCTCGCCGCCGCCCCCGAGCCCGTCCCCGCCGGCGACTACCAGGTCTACCTCATCGTCGGCGAGGCCCTCGCCGGCCCGTACCCGCTCACCGTCGCCGCCCGCTGAGCCGCGCCCAACGCAGGAGCGTTTCCAACATGGCGAACCAGGTCGTCTCCACCGCCCAGCTCCAGTGCTCCTTCGGCGCCGCCCCCGCCGTCCTCAACGTCCTCCCGACCTCCATGGTCACCATCGAGGGCATGCCCGCCGCGACCATCGCCGACATGATCCCCATGACCAACATCCCCCCCTTCGGGATGTGCAACGCCCCGACCAACCCCGCCGTCATCGCCGCGACCTCCGCCGCCTCCGGCGTCTTCACCCCGGCCCCCTGCATCCCCGCCGTCACCGCCCCGTGGACCCCCGGCGCGCCGACCGTCCTCATCGGCGGCAAGCCCGCGCTCAACAACACCAGCAAGTGCATGTGCGCCTGGGCCGGCGTCATCTCCATCACCATGCCCGGCGCCACCAAGACGATGGTCCCCTGACCCCCATCCGTGGCACGGGCATTGGAGGGGCCAGCCCGTGTCTCCCCCATCGCCCTCTTCTCCTCCAACTGCCACGGCCGGGCGCCCCGACCGGCCGTGCCCTCTTCCCCTCCCTCACCTCCCCACCTGCTCACCTCTTCATCCCCTCTCCCCCCCGGGTACCATCCCGCCCGGAGCATTCCTATGACCACGCGCCGAATCCCCGCCGCCCTCCTGTGTCTCGTCCTCTTCTCGCTCGCCGCCGGCTGGGGCGCCCGCGGCCACCGCACCATCGCCCTCCTCGCCCTCGACGGCCTCCCCCCCGACGTCACCCCCTTCCTCAAGGACCCCGGCACCCGCGCCCGCATCGCCGAGCAGGCCCTCGAGGCCGACCGCTGGCGCAGCTCCCGCATGCACGCCCTCGGCCACATCAACGACCCCGACCACTACCTCGACGTCGAGCTCCTCGGGCAGTTCGGCCTCACCCTCGAGACCGTCCCGCCCCTCCGCTACGACTACCTCCGCATCATGGCCATCGCCAAGCACGAGCGCCCGGAGAACGTCGATCCCTACGACCGATCGAAGAACCCCGACGGCTCCCGCGAGTGGCCCGGCTTCGTCCTCCACGCCATCGCCGAGCACTACGCCAAGCTCCGCTCCGCCATGAGCACCTACCGCATCCTCGAATCCCTCAAGGACCCCGGCCGCACCGCTCAGCTCGAGACCGCCCGCATCAACATCATCTACCACATGGGCATGCTCGCACACTTCGTCGGCGACGCCGCCCAGCCCCTGCACACCACCAGGCACTTCAACGGCTGGGTCGGCGACAACCCCGAGGGGTACTCCACCGACCGACGATTCCACGCCTTTGTGGACAGCGTCCTCGTCGAGCACCACGGCTTCGACTACGAGTCGCTCCGCCCCGGACAGACCTACGACCGCCGCGTCAACCGGTCCGACCCCTGGGAGGACGCCGTCGACCACCTCCGCCGCTCCTTCGAGCAGGTCGAGCCCCTCTACCGCCTCGACCGCGACCGCAAGCTCAAGGGCCCCGAGGGCCGCGCCCTGATCGAGGCCCGCCTCCGCGACGCCGCCGAGACCCTCGCCGCCCTCTACCGCGCCGCCTGGGAGGCCGCCGAGCCCACGGAGCAGGAAGTCCACAACTTCGTGCGCTACAACCCCCTCCCCGGCCACCCCGAGGGCGCACCCCCGCGCCGCCCTGCCCCGTAGCCCCCCGCCAATCCCGGGCGCCGCCGCCCGATAACCCTCGCCCCGCGCCCGCCGGTCCATCCGGCGTCCATCAGCTAAAATGCCCATGTGCCGCGCACGGGCGGGGAGGCCGGCGCACAGACCCGCACATGGCCAACAGCGGACCCTCATCCCCGCGCCCCTCGCCCGACACCCCGGCCACCCTTGCCGCCGCGGCCGCCCTCCGCGCACGCATCGGCCGCGTCCGCCGCCTCCTCCGCCGCGCCGCCGACGCCCGCAAGCGGGACAAGCGAGCCGCCGAGGCCGTCCATCAGCTCCGCATCGCCACCCGCCGCGCCGTCGCGGCCATCGACGCCTTCGCCGACCTGCTCGACCCCCGCGCCCTCGCCCGGGCCCGCAAGCGGTTCACCCGCCTCCGTCGCGCCGCCGGCGGCGTCCGCGACGCCGACGTCGCCCTCGTCACCCTTCGCGCTCATCGCGAGTCCGCCGCCCCCGGCTCCCCGGAGCGGGCCGCCCTCGACCGCCTCATCGACCTCACCCGCAAGCAGCGCTCCCGCGCCCGCCAGCGACTCCGCAAGGCCGCCGAACGGACAACGCCCGCGAAGCTCCGCCACATCCGCCGCCGGCTCCTGCGCACCCTCCCCGATGGCCCCTCGCCGACGCTCCACGCCCTCGCCGACGCCGCGATCGACGCACGCCTCGAGGCCCTCCGCGCCGCTTCGTCGCCCGATCTCCGCGACCTGGCCAACGTCCACCAGCTCCGCATCCAGGTCAAACGCCTCCGCTACAGCCTCGAGCTCTTCGACCCCTGCTTCGACCCCGCCGCCGCGGCCGAGGCCCTCGATCGCCTCGCTTCCCTCCAGGAGCGTCTCGGCCAGATCAACGATGCCTCCCAGCTCCTGGCCCGCCTCGAGTCCGCCGCCGCCGACCTTGAGCCGCGAGAGGACGGTTCGGTCGCCGAGGGCCTCCGCCGCCTCATCACCGCCCAGCGTGAGAGCCTCGCCGCCGCCCACCGCGCCTTCCTCGCCGACTGGTCCCACGGCGAACTCGCCGGCCTCGCCGACCGCCTGCGTCTCCTGATCTCTCGCACCGCTCCCGATCCCGACCCCGCGGCTGACAACGGCAGCATTCCGCCCGCCGCGGCCAACCCCGCCCCCGTCACGGACAACGGCCGCGCCCGCCCCACATCCCCATCCGTCCCGTCCGAGACCTTCCCCCGCCGCTTCGCCGCCATCGACGTCGGCACCAACAGCATCCGTCTGATCATCGCCGAGACGCCCGAGGGCGACCCCGGCGCCGACGGCGACCGCGCCTACCGCATCCTCGACGACGAGAAGGAGATCGCCCGACTCGGCCGCGGCCTGGATTCCACCGGCTTCATCGACCCCGCCGCCATGGACCGCGCCGCCCTCGTCGTCGCACGCATGAAGGGCATCGCCCACGGCTACGGCGTCCGCGACGTCCGAGTCGTCGGCACCGCCGTCGTCCGCGACGCCGCCAACGGCGCCGACTTCGTCCGCCTCCTCAAGGATCGCGCCGGCGTGGACCTCGAGGTCGTCTCCGCCGAGGAGGAGGCCCGCCTGGCCTTCCTCAGCGCCTCCAGCGCGTTCGACCTCGCCTCCACCCCCGCGGCCGTGGTGGACATCGGCGGGGGCAGCACCGAGGTCGTCCTCAGCGCCGGCGGCCTCGTCGAGCGAGTCTACACCATCCCCCTCGGCGCCGTCCGGCTCACCGAGCGCTTCGGCGGCCCCGAGCGTGCCGCCGGCGACCGTTCCCGCGACCTCGCCGACGAGGTCCGTCGCGCCTTCCGCCGGGCCATCGGCCGCCTCCCCTTCGTCCCGCAGGTCCTCATCGGCACCGGCGGCACCTTCACCGCCCTGGGCAACATGGCCCTGTGCGCCGACCTCGGCGCCGATGCGCTGGGCCTCTTCTCCGGCTCCGTCCAGGGCCACGAGGTCCGCCGCTGGGAGGTCCGCCACCTCCTCGAGCGCCTCCGCAAGCTCGACCCCCGCGAGCGCGAACGCGTCCCCGGCCTCAGCCCCGACCGCGCCGACATCATCGTCGCCGGCCTCGCCCTCGCCGACGGCCTCATGAAGCGCCTCGAGGTCAACCGCGCCCTCGTCCACGAGGGGGGCATCCGCGACGGCCTGCTCCTCCAGATGGTCGGCGGCGCGTCCGCCCCCTCGCGCGCCGCCCCCGCCCACCAGGGGCGCGACCCGATGCGCTCCGTCCTCCGCCTGGCGCGCATGTGCGGCTACGAGCACCGCCACTGCGACCACGTCGCCTCACTCGCCACGCAGATCTTCGACGCCCTCGCCGCGAGCCCCGCCGCCGCCGAGCCCGACCTCTTCACCCCCCGCGCCCGCCTCCTCCTCCACGCCGCGGCCATCCTCCACGACGCCGGCTACCTCATCAACTACGCCCGCCACCACAAGCACTCCTACCACATCATCGCCCACGCCGACCTCCCCGGCCTCACCGGGCGCGAGATCGAGATCGTCGCCAACCTCGCCCGCTACCACCGCCGCGCCGCCCCCAAGCCCGCCCACGCCCATTTCGCCCGCCTCCCCCGCGCCGACCGCCGCCTCGTCACCGGCCTGGCCGCGATCCTCCGCGTCGCCGACGGACTCGACCGCACGCACACCCAGCAGGTCCGCGCCATTCGACTCGACGTCGCCGGCCGCGAGGCCCGCTTCATCGCCGAGGCGGATGCCGAGCCCGAGGTGGACCTCTGGGGCGCCGGCCGCAAGGCCGACCTCTTCGAGCGCCGCTTCGGCCTCAATCCCACGTTCGCATGGTCCGGCCCCCGCTCCCCCGGCCTTCCCGCGCCCGACCCGGCGCGCGTGCTCGACGCCGACCCGATCCTTCCCGCCGACGCCGCTCCCGCGACCTCCTGATCGATTTACGCAACCGCCTCCACCGACGGCAGGCGCCGGTCGAGCAGCGCCGCCGCCGCGTGGCGGGCCGTCGCCGCCGCGTTGACATCCCCCGGCACGTGCCGCGACACCAGCGTTCCCGCCAGCAGCAGCATGATGTGGCGCGCCACCACCTCCGGCGCCGTGGCCCCCCCCGCCGCCGTCCGGCGGCGGATCAGCGATGCGATGTTCGCGCTGTGCTCCGCCGCGGCCTGATGCACCGGGTCCGTCGGCAGCGGGAACGCGGCCGCGGCGCTCATGAAGATGCACCGGCGGAGCGACTCGTCCTGCATCCAGTCGTGGAGCACGTCGAACAGGGCCAGGATCTCGCCCCGCGGGCGCCCATCCCCACGCGCGGTCTTCCCCTCGTCAAGGCTCTCGGTCTCCACGCGGTCCCGCTCCTCGAGCACCGCGATGATCAGGTCGTCCTTGCTCTCGAAGTGGTTGTAGAACGTGGCTTTCGTGGCCCCGACCTCCGCAATGATCTGGTCCACCCCAACGCCGTGGAACCCACTGTCGTAGAGCAGCTTCGATGCGACGTGGATCAGCCTCTCTCGGGATGACCCGGCAACTGCAGTCTCCAGTCCGGGATCAGCCGGCACGCCCGCCGGCCACGGGAGCCCCGGCTTCGGCGCGACCAACGAGGCGCAAGGTGGGGACGACGGGTGGGGGATGAAGGGTTGACTTGTAGTACACCCGCAGGTGGACCCAAAGTCAACTTTCCATTCCGCGGGTGATCCGTAATCTTCACACGCCAACGCCACGAGTGCGGGGCACACACAACTTCGGAGCCTCGCACATGGTTACGGCACATGCAGACCCACACCCGCCCCCGACGTTCCTGACCGGGAACCCGAGTTCCCGCCCCCGGCGGGGCAGCCCGTCAATGCCCGGGGGCTCCGTCGTGGTCGACGCGTTGACGGGGCCCGCCACGTTCCCGGGCCGCCCCCAGGGGCATGGCGGGCATCGACGAGCTCAGCCGGTGTGAAGCCGACCGCATCCGAAGCCCCATGATGGCGAGCGAGCCGGGCCGCTACACCGGAGCCCCCCACCGCGCCGCCGAGGGCACGGCTCCACAAGACCCCGGTCTCCTGAACCCATCCCTCAGGCCGGCCGCACGCCGGCAAAGCGATCGATCTGTCGATCGATCTGTCTCGAATCCGAGTCCTGTTCAATCCGGAGAGCACGCATGAGCACGCACGCGATCACACTCGACCAGCACCCGCGCGACGGCCTCAACCACTGGGCCCCGGGCCGCACCGCCGCCGGCCGCATCGCGGCCTTCCTTTATGGCCTGATCGCCTACACCGCGTTCTTCATCGCCTTCGTCTACGCCATCGGCTTCGTCAGCGGCATCGGCGTCCCCAAGGACATCGACGACGGAACCCCCGGCCCGCTGCTCCCCTCCCTCCTGGTCAACGGCGCGTTCCTCGTCGCCTTCGTGGTCCAGCACACCGTCATGGCCCGTCCCGGCTTCAAGCGGTGGTTCACGCGATACGTCCCCAAGGCGATCGAGCGGAGCACGTTCGTCCTCGCCACGAGCGGAATCCTCCTGGCCATGTACTGGCAGTGGCGGCCGCTCCCCGCCGTCGTCTGGGAGGTCGCCAACCCCGTCGCCGCGGGGGCCGTCACCGGCCTGTGCCTCTTCGGGTTCGCAATCGTCCTTGTCTCGTCGTTCATGGTCAGCCACTTCGACCTCTTCGGCCTCCGCCAGGTCTGGCTCAACCTCAGGAACGAGGAGTACCGCCCGATGGGCTTCCGCCTCGTCGGCCTGTACAAGCTCGTCCGTCACCCGTTGATGGTTGGCTTCCTCATCGCCTTCTGGTCCACCCCGAAGATGACCGTCGGCCACCTCTTCTTCTCCGTCATGGTCACGGGCTACATCTTCGTGGGCATCTGGTTCGAGGAACGCGACCTGGTCGCCCACTTCGGCGACCGCTACCGCGATTACCGCCGCCGCGTCCGCGCCCTGATCCCGATCCCCCGGCGCGGGGCCTGATCCTGCACGACCCGCGCCCCGAGCCCGGGCGAGCAGTGGGGGGGACGGCGCGTGCTCGGTGGGAACGGGCGCGGGAGGGCCGACCTCCCGCGCCCACCCGCCGTGGCGGGCTTGTGATAGACTCGGATCCATGCCCAAGCGACGCTCCCTCCCCAAGCCGGCCGACGAGCAGGAGGCCAAGTGCCTCGCCGATATCGCCTCCCACGGCTGGCACGTCATCCCGGTCTTCGACGAGAACGGCGAGCTCCCGGACTTCGCCTACTCCGTCGGCCTCTGGCAGACCTTCGACCACCCCGAGGTCATCGTCTTCGGCCACAACTACGAATGGTGCGCCGGCATGGTGAACGCCGTGGGTGAGGACGTCCGTGCCGGCCGTCGCTTCACCCACGGCGACCGCGACACATCCTTCCTCGCCCCCTTCGAGGTCGCTTTCCTCGACGTCCTCAAGGAGCACTACGAGGAGCACCTCGGCTGGGACCGCTGGTTCTACCGGGACGACGACTTCCCCGCCCTCCAGTGCGTCTTCCAGGAGCGGGCAAGCAACGCCTACCCATGGCAGGACGGCTGCACCGACCGCGGCCGATGGATGCAGCCGATCCTCGGACATCCGCCCCGGTAGCCCGCGGCTCCCTTCACGACACATCCCACGAGTCCCGCGGCGGGCCGCTTGCCCCAACTTCCCTCTTGGTCGCCGCCGGCTCGCGCGGTATCGTGCCCGGCATGGATCGGCGAACCGCTCTCCTCGGCCCGGGCGCAGCCGCGGCTGGTTTCGCTCTCTGCGGCCCCCGGCACGCGCGCGGCGGGCCGCCCGTCCCGACCCCGCCGTCGCCCGCCTGCCGCGTCCGCTACCGCCACACCGTCCGCAACAAAGCCGCGGCCCCACTCAAGGACGTCCGCATCTACCCCCCCCGTCCGGGGAGCGACGACTACCAGCAGGTCTCCGGCTTCACCGTCGTCCGCGCCGGCGAGCCCGCAACGTACGGCAACCGCACCGATCGCTTCGGCCAGAAGATCGCCCTCGGTCGCTCCTATCTCGGCGCGAACAGCCGCACGGGCCGGACCTCGCGCCGCCGTTGGTTCGAGTGGAGCACGTTGGATGCCGAGGGGCCCGCCGTCTCTCGGACAGAGGAGCTGTCCCCGTGATCAAGGTCTTCGTGTGGAACATGCGGCGGCTTGGCAAGCAGGTCAACGTAGGCCATGCATCGATGCTGGTGCAGGGGACGTATATCTCGTGGTGGCCCGAGGGCGAGGACATCTTCCGCACCTCGCCGATCCGCGGCCGGACCTTTGAGGCGGACGTCCGGACGGAGGGAATGCGGCCCGACCACACCGTCATGCTCACCTGCCTTGACGAAGAGGTGATCCTCGACTGGTGGTCCGGCCTCGGGCTGACTCGCGACGGCGCCTCGCTCCAGGGCCCCCTCCAGCCCTACGAGCTGCTCGGGCGCAACTGCTCGACCGTTGTTGCGACCGGCCTCCGCGTCGGCGGAGGAGATAGGTTCGCCACCTGGTGGAACCGCTGGAACATCGTCTGGACGCCCAGCGACGTCCTCCGGTACGCCTTGGACATTGCGTGCGCATCGCGCACCGCGGCGACCAAGTAGCGACCGCCCCATGGGCGAGGGCGATCGGCCGCCCGCCCCGGCCGGGTCTACAGCGTTCAGCGCTACTGCTGATAGTTCGCGTGCGGGTTCGAGTTCGTCGCGATCGTTGCGCTCGTGACCATCGGCCCCACGATGCTCGTCGGCGCATCGATCGACGTGGTCGTCCGCGAGAACGAGTTCCGCACGACGAGGTTCTGCGACCCGCTCAGCTCCACGCCCAGCGTGAAGAAGGTGAGGTGGTTGTCCTCGATCCGGCTCCCGAAGCTGCCGGAAACGATCCCCTTCCCCGCCGAGATGCCGGTGGCGCTCCCGCGCAGCCGGTTCCCCGTCACCAGGCACAGCCCGCCCGCGAGATGCAGCGCTGTGTCGGTCGCATCCGACACCGAGCAGCCGCGGACGACGCTGTTGGCGTTCACCAGGATCCCCTTCGGGGACTCCATGACGACGCACGACTCCACGAGCCCGTGCGTGCTCATGGAGATCGCATACTCCACGGTCGCGTTCCGGACCGCGACCCGCCGCACCACGCTCCTGGTCCCGCAGGTCACCCCCTCCTGGCAGTCCGCAACGCGAAGGTCCTCCAGCATCGCGTCGTTGCCCCCGGAGACCGCCCAGAACTGGAATCTCGTGATGGTCCCGTTGGCGATGCGGCAGCGCGACTGGCCGGGCGCCACCGACACCCCCATCTGCCCCGTTCCCGCCCCGTCGATCCGGAAGCCCCCCAGGTCGAGCGTCACGTCGCTGGCGTCGATCCGGATCGCCGACCCCGGGCCGGTGGACGTGATGTTCCCGGTCAGGTAGTAGCTCCCCGGCTGGCTGATCACGTACATCGCCCCCGACGCCCCCGGCGTGTTCGCCGCGTTCACGGCGATCCGCGGCTCCACCTCCGTCAACGTCTTGTGCGTCGGGGCCACCGGCCCCGCCGGCGGGTTGATCGGGCCCGCGACGGCCGCGGCGGCGGCAAGGACGAACGACGCAACGGCACCCATGGCCTTGACATATCTGCACATCACACGACTCCTCCATGCAACAAACGAGCGTCGCCCCTCAGGATATGGCGCGCCCCGCTCTTCCCGCATTCTCCCCCCGCCCTGCTACCCCAGCCTCTTTACCCAGAACCCCACAGCCCACCACCGGTCGAACTTCCGCCCCACCTCCGGGAACACCCCGACCCGCTCAAACCCCAGCGCCTCGTGCAGCCCCGCGCTCCCCTCGTTCGGGAGCGTCGCTCCCGCGACCGCCATGTGGAACCCCGCCGCCCCCAGCCGGTCGAGCAGCTCCGCCATCAGCGCCCGCCCCACCCCTCGCCGATGGAACCGCGGCACGATGTACACGCTCGTCTCCACCGTGTGCCGGTACGCATCCCGCTCCCGCCACGGCCCGCTCTTGGCGTACCCCGCGAAGGCCCCGTCCACCTCCGCCGCCAGCCACGGGTACCTCCCCCGCGACTTCTCCCACGCCGCGAAGAACTCCGCGTCCGCCGCCTCCGCGTAGGCGAAGTGCACCGCCGTCTCCCGGATGTACAGGTTCGTCAGCGCGTTCGCCCCGGCGACGTCCCCCGCCCCGAACTCGCGCACCACCACCGCCCCCGGCACGATCATCGATCCGGCATCGATCGCGTCCCGCATGGCCCGGCCTCCCGGCGCCCACCCCCGCGGCAGCGGAAGCGTATCACGCCGGAGCCCCGCTACCGGCCCCCGTCCGAAGGCTCCACCTCCGGCTCGAAGACCATCGCCACCTGCGACCCGTACACCGGGTAGTCGATCCGGCACCGGTACCCCCGGTACCGCGATGCGTCCGCCCCGATCGTCGCCATCACGTGCCGCATCATCTCCGCGTACCGCGGCGCCACCCCCGACCGCAGCCGCCCCAGCCCCATCCCCAGCGGCTCGATCGACTCCAGCATGTCCAGCCGGTCGATCTCCCGCGACGGGTCGTTCACGCTCGCCACCCCGTCGAAGCTCGTGTCGTAGATCCGCAGCGACGGCTCCGGCCCCGGGTACAGCGACTCGTGCACCAGCACGTCGAACTGCAGGATCTTCGACGGCGTCGCCACCTCCGCGAAGTAGTAGCTCTTGCGCGACTCCCCCCGCGGGATGTACCGCGGCAGCTCCGCCATGTTCGCCTCCCCGAAGAAGACGTCCACCGCCGCGTTGGGCCCGAACCCCTCCTCCCCCAGCGTGTAGTGCACCACCTCCCCGACCCGGTGCACGTTCATCCGAGGCATCGGCTCCGAGCAGAACTCCCGAAGCATCAGCCCCTCCAGGTCCTCGATCGGCCGCCCGTCCAGCGCCCGCGGCTGCCGCCGCGGCGTCCCCGGCGCCGACATCCGCCGCGTGCTGATCTTCACCCCCACCCCCGGACGCACCCGGTGCACCCCCGCCAGCCCGTTGATCCACACCACGTCCAGCAGCCCCGCCTCGCTCGACGGCCCCACCACCGCGACCGCCACCAGCCCCTCCGCCTGCACCCCCTTGAGCTGGCTCATCGCCTTGAACGCCGACTGCTTCCGGCGCAGCTCGAACTCCCGCCGCGCCTCCGGCACCCACGCGCTCAGGATCGCGTCCAGCAGGCTCCGGTCCCCGACCCGGTCCCGGATCAGAATCTCGAAGCTGTCGATCGCCCGCCCCGCCTCCGCCACCGGCCCCGGTGCCGCCCCCTTCTTCGCCGCGGCCTTCACCAGCCGGCGCAGCGGGTCCGGCCCCGGCATCGCGTGCGTCGCCGACATCGGGTCGCGGCTGCGGATCGCCTTCAGCACCCGGCTGGTCAGCACCTTGTCCACCCCCAGGGCCCGAGCCAGCGCCTGCGGCCCCGGCGCCGACCGCTGCACCGGCTCGAGCACGGCCTTGATGCTCGTCAGCAGGTCGTCGCCGACGGCGACAATCTGCGACTCCAACGAATCCGAGGTGCGGGCTGCGCCGTTTTCGAGGCTGGGAGCCGCCTCGATCCGAACATCGTCCTGTTCACGGCGCATACATGCTCCGAACAATGGGAACCGGGGATGCTTCAGTGCAGAATACCGACACGAAGTGTTGCACGCGCTTCGGTTCTGTGCAACACTCTCCGAAGTTTCCCAGAAACTTCACCGACACAAGGGCCACCCCGATCACTCGCCCGGAACTGCCCACACCCGGGCCTCACCCCCGCCGCGGCCGCTCGGCGCCGCAAGGAGACCATCGATGAAGACAGCAAGCAGGCTCGCGTTCGTCAGTGTCGTCGCCTTCCTCGGCGCTTCCGCCTCCGCCCAGGTCCTCAACGACGCCACCTTCGACGATGGCGACTTCCAGGGCTGGTACTGCAACGGCAACCGGGAGATCTTCTTCGGCGGCAACCCCGGCGAGTACATCGGCGTCCCGCTGGCGGACTTCTGGGGCATCACCCTCAGCAACGACGAGGACCCCGACCTCCTGGGCGACCTCACCCGCCACGGCGGCCCCATCGAGATCGCCGTGGACATCCAGGTCTTCGAGCTCAACAACTGGTGGGGCGAGCCGATGGACCCGGCGGAGTTCCCGATCGTCCTCCAGCTCACCGACACCACCGAGTTCGGCCCCGACGGCCAGATCAGCGTCTACTACATCGGCGAGGGGATGCCCGGCCAGGGGCAGGGGTGGGTCCGCTACACCTTCACCATCCCCGATCCCACCTCCCTCACCCTTCCCCCCGGCTGGAACGGCACCGGCGCCTCGGACCCCGTGACCTTTGAGCCCCTCCTCCCCGAGGGCCGCACCTACCGCAACGTCCTCGAGAACGTCGGCGAGATCAAGCTCACCACCTTCGTCCCCGGCTACTTCTATGTCTCCAGCTTCTGGGAGGTCGGCTTCGACAACGTCACCGTCACGGTCCTGGCCGGCGGCGGCGGGTGCGACGCCGACTGGGACGAGAGCGGCGACGTCAACTCCAACGACATCTCCGCCTTCCTGACGGCCTGGCTCGACAGCGTCCAGAACGGCAACCTCGTCGCCGACTTCGACGGCAGCGGCGGCGTCAACTCCAACGACATCAGCGCCTTCCTGAGCGCGTGGCTCGACGCCGTCAGCAACGGCTGCTGAGCCCACGCCGATCCGAACACCTCCTCCATCACGCGGCGCCCGCCGCGGTGCGTGACAACGGGTCCCGGAGCCATCCGGGCCCCGTTTTTTCATTCCACCAACACTTCTAAGGGAGCCGCGGGCGCGGGCCCGGGGTCGAATGTTCCCGTGCGCCGGTTCGGAGGAACGCGGGGGGAGCGGGGGCAGCGGGGAAACGCGGAGAAGAAGCGAGAGCATGGGCTCGATCAATCGGGTGCCGACTCGCCTCCCCTTCTCGTCTGTTCTCGGTCGCTCCGCTCACCCCGTTCCCTCTTCTCTCTTCTCCGCGTCACCCCGCTGCCCCCGCTGCCCCCGCTCCCCCCGCGGTCCCGCCTTCCCTCTCTGCCCCCCCCGCGATCCGCCTTTCAAAGCCGCCCACGATGAACGAGTGAACGAAAGAACCCCAGGCTTTCGCCCGGGGCTCCCTTGCTCACATGGATCGCACCAGACCCGGCGGGCCCGGTGGTCAGCTCGCCTCCGCCCGCGGGTGCGCCTGGTTGTAGGCGTCCTTGACGCGCTGCGCCGTCAGGTGCGTGTAGATCTGCGTCGTGCTCAGCGACTGGTGCCCCAGCAGCTCCTGCACGCTCCGCAGGTCCGCGCCGTTGTCCAGCAGGTGCGTCGCGAAGCTGTGCCGCAGCGTGTGCGGGCTGATGTCCGGATCCAGGCCGGCGCTGGTGAGGTACTTGTCGAGCTTCCTGCGCACCGACCGCGTCGAGAGCCGCGCCCCGTGCTTGTTGATGAACAGCGGCTTGCCCCCCGATCCCTCGCCCGCCCACACCCGGGAGAACCGCGGATCGGCCCGCACAGCCTGGGCGTAGGTCCGGATCGCCGCCAGCGCGTGCGTCCCCAGCGGGACGATCCGCTCCTTCTTCCCCTTGCCGCGGACGCGCATCGCCTCGCCCGCGTCGTCGAGGTCCTCGGCGTTGAGCCCGACGAGCTCGCTGACGCGGATCCCGGTGGAGTAGAGCGTCTCGAGCATCGCCCGGTCGCGCAGCCCCAGCACGTCCTTGTCGCTGGGGGTCGCCAGCAGCCGCTCGATCTGCTCGATGCTCACCGCCTTGGGCAGCCGCTTGCCCTGCTTGGGCGTGCGGATCGCCGTCATCGGGTTGGTGTCCGACAGCCCGCGGCGCTGCGCCCACTTGTAGAACGACCGCAGCGTCGCGATCTTCCGCGCCATCGTCGCCGCGGAGTAGTCCATCGTCGCCAGGTGCGCCAGGAACCCGCGGATCGTGTCCGGCGTCGCCGCGCAGATCGCCGCGGTCACCGTCGCGTGCGGCCCGGGGACCGACCCCAGCGTGTCCGCGTGCCCGTTGGCCGCGGCCAGCGCGGCCAGCCGCTGCTCGTAGGCGCGGCGCTCGTGCTCCTCCGACGGCTCGATCCCCAGCTCCTCGGCCAGGTACTCGACGTACTGACGCAGGTCCGCGCCGTAGCACCGCGCGGTGTACGGGCTGAAGTGCCGCTCGTCCATCAAATAGGCGGTGAACGCGCCCGTGATCGCGACAGTGCACATGAAAGAGACTCCGTTCCCCGGCCCGCCGCCGCCCGCTTCGGGCGCGGCGGCGGCCGCATCAGTCCTCATCGACGCATTTATCGACCCTGTTCAGCCCGCTCTGAAGACGCCGCGCGATCTGGTGTCCCACCAGCGCGGCGTCGAACCAGTCGAAGGGCGCATCGGCCCTCAGCGCCAGGTCCGTCACCCCGCGCAGCAGCTCCCCCTCCTCCCCCTCGGCGCACGTGAACGTCCACCGGTGCCCGCCCTTGGCGAGCGTCACCCTCCGCATCCCCGCCGCCGGCTCGTTCATGGGGCCGCCGGGGGTTGACCCTTTCGGCCCGTGCTGAATGCTCATGCCGTCCACTCCAGCCGCCGCGAGCGCCGCGGCCGGAGGGGCCGCCGCTAGCGGGAAAGACCGATCTGCCCGCCCCCCGTACGCGCCAGCCGGAGGCGTTCTTCCTCCAGCAACCGGCGGACCACCCAGTGGGCCGCGAAGTCCGTGTACAGCTCCATGCTCGCCAGGTAGCGTTCCCACCCCAGCGCCGAGTCGTGCCGGTGCCGCCCCTGCGCGTACCGCCGCACGTTCATCTGCACCGCGTGGTTGACCCCCGGCAGGTGCTCGACGACGACCGACGAGGGCGCGCCCGAGAAGGTCGTCCGGGGCAGGTCGGGGTCCGTCGGCCAGGCCCGCATCGCCCGCGGGTCCTCCGACGGGCCAAGGTCCGTCACCGGCGCGGGCGGGCGCGTGTAGAGCGCCAGCGTCAGCCCGATCGTCGGCGGGTTGTACGGGTCGTACGCGGTGATCGAGCCCACGATGATCCCGTCCACCCCCAGCGCCTCCGCGAGCATCCGCGCCTCCGCGGGCGACCGCACCGCCGGCATCGACAGCGAACGCATCGCCGCGATCGTCCGGTTCATCGGCACGGCCGAGAGCCCCTGGGCCTCCGTCACCTTCCCGACGATCGCGTCGCACACGGCGAGCACGTCGACGATCCCGACGCCGCTCTCGTTGGCCAGCGGCGCCACCGCCCAGAGCGTCTCGCCCCGGGCGGCGTCGTAGGGGCTCAGCAGCGCCTCGGGCGCCACCAGGTCCGGCTTCGACGCGCACCCCGGCGCGCCGCCGGCGGCAATCGCTGCGCACGCCAGCGCAACCAGCGTGCGCACGGCGACCCCGATCCGAAGCATGGTCTGTACGGTTGTCATGGCGTCCTGCCTGGCAAGCGCGAGGCTCGGCCTCGCGCGGGAGACTCGAACTCGGAATCGGCGCCGCGGCCGCCGGGGCGCGGCGCCGGGAGACTCACGCCGTCATCAGGGCGTCGGCACGTGCGCGGTGCCGTGCTGGCCGGCCCCGCTGCGCCCCGGGGCGTGCTCGGGCATCTGCCCCGTCGCCGCCGCGAGCGCCTTGTCGATCCCGATGGACCAGATGTTCTCGTTGCCGCCGCGGTCGGAGACGAAGTACAGCCGGTTGTCCGGGCCCCACGTCGGGGCCAGGTTCACGAAGTTCCCCGACGTCAGGTTCACCCGCCCGAAGCCGTTGACCGAGGCGATCCACAGGTCCGCCGACTTGGGCCGGCCGCTCCCGTCCGTCGCCGCGCCGCCGCTGGGCACCGAGGCGTAGGTGATCCACCGCCCGTCGGCGCTCCAGTTCGGGTTGATCAGCGCCTCGCGGGTGCTGCTGGCGATCTCCGTCGGGCTCGTCACGTCCCCGGGGCGGTAGTCGACCGTCCAGATGCTGAAGGCCCGGTCGCCGCGCTCGCGGCTGCGCTGGAAGGCGATCTTGTCGCGCCCGTCCTCGCCCGTCCCCGGCACGGGGCACCAGCGCGGGAAGAGCCCGTAGCCGATGAACTCGGCCGCGGTCCCCTTCGCCAGGTCCATCACCCACATCTCCCACCGCCCGCTCACCTCGCCGAGCCGGCAGAAGACCAGCTTGTTCCCATCCGGCGACCAGGACGGGTGCAGCTCCCGCGCCGAATCGCTGGTCAGCTGCACCGCCTTCCCGCCCGAGGAGGACATCACGAAGATGTCCCACGAGCCGGTCCGGTTGCTCGCGAAGGCGACCCGCTGCCCGTCCGGGCTGATCGCCGGCATGATGTCGTGAGCCGGGTCGGCCGTCAGCTGCGTCACCGTCCGGCCGTGCACCGGCTTGAGGTAGATGTCCGCGGTGGGGCGGTGCTGCGTGCTGGCGAAGACCATCACGCTCCCGTCGCGCGAGATGCACGGGTCGAAGCTCGAGCCCTCACCCGTGAACGTGATCTGCGAGAGGCTCTCCATCCCGTCGAGCATCATGCTCGCGGCCGAGGTGATGTCCGTCGCCGGCAGGTCGCCGAAGGAGTCGTGGTTCACGCCGCCGGTGGTCACCGCGAGCGCGCCGTAGGGCGTCCCCACGCTGTCGCTCGGGTTCGACCGCGCGGCCGCCCCGCTCGCGGGGGCCGCCGGGGCCGCCGCGGCGACGCTCTCGCCGGCGCCGGGCGCGGCGCTGCTCTTGACCGTCGGGCTCGCCCAGACGTCCGACGCTTCGCCGGCGCTCTCGCCGGAGCCGAACTCCCAGCCGCGCGCCGTCGTCCGCTGCGCGCTCGAGCAGCCGCCGCACGCCAGCGCCGCGGCCAGCGCCGGCGCGAGTGCGATGGCGCCGATCCGGCGTACATCCCGCATGGTCTTCGTGTCGTTCTTCATGATCAGCAGGCCTCCCGAGGGTCGGTTCCGTTCCTCGCGTGCGATGCTCCGCACGGCGGGGTGTGGGCGCTGGTCTGCGCGGCCGACGCCGGCCGCCGCCAGTGCTCGATTCCCCGGCGCCTTCCGTGCTCCGACGGACCCGGCGACGGAACGTGCCGCTTGCCTGCCCCGGCCTCCTGCCTGGGAACGACTGCGGACCCGGGCGAGCGCCCGCGTCCAGCCCGCTTTATCGGACTGCGACGGTCGCCCGCTTGAGCCGCATGCCGCGGCACGCCACGCTGATCCATCGGTTTCCCGGACCCACCGCATAAGCCCCAATCACACTTTGCCCAATGCAACAACCGGGTCGCGCCCGCCAGAGCGCGACCCGGCCATCCACACGACACCGCCGCGGCCGAACACACACCTCGACGGCCGCACCTGCAGCGTGTCTGGTGACTACTGCCTACTGCCTTGTGCCTGAAGCCTGAAACCCGACTTCCCCGCCCTCAATCAGTCCGCCCGCTCCCGCCACATGATCGCGGGCGAGTCCCCCGGACGCACCCACGTCGAGTGCCGACCCCGCGGCCGCTGCGCCGCGTGCAGGTGATCGAGGTATGTCCGCAGCGCCGACGCCTCGAACGCCCCCAGGAACGCGGGCGTCGCCGACGGGTTCAGCTCGATGATCTGCGACACCAGCTGCTGCCGCGCCGGGTCCAGCACCGGCTCGCTCGCCACCGGCTCCGCGGCCTCGACACGGCGGGAACGCCTCCAACGTTGCGGAGCGAGCGTCAGCAGCATGCGGGTCTCCTTGTAGAAGGAATGCCGATCAGGCCGCATGTATCGGACCCGCCGCCGACTCCTCCCCAGCGTGTAACCCATTGGGACCAAAGGACTAGCGGTGATGCTCCGGCCCGAATCTTGTGCCCGGCCCCTCGTATCACACCAGCCCTTGGGGTCCGCAGCCGTCGGGCGGGTCACCGGCGAACGTTCGGACCTAGGCTCCCCGCATGTCCGCGCCCCTCCTCACCATCCCGCTCGCCGGCGACGGCGCGATCCGCGAGCTTGCCGCGTCGGCGGCCTCCCCGCCGTGGGCCAGGTGGTTCGCCGGCAACCCGTTCGAGTCCGAACCCTCCGCCGGCGCGGGGGCCCGCCTCGCCCTCTGGTCGGGGTCGATGGCCTCGTGGGACGCGGATCCGGACGGCCTGGCCGCCCCGGACCCCCGCACCTGGTCCGCCGCGGGGTGGGAGAGGCTGGAGGAGGCCTGCCGCGCCCTGGCCGCGGCCGCCAAAGACGCCTCCGAAGTCCTGTTTCGGACCCACGCCAGCCACATCCTCTCCGATGTCCCATCGTGCCTGCGATTCCTGAGGCAGGTTGAGCAGTGGGGGGGGAGGGGGGGGTTGCTTCTCGATCCCGCCGCGATGCTGACCGCTTCCATGCTCCCAGCCGCTCCGGACCACCTGGAACGGGTGTTCGCCAACCTCGGCCCACACCCGGCGACCGCCGCGGTGGTGCTCTCCAACGTCACCAGCCCTGATCCGGAGGACCCGATGCGGCCGCTGCGCACGGCCCCCCTCCACCGCGGCCTGCTCGACCCCGTCCTGCTCGTCACTCTCCTCCGCCGCCACGTCCCCCGCGAGACGCCCGTGGTCCTGCTGGACGAGGAGATCGGGGCCCAGACCCCGCTCCTCGCCGATCCCCTGCCCCGCTCCTAAACTCCGCCGACCCTCCTGTTCCCCCCGGAGCCGCCATGTCCCAGACCCCTCCCAACCTCGACCACCCCACCTTCAAGATCCTCAAGGAGGCCTTCCCCTCCAAGCGGCTGCGGGCCACGGAGTTCCGCGGCCAGTCCACGCTCATCGTCGAGCCCGCCGACCTCCACGAGGTCATGGTCTTCCTGAAGAGCGACCCCCGCACCGAGTACAACTTCCTCGCCGACCTCCTCGGCATCGACTACCTCAACTACCCGACGAAGATGATCGGCCGCTTCGCCGTCGTCTACAACCTCATCGCCTTCGCCCGCGACGACCGCTTCTTCGTCAAGACCTTCCTCGACCCCTCGATCCCCACCGACGGCATCGAGGAGGACCCGGCCCTCTACCTCGACTCGGTGACCGACATCTGGCCCGGCGCGGAGTGGCCCGAGCGCGAGGTCTTCGACATGTTCGGCATCCGCTTCCGCAACCACCCCGACCTCCGCCGCATCCTCACCTGGGAGGACTACCCCGCGCACCCGCTCCGCAAGGACTACCCCCTCCGCGGGCGCGGCGAGCGAGAGCTGTACGACGTGCTCGACCGCACCACGGCGTAATCGCGGCCGCGTACCGCGATGTGTCGCCTCAAAGCCCGCCTCGTGCTGGCGACGCTCAGCGGCGCGACGATCGCCGCGGGGCTCGCCGCCCGTGCGCTGCTCGACGGCCCGCTGGCGAAGTACCTCGGCGTCGCGCTCTGGGCGACGCTCGTCTACTGGCTCGTGCTCCTCGCGCGGCCCGGGATGTCGGTTCGGGCCGCGGCGATCGTCACGCTCGCCATCTCGTGGGCCGTCGAGTTCGCGCAGCTCACACCCGTCCCCGCCTGGCTCTCATCGCAGCACATCATCCTCCGCCTGATCTTCGGCACCACGTTCCACCCGCCGGACCTGCCGGCCCTCCTCGCGGGTGTGGCCCTCGCCGCGGCCGCGCACCCGCTGCTCGCGCCGGTCTTGGCGCGGCGGCCCGTGTACCCTCTGAAACCATGACCACATCCCCCCCGCCCCCCCCACCCTCCCCCGCCCGCTACCGCTGGAAGCTCCTCCGCGCCGGCCGTTTCCGCCTCGACGGCGGCTCCATGTTCGGCCTGATCCCCCGCTCGGTCTGGACCCGCACCGTCACCCCCGACGACCGCGGCCGCATCGAGGTCCAGCACAACTGCCTGCTCCTCGAACGCGCAACCGAAGACCCGGGCGCGAAGGCCCCCGGGCGCATCCTCATCGAGACCGGCACCGGCAACAAGCTCGACCCCAAGAACCGCGACATCTTCGCGATGGAGGACCGCTCCATCCTCGACGCCCTCCGCGAGGCGGACTGCCCGCCCGAGTCCATCGAGGCCGTCGTCGTCACCCACCTGCACTTCGACCACGCCGGCGGGCTGACCCGCCTGGCCCTCCCCGGCGAGACGCCCAACTGGACCGGCCCCGCCTCCACCTTCGGCGCCCCGCGCCCGGACCAGGGCGTCAAACGCACCTTTCCCAATGCCGAGGTCGTCGTGCAGCGCCGCGAGTGGGAGGACGCCCTCGCCAACCGCAGCGTCATGACCCGCACCTACTTCCCCGACCACCTCGAGCCCATCCGCGAGCAGGTCCGCCTGGTGGACTCCCCACGCCCCTTCCCCCCGGGGATCATCCCCGACCGCGACCAGGCGCCAATCGCCCCGGTCTCCCTCCGCGAGACCGAGCTCTGGCCCGGCTCCGGCGTCAGCGTCTTCCTCGCCCCGGGGCACACCTGGGGCCAGCAGGCGATCAAGTTCACCGACGACCGGGGCCGCACGATCGTCTTCACCCCGGATGTGATGCCCACCGCCGCCCACAACGGCGCCGCGTACAACCTCGGCTACGACGTCGAGCCGTACACGAGCATGATCACCAGGCGCTGGTTCCTCGACGCCGCGGCCGAGGACGCTTGGACGCTCGTCCTCGATCACGAAGCGGGGAATCCGGTCTACACCGTCCACCGAAACGACAAGGGCTGGTACGACCTCGCGCCCGTGGCCGAATACGCCTGAGGCGGGCCGGGCGCACCGGCCGCGGGGAGATGAGAACCCCGCGCGTCCCGCACGTTGTGCACGGCCCCGCCGGGCGGTTCCCCACGGGTCGGCTATGATGCCCGGTAGGTCTCTCACGCGAGGGCAAGCGTGTCTTCAACCCGAACCACACCTCTCCAATCGCCCAAGCAAACCCCGGACGAACCCGGGATTCGTAACGGTGAGTCCGCGCGGCCCGTCGCCCTCAACGGCCATCACCCCGCCCCCGCGCCCGCACCCGCCCCGGCCCCCGCCCCGACTGAGCAGCCGACCGAGCTCGGCGACGAGGGCGATATGGACCTCGACACCCAGGACCCCACCCCGGCCGGACCCGGCGCGGCGGCCGCGACCCCCGAGCGGCGGACCTTCCTCGACCGCGCCGAGGCCTACATCTCCCGCCTCTCCACCCGCAACAACTTCTGGCACCGGGTCTGCTCGCTGATCTGGCTCCCCATCGCCGCCAAGAGCGGCATCAAGATGAAGCGGATCGACGCCAAGACCTTCATGGCCGTCCTCCCCTTCCGCCGCTTCAACCGCAACTGGTACAACGCCATGGCCGGCGCGGCCCTGCTGGCCAACTCCGAGATCGCCGGGGGCATGTACGTCTTCGGCGTCTGCGGCGGCGACTACACCGTCGTCTGCAAGCACCTGGAGTACAGGTTCCTCCGCCCCTGCTTCGGGCCCGCCATCTACCGCATCAACCCCCGCGAGGACATCGAGATGCTGGTCGCCACCGGCAAGGAGTTCAACCTCACGGTGGACATGGACATCATCCAGCAGCTCAAGAAGCCCGGCGGCAAGGACCGGCGGGTCGGCCGCTGCCAGGCCACCTTCCACGTCACCCCCAAGACGCACCAGAAGGCCCGGCGCGAGCGCACCGCCGCTGCGGCCAGGGCCTGAGGCGGCCGCGGGGCGATGACCACGGACCCCTCCCCATCCTCCGCGAAGCCCGGCGCCCTCGCCCCCCTCGGCTGGGCAGCCTTCCTCGCAGCGAGCTGGACGTGGGTCATCGGCATGTTCCTGCCGGTGCTGCTCGTCCGCGACTACGGCGTCTGGGGTTTCGTCGCCTTCGCGCTCCCCAACATCGTCGGCGCCGCGGCCATGGGCTGGGTCGTCACCTCCCCCGCCGAGAGCGCGGCGATGGTCTCCACGCACCGCGCCGCCTGCCGGGCGTTTTCGCTGGTGACCATCGCCTTCCACGCCTACGTGCTCGTGTGGCTCTACCCGACGCTCGTCCCCACCGGCTCGCCCCTGGGTGAGACGCCGCTGCTCGTCGTCGCCATCCCGCCGCTGACCATCATCACCGTCGCGCTGCTCTTCGTCCGAGGCGTCCGCCACACCGCCGTCGCCGCCGCGGCCCTGGCGATGTCGCTGGCGCTGGGCGCGATGCTCGCGGCCGGGGGCGTCGCCGACGCATGGTCCGCTCCCGAGCCGACCACGCCCCTCTCCCCGGCGCCCGACCTCCTGTGGCTCGCCCCCGTGATGGTCTTCGGCTTCGCCCTCTGTCCGTACCTCGACCTCACCTTCCACCGCGCCCGCCGCAACCTCGATCCGCGCGGCGCCCGGATCGCCTTCGGCCTCGGCTTCGGCGTCCTCTTCGCCGCGATGATCCTGCTGACGCTCTTCTATGCCCCCGTCCTGCGGGCCGCGCTCGAGGGCTCGGCCGCGCTCCCGTGGGCCGTCGCCATCGCGCTCTTCGCCCACATCGCGATGCAGTCCGTCTTCACCGTCGGCGTCCACACGCGGGCCGTCGCGTCCTCCGCCGCACTGCGCCAGAGCAGCCCGCTCGCCGTCCCCGGCGCGGTCCTCGTCGGCGTCGCCGCCGCCCTGGCGAGTCACGCCGCCCCGGCTGGTCTTGCGGGCCTCTCCGCCGGCGAGGTCGGCTACCGCCTCTTCATGTCCTTCTACGGCCTGGTCTTCCCCGCCTACGCCTGGCTCTGCATGATCCCCACGCGCGGCGGCCACGCCGGCCCGACGCGACGCAAGAGCCTCGTCCTCGCCATGGCGATCGGCGTCGCGGCCCCGATGTTCTACATGGGGTTCGTCGAGCGCCGCGAGGTCTTCCTGGCGCCGGGGCTGCTGGTGGTGCTCATGTCCCGCCTGGCGCTGCCGCGGGGGAGGGGGGAGAGAGGGGGCGGGCCCGCTCGAGCCGCGCAAGCGCCTGCCGCGCCGTCTGCCTGACCAGTTCCGTCTCCGTCTCGTCCGCCGCCAGCGCCGCGATCCGCTCCAGCAGCGCCGCCGCCACCATCCCGCCCCGGCTCGCCACGTTCCCCGCCGCGATGATCGCGTTGCGCTTCATCATCTCCAGCTTCGCCCGCTTCATCGCGGACGTGTGGAACGTCGCCCGCCGCGCCTCCTCGTCCCACCCGAGCACCGCCAGCAGGTCCAGCCCCTCCCGCCGCGGCGTGTACCGCTCGTGGAGCCTCGAATCCGCCGCCGGGCGGGAGGAGTGGGGGGGCCTCGCCGAGTTGTGCGGGCACACCTCCTGGCACACATCGCACCCGAAGACCCACTCGCCGATCCCCTCGTGCAACCCTGGGTCGATGAGACCCCGATGCTCGATCGTGAGGTAGCTGATGCACCGCGATGCGTCCACGCTGTACGGCGTGATCGCACCCGTCGGGCACGCATCGATGCACCGCGTGCACGTCCCGCAGTGGTCCGCCACCGCCCGCTGCTCCGGCGGCGGCTCGACCTCCAGCGTCGTGATGATCCCCCCCAGCAGCAGGTAGCTCCCCGCCCTGGGGTCGATCAGCAGCGTGTGCTTGCCGATCCACCCAAGCCCCGCCCTCGCGGCGTGCTCACGCTCCAGCACCGGCGCCGAGTCCACCACGCTGCGGAACGTGTGCCCGGGGAACTTCGGCCGCAGCGAGTCCGCCAGCGCGTGCAGCCGCTTCTTCATCGCCGCGTGGTAGTCCCCCCCGCGGACGTACCTTGCGATCCGCCCGACCGCCCGCCCCTCCTCCCCCCGCGGCGGCCCCTCCCCCCGCGCCGCGTACCGGTCGGCCACCATGATGACCGCCCGCGCCCTCGGCACCAGCCGGCGCGGGTCCATCCGCTCGGCGAGGTGCTCCTCCAGGTACGACATCTCCCCGTGCCTCCCCGCCGCGAGCCAGGCGAGGAACTCCCGCTCCCGCTCGGTCGGCGCCGCCGGCGCGATCCCGGCGCGCGCGAAGCCCCGCTCCAGGCACGCGGCCACGATCCGGGCGCCGAGTTCTCGCGGCGAACTCTCGCTCATGCTCCATCGTAACCCGTCCGATATCAGAACCCGCCCGAGCCGCCCCCCGCGGCCTCCCGTGTCGGTCCGGACCACCGTCCGCCACGATGTTGAGGCTTGCCGGACCGGCGTGCTCGGTGTAAGGTTGGGAATCCGCCCACGCTCTGTGAGGATCTACCGTGCCGCGTTGCAAGTCCTCGCCTCGTTCAGGGCCCGAGCCCCGGGCCCTCCTGTCGCATGGGATCGAATCGCTTGAACCCCGCCGGCTCCTGAGCGCCTTCATCCACGACGACCTCTCCGCCATCCTCCGCGCGGGCGACCCGAGCCCGCTGGCGGACCTCAACGGGCCGGCCGTGGTGATCGGCGACCTCGACGACGACGGCACGCCCGACATACTCGTCGGCACGCGGGCCCAATTCGTCGGCCCCGGGGTCCCCGAGTCCCACCCGCGCGCCGCGTGGGTCATCTCCGGCCGCACCGGCGAGGTGATCCGTTCGCACACCGGTGAGGATCTGCCGCAGCGGTTCGGTGCCTCCGTCGCCGCGTTCGGCGACGTGGACGGCGACGGCGTCCCGGACTACGGCGTCGGCACCGGGAGCATTCGCGCGGACGATCCCGACGATCCCGATGCGCCGGTCGTCTTCGTCTTCTCCGGCGCGACGGGCGAGATTCTCCTGAGCCCGACCTTCCCCGACGCCGACGGGGCCGGGCTGGTGGCCCGCGCGGGGGACCTCGACGGCGACGGCCTCGCGGACATCCTGGCCTACTACCGCATCCCCGGCCGCATCGTCGCCTACTCCGCCGACGGCGAGGTCCTCCTCGATATCCCCTTCGCGAGCGACAGCCCCTTCCACACCCCCGGCATCGCCGCAGGCTCCGACCTGGACGGCGACGGCGTCCCGGACGTCGTCGCGTGGGCGGGCGGCATCGCCGCCTTCTCCGGCGCCACCGGCGAGGTGCTCTGGCAGGCCGACGTCGAGCGAGTGGGTGGCGCCGATCCCTCCACGGACTTCACCGGGGACGGCGTGCCCGACGTGGCGATCGCCGTCCCGGACGGGCTGACCACCGGTCGTCTGCTGCTCCTCTCGGGCGCGGACGGGTCCGTCGTCTTCGAGCTCGCCGGTGGAGCGATGAGCGTCCGCGCGGTGCCGGATGTGGATGGCGACGGCACGCCCGACCTCGCGGCCGGCGTGCTGCACTACATCGACCTTCCGCCCCTGATCGGCACGGAGATGCGCCGGATCAGCACCGGCGGCGTGCTCGTCGTCTCCGGCGCCACCGGCGAGCCGCTGAGCCTCCTGCGCCCGTCGTACGAGGCCATCGTCGCCTGGGACAACGGGACGGCGATCAGCCGCGGCATGGACCTGGGCCGGAGCATCGACGCCGCCGACCTCAACGGCGACGGCCGCCCCGAGCTGGTGGTCTCCAGCGGGACCCCCCTCGGGCACCGCCCCGGCGTCTTCGCCTTCCGCGGCGATGCCCTCCTCGGCCCGCAGGTCACCGGGATGGACCCCGGCGCGACCGGCCCGGTCTTCTGGGGCGCCGCGGGCGAGACCGGCTTCCTCTACCGCCACGGCGGCGTGGCCCTGCTCACCGAGCTCCCCGGGTTCGAGCCCGGCGACCGGATCATCGACCTCGCCGAGCGTGAGTCCCGGATCCTCATCGCCGGCGTAGACGCCAACGGCGCGCCGTTCGTCTACACCGCCGCCCCCGACTTCACCGGCCCGACCCGCCGCACGCTCGCGGGCGCGACTCAGGTCGGCGGCCCCGCCGGCGAGTACGCGGACGACCGCGTGATCGCCGCCGGCACGGGCGGGGCGCTGCTGCTCCGCGTGCGCGACGGCGAGACGCCCACGGCCTGGCTCTTCGACCCCGCCGCGAACACGCTGACGTACCTCTTCGACGGCACGCCCGTGGACATCAGCCGCGACGGCGTGGTCGTCGGCCGGGTTGACGATGAGTCCGGGGTCCTCTGGCGGGACGGCGAGACGACGCCGCTCGAGGGCTTACTGCCGACGGCAATCAGCCCGGGGGGAGAGTGGATCGCCGGGCTTACTACGGGCGACGCCCCCGAGGCCCAGCTCCGCCCGGTCGGCGGCGGCGACCCCGTCGCGATCCCCGCGCCCGAGGGGGCCGCGTCGCTGACCCCCGTCGCCGTCAACGACCGCGCCGAGGCGGTCGGGACATTCGAGCGCGACGGCGCGCTGGAGGGCTTCTTCTTCCGCGCGGACCTGGGCGTGAAGGAGCTCGCCGGCTCGCAGTTCTTCGGCGCACCCGACGGCCTGGACCTCTCTCGCATCCGCTCCATCCTGGGGGTGAACGACTCGGGCGAGTTCATCGTCGCGCCGGACGCGGCGGCGCTCCCGTCGCTGCTGGCCCACGTGGACGGCGCCGGCCCCCGGCGGGCCGATCCGCATGCGCCCTTGAGGTCCGCCGCGGCAGACGACGGCTCCCTCGCCGTGGTCACGCTCACCCGCGCCGGCGACATGCTCCTGCTCACGCGCGCCGCGGGGTCCGACGACTGGGAGGCCCGCTTCATCCCGTCGCCCGCCGGCGCCGACACCCCGGTCAACGACCTGCAGGTCTGGTTCGGGCCCGGCGGCGGCCTGCCGACCATCGCCGCGGCCACGGACGAGGGGCTCTTCCTGCTCGAACCGGCCGGCGGCGAGTACGGCGCGAGGAACCTCACCGCCGAGGCCGGCCCGGCCGCGCTGCCGATCGTCCGCAGCGTCGAGACCTACGTCCCGCTGAACGGCCTGCGGATCATCGCGGGCCTGTCGCCCGACGGCGAGCTGCTCATCTACGGCGAGAACACGCCCGCGCCGGACGGGACCGTCGTCTGGTCGTACCAGAACCTCTTCGACGACGTCGTGCGGGCGCAGAACCTCTTCCTGCCCATCTTCGCGCCGGGCAACGATGCGCTGGTCACCTTCGTGACCCCCTGGGGGGCGGCGCACATCGTCGCCTCCACCGTCGACGGCGTCCCCATCGCGTTCTGGGCGGCGCCGGCGACCATCGGCTGGCACACCGCCGACCTGAACATGGCGGCGAACGGCGCCATAGGCTACTTCAACATGCACGTCCTCCAGACCTCCTGGGGCGGCATCCACATCTTCGACGGCGACGGCTCGCAGGGGATCTTCTGGGTCCCTGGCTTCGGCGAGCGGTGGGAGTCCTCCGCGCTCCGCGATACCTCCGACTTCTTCCCCGTCTTCATCGCCTCGACCAGCACCGCGCTGGTCACATCCTGGGACGCGATGCACCTCGCGGGCGTGAACGACGACGGCGAACTTGCGGTCCTGTGGTGGTCGCCCGAGGCCAACCGGTGGACGGTCGAGCAGCTCGTCCCCGAGTCCCGTCCCGACTCGAACGCCGCCTTCGATCCCACCCCCCTGCCGCGGGTGGGCCTCGCCAGCGCCACGACCGGCGGGACCATGGCGTTCATGGCGCGCAGCGACATCGGCGAGCTCCTGCTCTACTCCTGGGAGCCCGCCCAGCCCTGGGAGCTGCTTGACCTCACCTCGGTCGCGGCGCTCGTGGTCTAGCGGGCCCGCGCCGGCTCAGACGCTCGCGACGGCGGGGCCGGAGGCCCGCGCTCCGGCCCCCGCCTCTGCGATCCATTTGAACATCGCCGTCGCCGCGTGCGGCAGCACGCTCTCGGCGGGCTCGATCCCCTCGAGCCACAGCGCGGGCCAGTCGTACACCAGCGGCCCGTCCGCGCCGACGCGGCAGAGCGCCTGCGTGAACTCGCGGCAGGGCAGGTCCCCCTGCCCCAGCGGGCACGGCACGCCCGACTTGGCGTCGGAGAGCCGCGCCATCCACAGCCGGTCGCCCAGGGTCGCGATCCCCTTCGCGAAGTCGTCCCCCGCGGCGTGCGCGGCGGCGAGCGAGTAGGCCGCACCCAGCAGCGGGCTGTTCACCGCGGCGATCACCTCCGCCACCTCTGCCGCGGTCCCGAACGAGCCGCCGTTCTCCAGCGCCAGCCGCACGCCGGTGTTCCGCGCGTGATCCAGGGCCATTTCCAGCCGCTTGCCGATCCGCGCGATCGCCGAGGCCCGCTTCTCCCGCGCCGGGAACTCGAACCCGAAGACCCGCACCAGCGGGCACCCCAGCGCGATCGCGTGGTCGATCGCCCGGACCGCCGCCCGCACCGACTTCTCCGTGTCGGAGATGACCAGCCCGATCACCGGCGGGTTGATCGGCTCGTCGAACCGGATGGAGGTCCCCAGGGAGAGGATCTCCACGCCGCGACGCAGAAACATGTCGCGCACCTTCCCCTCGTCCGTCAGCGCCGGGTCGCAGGCGAGCTCGCGCGAGTCGGGGCCGAAGGTCCGCAGCTCGACGGCCTCGAAGCCGTACTGGCGGGCCGAGGAGGCGACCTGCTCCAGGGTCCACTGGGGGCAGGCGATGGTGCTGAAGGCTGGCTTGAGCATGTCGGGTCGGTGTCCGTTCCGCGGCCGCGGGAGGGGGGTGTGGGAGGCATGGGGGGCGGCTCCGGCCGCACCCGCCGCGTGGGTGCAGCCGGTCGCAGATGGTAAATCACCCCCCGCCCCGGTCAACCGGACGGGTCCGATACGCCCCCGCCGCCCCCCGGTGCCACCGCATCGTCCGCTACCCGCGGCGCAGCCGCGACCGCCCCGCCCGCTGGGCCCGCTCGGGGGCGGAAGGCGGGCGGGGGACGGGTCGATCCCACCCGCGGCCGGCCGCCATGTCGGGGCCGGCGGGGTGGGGGGGCGAGGGAGTCGATGGTCCGTTACCGGTCGCGTCGTGTTTTCCTGGTCGCGGCGGCCCTCGCCGGCGCGGTCGTCCTTGGCGCAGGGGCCGGGTGCGCCCAGTCGGACCGCGACAGGCACTTCCTGTCGCGCTCCATGGTGCACCACCCCGTCGATCCCGGTCAGGCCTCGGCGGCCGCCGACCCGCTGACCTCTCGCCCCATCGCCACCGTGCCGACGGACGGGCAGTAGGCGGGCCGGCCCCGCCCCGGTCCGCCTCAGGCGGCGGGCCCCTCGACCGGCAGCGTGATCACAAAGTCCGTCCCCCGCCCCAGCTCGGAGTGGACGTCGATCCGCCCGCCGTGCTCCTCGACGAGCCGGCGTGAGGTGGACAGCCCCAGCCCCGTGCCCGCCGACTTGGTCGTGAAGTACGGGGTGAAGACCCGCTCCAGCGTCGCGGGGTCCATCCCCGGGCCGGTGTCGATGACGTGGATCCGGACCACCGGCAGGCCGTCGGGGTCGCGCCCAGCCTCGGTCCGCAGGATGACCTCGCGCGGGGCGTCGCTCCGGCCGCGGCCGACGATCGCCTGCGTGGCGTTGATCACCAGGTTCAGCAGCGCCTGCTTGATGAGCTTGGCGTCCAGGACGGTGCGCAGGGGGGAGGCGGGGGCCTCGGAGCGAAGGCGGACGCCCTGCCGCTCAGCCTCGGGGAGGTAGAAGTCCACCAGCTCGCCGACGAGCTGGTTGACGTCCGCCGGGGCCGGGTCGAGGTGGACCTTGCCGGCAAAGTCGAGGAAGTCGGTCAGGATGTCGCGGAGGCGGTCCACCTCGCGCCGCAGGGCGGTCATGCGGACGAGCATCCGCCCCTTCGCGTCGGCGGGGACGGGGAGGTCCTCAAGGGACTCGGCCAGGAGCTGGGCGTTGAGGCCGATGGTCGAGAGGGGGTTCTTGATCTCGTGGGCCAGCCCGCCGGTCATGGCGCCGATCTCGGCCATCCGCTCCGCGGCCCGGGCCCGCCGCTCGGCGTGGCGGATCCGGCGGAGGTAGGTGCGCAGCGAGAACCACGCGACCACGGCGGTCAGCAGCACCCCCGCGGCGAACGACAGCACGATCCCCTGCAGCACGGTCCTCCTCGAACGGTCGCCTCAGCGTAGGGGCGCCCCGCCCGGGCGGGTCAGCGGCGCGGCGAGCGGGCGTACCCCCGCCTGGGCGCGACCGTGATCTCGGGGGGACCGATGCGGACCACGCGCGTGGCGTGCCACCCCTTGTCCGTCAGCGTGGCCTCGTACCGGACGGTCGAGCCGTCCTTGAGCACCCGGAAGCCCTCGCCCTCGATCTTGCTGTAGTGGACGAAGATGTCCTGCTGCTGCGGGCCGACGATGAACCCGTAGCCCTTCTTCGGATCGAACCATTTGACCAGGCCTTCGGTCTCCGTGATTACCGCCTGTGGTTCCGCACTCATCCGAGAATCCCCGCTTCACGCTGCGCATTCGACCCGAGTCGGCCCGCGCCCGAGCCGGACGCCCCCGTGGCGTCCGCCGGCGCGGCCGTCGCTCCTTCAAACGCACCCCCCGGTCGCGTCCATCGCGTGCGTCCTGGTTGTCCTCCCGCCGGGTCCGTTGCCGGTCGGCCACGACCCCGGGGGATCAAAAGCTCGCCCAACTTACCAGCGATCGCCCATTGCACCAAGAACGGATGAAAAAAGCATCATAACTTCGGGGTGCGGGGTGTGGATGGGCTGTCGGTCACTGTTTATAAACAACGCCGCCCCGGGGTCACCGGGGCGGCGTGAGACGGACGTTTGGGAAAGTGTGGGAACGCGGCGCCGGCTTACTGGGCCGCGGTCTCGCCAAGCTCGGCCATCGCGGCCTTGCGGCTGAGCTTGATGCGGCCCTGGTCGTCCACCAGGATGACCTTGACCTTCACCACGTCGCCGACCTTCACCACATCGCCGACGCTCTTGACGTACCCCTCGGCCAGTTCGGAGATGTGGCACATCCCGTCGGTGCCGGGGGCGAGCTCGACGAACGCGCCGAAGTCCTTGGTAGACACGACTTTACCGGTGTAGATCGTGCCGACCTTGATCTCCTCGGCCAGGGCCTCGATCTCCGAGCGGGCCAGGTCGATCGCCTCGCCGCTGGGGGCGGCGACGAAGACCGTCCCGTCGTCCTCGACGTCGATGGTGACGGCGTACTTGTCCTGCAGGGCCCGGATGGTCTTGCCGCCGGGGCCGATGAGCTTGCCGATCTTCTCCGGGTTGATCTTGAGGGTGACCAGCCGGGGGGCCAGGACGGAGATGCTCGGCCGGGGGGCGGCGATGGTCTGCTCCATCAGGTCGAGGATCTGCAGCCGCCCCTGGCGGGCCTGCTCGAAGATCTTCTCGATCTGGGCCACGGAGAGCCCCCGGGCCTTGAGGTCCAGCTGGATCCCGGTGATCCCCTCGCGGGTGCCGGAGACCTTGAAGTCCATGTCCCCGAAGAAGTCCTCCTCGCCGATGATGTCGGTGACGAAGACCTCGTTCTCGTCGTTGTCGTCGGCGAAGCGGCCGACGGAGATGCCGGCGACGGTGGCCTTGATCGGCACGCCGGCGTCCATCAGCGCCAGGCACCCGCCGCAGACCGAGGCCATCGAGCTGGACCCGTTGGACTCGGTGATGTCGCTGATCAGCCGGATCGTGTAGGGGAACTCCTCCGGGGAGGGGAGCACGCCCATGAGGCTGCGCTCCGCCAGGGCGCCGTGGCCGATCTCGCGCCGGCCCGGGCCGGTGATCCGCTTCGCCTCACCCACCGAAAACGGGGGGAAGTTGTAGTGGAGCATGAACTTCTTGGAGTACTCCGGGATCAGCCCGTCCACGATCTGCTCGTCGCGCCCGGTGCCCAGGGTGCAGCTGACCAGCGACTGGGTCTCGCCGCGCTGGAACATCGCCGAGCCGTGGGTCCGCTGGAAGATCCCCACCTCGCACTGGATCGGGCGGATCTCGGTGGGCTTGCGCCCGTCGGCCCGGATGCCCGACTGGACGATCAGCCGGCGGGTGATCTTCTTCTCCAGGGTGCGGAAGGCCTCCTTGGCCATGTTGCGGCGCTTGAGGCTCTCGGCGTACTCGCCGTAGCTGCCGTCGGCCTTGAGCGGGAAGTGCTCGTCGAGCATCCGGTCGCGGATCTCGGCGACCTTGTCGTTGCGCTCGTTCTTGCCGGGGATCTGGCGGGCCTGGGTCAGCTCCGCCTCGCAGGCCTTCTTGACCGTGGCGACGATGTCCTCGGAGGCGAGAGCCAGCTCGCCGGGCTTCTTCTCCTTGCCGGCCTTGGCGACCAGCTCGTCGATCAGCTCCAGGGTCTGCTTGATGTAGTCCTGGCCGAACTCAATGGCCCCCAGCACGCCCGCCTCGTCCACCTCGGCGGCGCCGACCTCGATCATGTTCACGCCGTCCTTATGGCCGGCGAGGACCATGTCCAGGTCGGAGAACTCAAGCTGCGAGACGGTCGGGTTGGCGACGTAGCGGGGGCCGTCCTCGGTGTGGATGCGCCCGATGCGGACGGTCGCCGTCGGCCCCTCGAACGGGGCGTCGGAGATGGCCAGCGCCGCCGAGGCCGCCGTCCCGGCGAGGATGTCCGTGTCGTTCTCCTGGTCGTGGCTCATGACGAAGACCTGGATCTGGATCTCGTCGATGAACCCCTCGGGGAAGAGCGGGCGGATCGGCCGGTCGATCATCCGCATGGTGAGGATCTCCTTCTCGTTGGGAGCGCCCTCACGCTTGCGGAAGCCGCCGGGGAACTTGCCGGCCGCGGCGGTCTTCTCGCGGTAGTCGATCGTCAGCGGGAAGAAGTCCAGCCCCTCGCGCGGCTTCGCCCGCACGACCGTCGCCAGCACGGTCGACCCGCCGTAGGTGGCCACGACCGCCGCGTTGCACAGCTTGGCGACCTTGCCGGTCTCCAGGGTCAGCGTGCGGCCCGCGATCTCCCGCTCAACTTTGAAATACGCCATCTGGTTCTTCCGCCTTCCGCACCGATCGGTGCGCTTGGGACCCTGGCCGCCCGGAATGGGGCTGCGCAGAGTCGGTGCTGAGTCCAAGCCTGATCCGGCCGGCCTCAGAGGCAGAAGGCATCAAGCAGTGCTTCAACACATTGGGCGGGGAGTTGGGGGGCATCGGCGCCTTCCCGTCCGCCCGCTCCCCCATTCCGGCGGGACGCCCGGCCTGATCCGGCCGCGTCCCGCGAAGGACTGCTCGGTGCCCACTGCCACCGGAGGCGGTCGGGGGCCACCATATTGAAAAAGGCCCGTGCTTCTTTTCGAAGCTCGGGCCCGTGGGGGGCTGGTTACTTCCGCAGGCCGAGTCGGCCGATCAGGTTGAGGTAGCGCTCGCGGTCGGTCCGGGCGAGGTAGCGAAGAAGCCGGTTGCGCTTGCCGACCATCATGATCAGGCCGCGGCGGCTGTGGTTGTCCTTGCGGTGCTCGCCCAGATGCTCGGTGAGCTCGTTGATCCGCTGGGTCAGCAGCGCGATCTGCACCTCCGGGGAGCCAGAATCGTTGTCGCGGATGCGGTAATCGGCGACAATCTGCTTCTTACGGTCGGCGGCGATCGGCATCGGTCGGTGTCCCCGGCGTCGGGCGTGCGGCTTTACAAATGATCAACAGAGGCAGCCAGTTTACGCACCGCCCCCCGGGGGATCAACAAATCGGCCGGGGGAGCCGCGGGGGATCCGGGGGCCGCCCGAGCGACGCCTGAAGTGGGGGGTAGCGACCAAGCCCGGACAGAATCCTGCCGGGCTGCCGCCTTCCCCCCGGCAGACCACTTTCTGGGCCTGTCGGGTTACATTTGGGCTCTCATCGGGTACCCTACCCCCGCCATGCAACTCTCCCGCCGCGTCCAGTCGCTCAAGCCCTCATCCACCATCGCCGTCACCACCCGGGCCAAGGAACTGACCCGCCAGGGGATCAAGGTTCTCTCCTTCGGCCAGGGGGAGCCGGACTTCGACACCCCGGACAAGATCAAGCAGGCCGCGATCGACGCGATCCGCGCCGGGCAGACCAAGTACGGCCCGTCGGCCGGCGACCCGGAGACCCGGGCGGTCATCGCCGAAAAGCTGACCCGGGAGAACAAGATCCCCAACGTGACGGCCAACCACGTGGTCGTCGCGCCCGGCGGCAAGCACGCCCTCTACCTGATCTTCCAGGCGCTCCTCGACCCCCCGGCGCCGGGGGAGGCCCCCTGGGAGGTGATCCTGCCCGTCCCGGCGTGGGTCAGCTACGACCCGATGATCCGCATGGCCGGCGGGAAGGTCGTGCAGCTGGAGACCACCCCGCAGCGGGACTTCAAGATCACCCCCGAGCAGCTCGAGCGGGCGATCACGCCCCGCTCCCGCCTGCTGATCATCAACTCGCCGAGCAACCCCTGCGGCACGATGTACTCCCCGCAGGAGCTGCGCGCCCTCGCGGCGGTGGTGGAGAAGGCCGCGAGGACGGTCGCGCCGGACCTGGTCGTCCTCAGCGACGAGATCTACGAGAAGATCGTCTACGGCGGCGTCGAGCAGATGTCGATCGGCTCGATCCCGGAGATCGCCGAGCGGACGGTCACCATGAACGGGATGAGCAAGGCCTTCGCGATGACGGGGTGGCGGATCGGCTACCTCGGCGGTTCCGGCGAGTTCGGCCTCCAGGTCGCCAAGGCCGCGGAGAAGCTCCAGGGGCAGATCAACACCTGCGTCGCCAGCTTCCTCTTCCCGGCGATCCGCACGGCGTTGACGCAGTGCGGCGAGGAGGTGGAGTCGATGCGGCAGGCCTTCGCGCGCCGCGCGGAGCTGATCTACGGCATCGTCTCGCAGATCCCCGGCGTGGTCTGCCCGCGCCCCACCGGCGCGTTCTACCTCTACCCGGACATCTCGGCTCACCTGGGCAAGACCTCTCCCGGCGGGCGGAAGCTGAACGCGTCGAAGGACGTCGCCGAGGCGCTGCTGGAGGAGTGCCGCATCGCGCTGGTCTCCGGCGAGGACTTCGGCGCCGGCGGCGAGAAGTACATCCGCATCTCCTTCGCCTGCTCCGACGAGCAGATCCGCGAGGGGATGGGGCGGATGGCGGAGTTCTTCGGGAAGCTGCGGTAAGAGCAGCGCGATCACGCTCGCGCGACGCGCCGGCGATGATTGTGAATCTGCACACGCCCCCCGGCCCCGAACGGGGCCGCAGGACCGGTGGCAACATTCCTGCGCCGCTTCGGGGGGAAGCGATCGGAACGATCAAGCCCCCGCCGCCGGCGCATCCCCCGCCGCCGCCCCATCCCCCGCACCCGGCCGGATGAGAATCTCCCCCCGCGGCGCATCCTGCACCACCTCGATCTTCCGCTGCCGCACCAGCTCCAGCATCGCCAGGAACAGCCCGATCGCCTCGCCGCGGGTCCGCCCCGTGAACACCCGCTGCAGGGTCAGCCCGCGCCACTCCTGCCCCGCCTGGCGCGACTCCTCCACCTCCCGGCGCAGCCGGTCCAGCAGGTCCTCGGCGTGCAGCTCAATCGGCGTGTCGTCCACCACCACGCGGTGCTCGCCGACTCGGTTGAGGTCCACCGTCGCCAGGATCCGGCTGAACGCCTCGATCAGGTCCGCCAGGCTGACGTCCTCGACGTCCACCCCCGCTCCCCCGTCCCGCTCATCCCCCTCGCCGGCCTCGCCCTCCTGCGGCGATGGGGGGGTTGGTGGGGCCGCCGGGGTCGCCGCGGCGATGGGGTAGCGGGCCTCCCACTCGCTCTTGCGCTGGTCCAGGGCCTCCGCGGCGTCGCGGTACCGCTTGTACTCCAGGAGCTGCTTGACCAGCTCCGCCCGCGGGTCCACCTCGCGGAAGGCCCCCTTGCCCCCTCCGTCGGCCCCGTCTCCACCCTCCCCCGGCTCGGCCTGCGGCGGCGGGGCGAGCATCCGGGCCTTGATCTCCGTCAGCGTCGCCGCGAGGACCAGAAACTCCCCCGCCCGGTCCACGTCGATCGTGTCGATCGAGCCGAGGTACTCGAGGTACTGGTCGGCGATGGTCGCGATGGGGATGTCGGTGACCTCCACCTCCGCCCGGCGGATCAGGAACAGCAGGAGGTCCAGCGGCCCCTCGAACGCATCCAGCCTGACGTGGTACTCGGTGTTCACCCGCGGCGTCTTCCAGGCGGGCGTCCCAAGCCCGACGACCAGTGTACCCTTGTGCCGATGCCCGTGACCCCCAAGCCCCCCCCAAAGCACCCGACATCCCCGCCCGATGGGCCGACGCCCGACGGCGAGGTCAGCCGCGGCGGGTCCGCCCCCGGCCCGCTGGAGCAGGAACGCGCCTTCGCCGAGCGGATCATCCGGGCCGAGAGCCGCGCCGTGGCCGGTCTGGCCGACCGCCTCGACGGCGGCTTCCACCAGGCCGTCGAGATCATCGTCCGCTGCGCCGACGCCGGCGGGACGGTGCTCGTCTCCGGGCTGGGCAAGTCCGGGCTGATCGGGGCGAAGATCGCCGCGAGCCTGACCTCTTTGGGCGTCCCCGCGCACTTTCTGCACCCGACCGAGGCGGCCCACGGCGACCTGGGGAGCTTCCGCCCGCAGGATGTCTGCCTGGCGCTGTCGTACTCCGGCGAGACGGAGGAGGTCGTGAACCTCGCCGCGCTGCTCCGCCAGGACGGCATCCCGATCATCACGATCACGAAGGGGACCGGGGGCTCGAGCCTGGAGCGGCTGGCGACGGCCTCCCTGGGGATTGGGGCGGTCGAGGACGAGACGATCTCCCCCGCCCCTGCCTGCTCGACGACCGCCACCCTCGCCCTCGGCGACGCCCTGGCGCTGTGCGCCTCGCGCCGGCGGAGCTTCACGGTGGACGACTTCGCCAAGCGGCACCCCGGCGGGGCGCTGGGGGTCAAGCTCCGCCCGATCATGCAGGCGCTGCGGTTCAAGGTGGGCAAGAACATCGTCCCGGTGCCGGACGACCGCACGGTCGCGCAGGCGCTGGCGATGGCCGACAGCGCGGGGGCCCGCCGGCCCGGGGCGGTGCTGCTCGTGGATCCGCAGTCCGGCGTGCTCACCGGCCTGTTCACCGACAGCGACCTGCGCCGCCTGGTCGAGCGCGACCGCGACGGGCTCGACCGGCCGATCGCCGAGGTGATGACCCGCTCGCCGCGGACGCTCCCGTCCACCGCGCTGGTGCGCGATGCGGTTCACCTGGTGCAGGAATCGCGGACGGACGAGATCCCGGTGGTAGACGAGGCCGGCCGCCCGGTGGGCGTGCTGGACGTCCAGGACCTGATCGCGATGAAGCTGGTGCAGGAGTGACGATGCCCCGCCACGACGACACAGGCGCTGAGCCGCGCGCGGGGAGGGGCGGCCGGGGGGCGTACGCGGACCCCGCGGCGGTCGAGCTGCTCGCGCTGGACGTCGACGGCGTCCTCACCGACGGCTCGATCCTGATGGACGACTGCGGGCGGGAGATCAAGCGCTTCAACATCCGCGACGGCCTGGGGATGCGGGTGTGGGCGAAGCTGGGCTTCAAGCTGGCCGTGATCACCGGCCGCAGCGGCGGGGCCGTGCAGCACCGCCTGGCGGAACTGGGCGTGGGGGAGGTCGTGCAGGGGTGCCGCGACAAGCGCGAGGCCCTGGCGCGGCTCTCGCAGCGCACCGGCGTCGCGCCGGAGCGGATCGCCTTCCTCGGCGACGACTGGCCGGACCTGGGGATCATGGCCCGCGTGGGCTACCCGATGGCGGTGGCCGACGCGGAGGAGCACGTCAGGGCCGCGGCGGCGTTCGTCACGACCCGAGCGGGGGGGCGCGGGGCCGTTCGGGAGGCCGTCGAGCACCTGCTCGCCGCCAAGGGCCTCATGGACCGGGCCGTGGACCTTTACCGGCCGGCGGCGACCACCGCCGCGGCCGGACAGATGCAGGGATGATGCGATGAGCGACCGTGGACGGCGTGGGATCAGCCGCAAGAGCGCCGGGCTGCTGCTGGCGCTGGCGTTCTCGCTGATCGCGGCGGGGGTGGTGCTCTTCTTCCTGGTGATGAACCGGCCGCAGGACGACGGCGGCGTCGCCGCCGCCCCCCCGGGCCTGGGCGCGCTCCCCGAGATGCCGCCGGCCGTGACTCCCGGGGCCACGGGCCTCGGCGCCGTCACCGCCACCGGCCGGGCTCGCCTGCAGTTCGTGGACCGCAACGACCCGTCGCGCGTCGCCGGCGAGATGGAGTGGGTCTCCCTCGAGCCGCTGGAGCAGCGCGGGCGGTCGATGATCACCGAGCCACGGTTCTGGGTCTACTCCGAGAACGGCTGGACGGTCTACATCCGCGCCCAGCAGGCCCGCGTCTTCCAGCCCGACCAGCAGAGCCAGCCCGAGTCCGGCCGGCTCGAGCACAACGTCATCGTCGCGGGCTACCCACCCGGCGACGACGGCCGCCGCCCGGTGATCAACCCGGAGACCGACCGCCCCGCCTTCCTGCTCACGACCGACTCGCTCAACTTCGACACGCCCATCGGCGAGATCTCGACCGTCGAGCCGTGGCGGGTCAGCACCGCCGCGGTGGAGGCCGAGGGGATCGGGCTGCGCGTCCAGGTCAACGAGCTGCGCGAGCGGCTCGAGCTCCTCGAGGTGGACCGCGGCGGCACGATCCGCTACAGCCGCGCCGCCCCCCGCGCCCCGGACGCCGCGCCCGCCGCGGCGGACGGGCCCGCGTCCCCCGCCGAGCACGCCGCGGCCGATGCGCCCGCCGATCCCGCCGGCGAGCCCGCCACCGCCGCCGCGACCCCGAAGGAGGACCTCTACCACGCCATCTTCGCCGACCAGGTGCGCGTCACGCAGCGCGGCCGCACGCTCACCGGCGACAACCTCGCCGTCTGGGCGCGGCTGCTCGACGGCTCGCTCCCCGACGGGGCCGTCCCCTCCGGCGGCCGCCGCGCCGGCGCGATGCGGCACTCCTCCCAGGCATCCCCCGCGGGCCCGGCCACGGCTCTGGCGGCCGCCGTTGCCGCTGCCGCTCTCCAGCCCGAAGCGGACGGGGCCAACCTTCCCTCGCCCGCCTCCGCCCTCGGCGAGGACGACATCATCCTCACCTGGAAGGGCACGCTGGTCGTCCGCCCCATCGAGACCACGCCCGATGAGCTCCAGGGGGGCAACCACCTCGCCCTCCGCGTCACCGCCGACAAGACCGGCCACGTCGCCTTCGCCGACGACCGGACGGGGATCACCGGCCGCTGCGTCTGGGTCGGCTACCGCGCGACCTCGCAGGACCTGACCCTGGCCGGCCCCGGCCCCGCCGCCGTGACCGTCAGCACCGACGACGGCAAGTCCGTGCAGGTCGGCCGCATGCAGCTGAACCTCGGCAGCGGCGTAGGGTTCATCCCCGGCGCGGGCGTCCTCTCCGAGGCGCAGCGTCGGATCACCTGGACCGACCAGTCCGACCTCCAGTTCCAGGTGAGGGACGGCTCCCTCACCGGCGCCCTCCGCGAGGCGTCCTTCTCCGGCAACGTGCAGGCGCGCGTCCCGGAGGGGGGGACGGTCACCGGCGACTTCCTCCGCGCCGTCTTCACCTCCACCCAGAAGCGGGCCACCGCGCTGACCCGGCTCATCGTCGAGGGGAGCGCAGTCGCCGACGGCGGCCAGGACGGCACCCTCAGCGCCGACAAGCTCGACCTGCTCTTCCAGCCCCCCAAGGACGGCCGCGCCGGCGACCCCGAGCCGCGCGTCCTCACCGCCGTCGGCAACGTCCGCGCCGTCCGCGGCGAGAACTCCCTCGTCGGCGAGTTCGTCGAGGCCACCCTCCGCCCGGTCCGGGGCGGCGATGCGGATGGCCGCGACGACGGCATCAAGAAGGTCGCCGTTGAAGACGTCCGCGCCCTGGGCGGCGTCCGCCTCCGCGGCGAACGGGGCCTCGAGGCCCAGACCGAGGAGCTCTTCGTCAACGTCCCCCGCCAGACCGGCCGGCTCGCCGGCCGCGGCTCGTTCATCGGCCGGGGCGGGGACCGTGTCTACGGCTCGGTCATCGAGCTCGACGGCGCCGCGAGCAGGATGAACGTCATCGGCGAGGGGAAGTTCGTCCACCAGGCCGACGGCAGGTCCGGCCCGCTGACCGCGACCTGGACGCGCTCCATGTCCTTCGACGACCGCTCCGGCGTCGTCGAGTGCCACGGCGGCGTCGTCGCCTCCACCGACCCCGACGGCCTCAAGGTTGACCTCACCCGCGGCGAGCACCTCCGCCTCGAGTTCACCCCCGCCCCCGAGGACGCCGGCTCCCTCGCCGCGGCCGAGAAGGGCGCAGCCCCGGACCCCGAGCGGAAGCGAGAGCTCCTCCGCGCCGAGGTCTCCGGCGACGGCGAGAGCGAGGCGCTGGTCGAGTCCCGCACCTACGTCCGCGACGCCGACGACCCCGAGGGCCGCCGCCTCGTCCAGTTCGTCCGCCTCACCGGCGTGCGGATCATCGCGGACGATGTCGCCGGCACGCTCAGCGTCCCCGGCGCCGGCCGCGCGGCGATCTACGACGGCCGCGCCACCACCGACCGCGGCCAGATGGTCGCGCACGAGCCCGGCGACCTGGCCCAGGGCCGCTCCTTCCGCGGCTCGGCGCTGTTCATCTGGACGGGCGCGATGTCGATGGACCGTCCGTCGGGAGTGCTGCGGCTCCGCCGCGCCGTGCAGATGGTCCACCGCCCCCTCGACGGCGGCCCGCCGGCGACGATGGAGTGCGAGCGGCTGGACGCGACCTTCGCCGTCCCGCGGGGGGCCGGCGCGGCGGGCGACGCCGGCACGGAGCTGACCCGCGCTCTGGCCCGCGACGCGGTGTACGTCGAGTCCGGCGGGCGCAAGCTCCTGGCCGACCAGGTCGAGTACGACGCCGCGGCGTCCATCGCCGAGGCGACCGCCGACGAGAACAACCGCGTCACGCTCTACGACAACACGCGGGCGACCCCGGTGACGGCCCGGAGCCTCGTCTGGAACCTCGCCACCGACCGCATCACCGTCCGCGAGCCGACGCCCATTGTCACCCCGATGAGCCCCTCGCGCCGGTAGCGCCGCTGCTGGAGAAGGCAGCCATCACCCGGAAGAGAGCCCCGGGCGTGAGCCCGGGGCTTCTTTGTTCCATATTGGAGTGTTCAAAGGCAGAACGCGGGGGGAGCGGGAACACGGAGGTCACGGAGAGCCACAGGGGTCACAGAGGGGGAGCAGATTGGATTCGCGCTGGGCCCTCTCGCACGCACGAGCGGTCGGGCGTCGATCCATTGCCAGGCCGCACAGCGCCCTCGCCATCTCCCTCTGCTCCGATCCCTGTCTTCCTCTGTGACCTCTGTGGCTCTCTGTGGCCTCCGTGTTCCTGTCCTCTTTTCCCCCTCTTCTTCCCCGCTTCCCCCGCTCCCCCCGCGTTCCGTCTTCTCCTGGAGAGCGCACAAAGGCAATCACCCCCGGGCTCACATCCGGGACGCTCGACTTGCACGCGCGCATTTCCAACCCGCCCCGCTCACTCCCGGAACAGCGCCCGGCAGAACTCCGCCTCCTCGGGCGTCATCGGCGGGTCGGCCGCGGCACGGAGGTTCGCCCTCGCCTGCCGCTCGTTGCGGAAGCCGGGGATCACCCCGGAGACATTCCGATGGCTGAGCACCCAGCGCAACGCCACCGATGAAAGCGTCTCGACCTCCGGCACGCCCGGCCGCCCGAACCTCGCCTTGATCTTCGCCAGCCGCTCGCGCACCTCGCGCAGCGTCTGCGGGTTGAAGTCCTTGCGGTTGGCTCGCGCCTCGCCGGGGCCGAACTTCGGCGGGTTGTCCGGGTCGAACTTGTCCAGCAGGATCCCCTGGTCCAGCGGCCCGAAGGCGATGAACGTGCAACCGTGCTCGTCCATCAGCCGCTGGATCGGCGAGTCCTCGCGGATGAACCCGTCGTACCGCAGGTTCGCCTTGCTCTGCAGCACGTCCGGCTTGAGCACCGGCACCGCCCGCTCGAAGTCCTCGACGGTGTACGCCGACTGCCCCACCGCCCGCACCTTCCCCTCCTTCACCAGCTCGTGCATCGTCCCCGCGGCCTCGGGCAGGTAGTCGTGCGGCTGGCCGTCGTACCCAGGGCCGACGTACGTCCCGTGGTGGAAGTAGTAGAGGTCGATGTAGTCCACGCCGAGGTTCCGCAGCGACTGCTCGCACTGGTTGCGGATGTGCCGCGGGTCGTACGCGTACGGCGCGGTCCCCCGGAAATGCCCGACCTTCGTGGCGATCACCTGCGTCTCGCGCTTCGCACCCAGCTTCCGCAGCATCGCCCCGAGCATCCGCTCCGCGCGGCCGTTGCCGTAGATGTCCGCGTTGTCCCAGTGGTTCACCCCGGCGTCGAGCCCCGCCTTGATCCCCGCGAGCACCTCGTCCTCGTCCACCTCCGCCCAGCCGATCGGCGCGCCGTTGACGGTGGACCAGTTCGGCCCCCCCATGGTCCAGCAGCCGAAGCTGATCTCCGAGACCTTGATGTCCGTCCGGCCGAGGGTGCGGTAGCGCATGGGTGACCTCCCTCGGGAGGATACGCCCCAGGGCAGGAAGCGAGTGCCGTGCGCACCGCTGATATCAGGCAGCCTGGGCTCGGGCAGCGGCCGGCCAGCACTGGGTGTCCACCGATGCTTATTCCAGATGCGGGCGGCCCCTTGCCCTCGCCTCGCCCCTCCGTAGAATATTTAGACGATTCGCGAAATACCGAAGCCCGAGTTCCCAAGGACCCCTCGTGAGCAACGCCGTCTACAAGGCACTCGCCGACCCCACCCGCCGCGGGATCCTCAAGCTCCTGGGCGGGCGCGAGATGACCGCCGGCGAGATCGGCGAGCATTTCGACATCTCCGCCCCCTCCATGTCCCACCACTTCAACATCCTCAAGGAGGCCGACCTGGTCTCCACCCGGCGGGAAGGCCAGCACATCTACTACTCGCTCAACACCACCGTCCTCCAGGACCTGCTGACGGGGCTGATGGACCTGCTGGGAACCCAGGAACCGACGCGGCCCAAGCCACGGGCCCGCACCAGGACAAAGGAGCAGCGACCATGACCACACGCACCGCGCTGATCGTCTCCCTCGTGCTCACCGCCGCGGCGGGGGCGTACTACGCGTGGGCCTACCCCGCGCTCCCCGACCGCGTCCCGAGCCACTGGAACCTCCACGGGCAGGTGGACGGCTGGTCGGCCAAGTCCACGCTCGCGTGGGTGATGCCGCTGCTCATGCTCGGCCTGAGCGCGTTCATCGCCGGCGCGCAGTGGCTCTCCCCCCGCGGGTGGGACGTCGCCCCCTTTCGGCGGACGTTCAACCTGATCATGGTCCTGGGCGTCGCGCTGGTCGGCTACTTCTGGGTCGTCAGCGCGGTCGTCGCCCGCGACCCCGGGGCCGACAGCGGCCGCCTCGTCGTCGCCGGGCTGCTCGTCTTCCTCGCCGTGATCGGCAACTCCCTCGGCAAGGTCCGCAAGAACTTCTGGGTCGGCATCCGCCTCCCGTGGACGCTCGCCAGCGACCGCGTCTGGGTCGCGACGCACCGCCTCGCCGCCAGGTTGCTCACCGCCGCGGGCGTCATCGGCGCGGTGGCGACCCTCGCCGGGGCGCCGATGCCGCTGGTCTTCGCCGGACTGATGGCGGCGATCCTGATCCCGTGCGTCTACTCCTTCGTCCTCTACAAGCGGCAGAACCCGCCCGCCGCGACCGCCGCCGCGGCCATGCTCGCCGGCTTCGCCCTCGCCGTCGCCGCCCCGGCCCGGACGGTCGAGGCGCAGCCGACGGCGACCGAGGTGACGTTCGAAGGAGTGGGGGGGCTGGAGCTGAAGGGCACGCTCCTGCTCCCCGAGGGGGCCGGCGAGGGCCAGCGCGTCCCCGGCGCGCTCCTCCTCCCCGGCTCCGGCCCCCCGGACCGCAACGGCAACGTCCCCCCGATGTTCGTCACCGACCTGCTCAAGCAGGTCGCCGAGCGGCTCGCCGCCGAGGGGATCGCCACGCTCCGCTTCGACAAGCGCTCCGCCGCGACGTACGCGGGCGTGTGGCCGAAGGACACCGCCGAGATGAGCGAGTTCTTCGCCTGGGACCATTTCGTCGGCGACGCCAGGGCCGCCGCGGCGTACCTGCGGGCGCACGAGGCCGTGGACGGCGAGCGCGTCGCCATCGTCGGCCACAGCGAGGGGGGCCTGATCACGCTCCAGATCGCCCACGATACCGCGGGGACCGACGAGGCCCCCGCCGCGATCGTCCTGCTCGCCACCGCCGGTCGGAGGCTCGACGACGTCGTCCGCAACCAGATCGCCGACACCCTCGCGGCGCAGGGGGCGCCCGAGGAGGTCGCCAAGGGCTTCATGGATGCGACCGAGCGGGCCATCGTGCAGGTGGTCCGCGACGGCACGGTCCCCGGCGACGTCCCCATGGGCCTGCGGGCGATCTTCAACCCCAGCGCGGCGAAGCTCCTCCGGTCCTACTTCACGATCGACCCCACCGACCTCGCCGCGGCCTACGACGGCCCCGTGCTGCTCCTCCAGGGCGAGCTGGACAGCCAGGTCCTCGCCGAGAAGGACGCCCCCGCCCTCGAGGCCGCGCTGGAGGCCAGGGCGAAGGGGACCACCGAGACGGTGATCGTCCCCGGCACGAGCCACAACCTCAAGGCGGTCCAGAAGAAGACCGACCCGGGCTTCACCGGCCCGGTCGTCCCCGAGGCGATGGAGAAGATCGCGACGTGGCTGGGGACGCAGCTGGGAGCAGCGGGGGGAGTGGGGGGGACGGGGGAGTCCGATGCGGAGGCATCCCGCTGAAGCGCAGCGGCGGCGTTACTGCAACGCGGATCGCAGCAGCGCCCGGCACCCGGCCTGCTCGAAGTGGCGGTCCGCCGTGAGGGCGTCGGTGACGCCCTCCTGCTGCATGACGACGAAGGGGATGCGGTCGGTCAGGCCCCGGCTCTTGTCATGACGGCCGCGGAACAGCGCGAGCCCGGACTCGGTAAGCTCCGTGGACGCCGGAATGACCGAGATGGAGCGGTCTGTGCGGACGGCGTCGATCGTCTCACAGACGAGGTCGCGTGCGACCCTGGCGAGGGCGTCGGCGGGTTCGATCGGCGCGTACTCGGTCGTAAGAAACGGGCCGCGGACGGACAACCGACGGGCAGAGGCGACCGAGTGATTTGCGTCGTCGCTGGCGAGCAGCGCGATGAGGTACGATGTGTCGATGAAGACCGGCTTCATCGACGCGGCGCGCCCTTCACATAATGCTCGTGCCGCTCGGAGAAGTCCGGCGGCAGGCCGCACGGCCGCGAGAGCTTGGCGATCTTGTCGAGCACGGTCCCCCGCTGGGCCGGCTCCGCGACGATCACCGTCACCGGCGTGTTCGCCGCCAGCCCCGGCGGAACCGGCTCGTCAAGGACGATCTTCTCGCCTTCGAAGCGTCCCTTGAGAACGGTCACGGGCGACCCTCCGGGTGGGATCTGTGAAGTATGGAGCGGCCGCCGGGCGCCCGCGGCTCCCCCTCCCCGTCACCGCTCGCCAGCGGGCGTCTGCCCAAATACCCCGGCCGGCCGGTGCGGATCGGGCTCGGGGACGATCGGGGGCTCCGGCTCGGCGGGCGGGGCCGCGCCCGGCGGGAGCGCCCTGACCGCCTCGATCTGGGCCCGGCGCGCGTAGTCGATCGCCTCCCCGAGGATCCTCGCGGCCTCCTGGTCCGCGTGGAAGCCCATGGAGTTCTCCGCCGAGACGAAGTCCAGCCGCCACTGCGCCTTGCGCTGCAGGGCGCGGGCGGCCTGCAGCGCATCGGCGTCCGCGCCGGCGTCCGCGGCGTGCCGGATCGACTCGATGGCCGCGACCACGGCCAGTTCTCCGCGGGCCATCAGCGCCGCGGTGCGGTCCTGGATCGCCAGGACCCGGGCCTTGAGCTCCTCCTCCGGGTACGGGTGGCAGGTCTGGCACGAGCGGGCGATGTTCAGCAGCGGGCTGCGGACGTGGTGGTCGCTGATCTTGATCGCCCCCTCGCGCTTGTAGGGCATGTGGCAGTCGGCGCATGCGACCCCGGAGCGAGCGTGGATCCCCTGGCTCCACATCTCGAACTCCGGGTGCTGCGCCTTGAGGACCTTGGCCCCGGAGATCTCGTGCGTCCAGTCGCTGAACCCCTCCGCGTCGTAGTACGCCTCGATCTCCTCGACGTTCAGCCCGTTGTGCCAGGGGTACGTCAGCAGCTTCCCCTCCCCCTTGAAGTAATACTCGACGTGGCACTGGGCGCACGCCAGGCTGCGGAGCTCCTGGCGCGAGGCGTCGATGTTCGGGTCGTACGGCCGCTCGCGCGAGCCGGCGCGCCAGCGGGCGACGCTCGGCAGGTGCGGCAGCGGCTCGTCGCTCTCGGCGAGCGCCCGGATGCCGGTCAGGAAGGCCGGGCGCGTGACGCGCAGCTTCGTGCTCTCCGGGTCGTGGCAGTCCAGGCAGGTGACCGGGTGGGCGACCAGCCGCGTCGCCTCGCTGTACGGCATGGCGCAGACGGCCTCGAAGCCCTTGGAGAGCTGCTCCTGCCCCGCGCCGGAGAACAGCGGGTCGTCGAGCGAGCCCGCCGCCCCGGCGTCGAGCCCGACCTGGCGGTACGCGACGAGGTTGGACGCGTGGCAGTGCAGGCACGCCCCCGGCTGGGGCCGCTGCGTGACCCGCTCGGTCTCCCGCTGGTCCGAGAGCATGTAGGCGTGGCCCCGCTCCTCGCGGTAGTCGATCGCGAAGGCGTAGCCGGCGAAGATCGTCCGCCACGCGGGGTACTCGTCGAGCTTCTGGAACGCCTCGCTCCCGCCGTACCGCGTGCGGACGACGTCCACCGTCCGGCGGTAGCCGTCGTACTGGCGGGGGAAGTTGCGGCCCCAGACCTCCGGGTCCACCGTCTGCTCGGTGAGCTCCACGAGCGGGAAGGCGACCTGCCGGGCCTCCTGCTTGCGCGTGAAGATGCTCTGCAGCAGCATCATGATCCCGACGGTGGCGCCCGCCACGAGGATCAGCACGACCCAGTACGCCCCCGCCGCCACTCCCGCTTTGACGACGCCCGATCTCCGGCCCTCGCCATGGTCCGCTCCTCCGGTGGTCTTCCTTCTACTTCGTCGGCCCGTGCGCCGCGCTGGCGTGGCAGCGGATGCAGTCGATCGGCTCCGAGCCGCGCCCGGCGCCGTGCCCCAGCGCCCCGAGCTCCGACACCAGCGACTCGTGGCACGCGATGCAGTTGTCGTTCACGATCTCGTAGCTGCTGCGCTTCATCTGGATCGGCTCGTGGAAGTCGTTGAAGGTGAAGCCCTTGGAGTGGCGGAAGCCGTGCTCCATCTTCGTGTAGTACTTGCCGAAGAAGTCGTGCGGCGTGTGGCAGTCGTTGCACGTCGCCACCGCGTGGTGGGCCGACTTCTGCCACCCGTCGAACTGCTCGCGCATGATGTGGCAGTCGATGCAGGCGGTCGGGTCGTTCGAGAGGTAGCTCGTCCCCTCCGCGTAGTCGAAGGTGAACAGCGCCAGCCCCCCGGCGACGCCGACCATCGCGGCCAGCACGAGCCCCGCTTCCGAGAGGGCGCCGGCGCGTGCGGCCCCCGAGCGTTCGCCCTCGCCGGACCCGGATCCGTCGGCCGACATGCCTCGCTCCCATACCGGGCCGGTGTGAGCCCGCGAGCCATCAAACCACCGGCCGGCCAGTATACAGACCGGCCGGCGTCAGGGGAGTGCGCAGCGCACGGAAACCAAGCCGGCGCGTCAGCGCCGGATGGAAGCGAGCATCGGTAAACCGATCGCCGAGAGGGCCGCACCGAGCCGGCGAAGGCGGGTGTTATCCCCGCGCCGGCCCCATCAGCCCCTCGGGGTCCTGCAGCAGCTCGATGATCTTCGCCAGCGCCAGCGCCGCCGTCGCCCCATCGACGACCCGGTGGTCGCACGCCAGGCTCAGCGGCAGCAGGTTCCCGATCGCGAACGCCGGCCCCGCGGCCGTCGCCCGGATCACTGGCGCCTGCCGCGCCCGCCCGACGGCGAGGATCCCCACCTCCGGGTAGTTGATGATCGGCGTCGCGAAGCGCCCGGCGTGGCTGCCGACGTTGCTGATCGTGAACGTCGAGCCCATCAGCTGCTCGCGCGGGATGCTCCGGTCGCGGGCCGACGCCGCGACGGCCGTGATCTGCCGCCCGATCTCCAGCACGCCCAGTGCGTCGCAGTCGCGGATCACCGGGACCATCAGCCCCGAATCCGTATCGGTCGCGATCCCCAGGTGCACCGCGCGGTGCTGGACGATCTCCTCCGCCTGATCGTCCACCGTCGCGTTCATCGCCCGGAACTGCGGCATCGTCAGCACGCGGCAGACCGCGCTGGCGACGAAGGGCAGGAAGCTGACCTTCTCCCCGCTGGCCGCGGCGAGCTTGCGGCGCAGCACGTCCAGCGCCGACACGTCCGCCTCGTCCATGACGTTGAAGTGCACCGCCTGGTTGACGCTCTCGCGCAGCCGGTTGGCGATGGTCCGCCGCACGCCGCGGAAGGGGACCCGCGTCACCGGCTCGCCCGGGGCCGCCGCGGGGACGCGGGACGGCGGTGGGGGGGCGGGGGGGGTGGTGGCCCGGATCGTCGGGGCCGCGCCCGGGGTCCGCATCGCCGGCGGCCTCCCGGCCGGGGCGGTCAGGCCGCTGCGCGGCTCCTCCGGCTCCATCGGCGCAACGTCGCTGCGCCCGGGCCGGCGCGTCGCCCCGCCCGCCGCGGCGGCGCGGACGTCCTTATCCGTCACGCGCCCGCCGATCCCCGTCCCCTGGACCGTCGTGATGTCCACGCCCAGGTCCCGCGCCAGCCGGCGCACCGCCGGGGCCGCGAGCACCTTCCCCGGCTCCGCCTGCAGGCCGGCCATCGCCGTCAGCGTCCCGACGACGGTGCCGTCGTCCTCGGTGCGCTCGTAGCTGTCGGGGGAGAGGTCCTCCTCCGCGGCCGCGGCGCGCGTGCCGTTGGCGCCCGCCTCGGGCTTCTTCCCCGCGCCCTTGCCCGCGGCCGGCTTGGCGGCCGCCTCCCCCTCGCGGGGCTCGTAGGAGACCAGCGGGTTGCCGACCTTGAGGATCTCCCCGGGCTGGCCGTGCAGCGCGGCGATCACGCCGTCGCGCGGGCTGGGGACCTCGACGAGCGCCTTGTCGGTCTCCATCTCGGCGAGGATGTCGTGCTCCTTCACCGCCTGGCCCACCTGGACGCGCCACGCGATGAGCTCCGCCTCGTGGACGCCTTCGCCGAGGTCGGGGAGGATGAAGTCGTTGGGATTGCCGGTGCTCTTTGCGTGCGCCATTGGACCACCTTTTTTTCACCACAGAGACACAGAGAGCACAGAGAAGAGATCGGGTTGAGAGCCTGCCCTTCCTTGCCTGGATTTCTCTGTGTCCTCTGTGGTGAGTCTTCTTCTGTCGTCGTTGGTCGGAATCAGTTCAGCGGGCTCAGTACGCCATGCAGGCCTCGACGGCCTCGCGGATCCGCTCCGCGTTGGGCAGGTACTCGAGCTCGAGCTTGTAGTACGGCATGACGGTGTCGAAGCCGGTGACGCGCTGCACCGGGGCCTCCAGGTGCAGGAAGCACTTCTCCTGGATGATCGTGGCGATCTCGGCGCCCATGCCCGCGGTCTTCGGGGCTTCGTGGACGATCACCGCGCGCCCGGTCTTCTCCACGCTGGCCGCGATGGTGTCGATGTCGATCGGGTAGATCGTCCGCAGGTCGATCAGCTCGACGCTGATGTCCTCCGGCAGGTTGTCCATCGCCTCCACGCACTGGTGCACCGTCGCGCCCCAGGAGATCAGCGTCAGGTCCGTCCCCTCGGCGACGATCTTCGCCTGCCCGATCGGGATGGTGTACTCGTCCTCCGGCACCTCCTCGCGGAAGGCGCGGTAGATCCGCTTGGGCTCGAAGAACACCACCGGGTCCGGGTCGCGGATCGCCGAGATCAGCAGCCCCTTGGCGTCGTACGGCGTGCTGGGCATGACGACCTTCAGCCCCGGGTGGTGCGCGTAGATCGCCTCCGGAGAGTCCGAGTGCAGCTCCGGGGCGTGGATGCCCCCGCCCACCGGCACGCGGACGGTCATCGGCACCGTGATCGCCCCGCGGCTGCGGGTGCGGTACCTCGCCGCGTGGTTGACGAGCTGGTCGTACGCCGGCCCGAGGAACCCCTCGAACTGGATCTCCGGGACCGGCCGCATCCCGGCGATCGCCAGGCCGATGGCGGTCCCCATGATGCCGGACTCAGCCAGCGGCGTGTCCACCACCCGGTCCGCCCCGAAGCGGGCCTGGAGCCCCTCGGTGACGCGGAAGACGCCGCCGTTCTTGCCGACGTCCTCCCCGAGCAGCACGACGCGGGAGTCCGCCTCCATCTCCTGGGCGAGAGCGAGGTTGATTGCCTGGACGAGTGTGAGTTGGGCCATGGGGTCAGAGCCTCGAGTTTGGAATCAGGAACAGAGTGAACCGGCCTTGCGCCGGCGCCCACCCCGCTGTTTGCTGGGACGAACCGGCAATGCCTTGAAGATGTTGCGCCTCTCGGGCGTGCCGCCGGGGTGCGTCGCCACCAAGGACGGCGTCTTGCCCGGCGGAAGATCGATGAACTCCGGGCGCGGGACCTGCAGGACCCGGCCGCCGACGAACTCGGTCTCGGACGGCACAAACCGCCGGGCCTGCCGGGCGACCTGGACCTGGTGCTTCACCGCGCGACCCCTTCGGGAGTCGCCTTCAGCCCCACCTGCTCCGGCTCCTGCCCCAGCGAGTTCGTCCGCAGCGTCCGCTTCTGGATCTCCAGCTCCCGCGGCAGCTCCCCGGCGAAGGTGTAGTCGAAGATGTCGTCGGTCGTCGGGGGCTCGATCCCCTCGGCCGCCTTGACGACCTCCGCCGCGACCGCCCGCCCCTTCTCCTCCGCCTCCTGCTGCCGCTTCTCGTCCCAGAGGTCCTTGCGCTCCAGGTACTTCCGCAGCCGGATCACCGGGTCGCGGTTCTTCCACGCCTCGACCTCCTCCGCGTCGCGGTACCGCCGCGCATCGTCGGCCGTCGTGTGGTCCCCCAGCCGGTACGTCACCGCCTCGATGAAGCTCGGCCCGCCCCCGCCGCGGGCCCGCTCGATCGCCTCCTTGCTCGCCTTGTACACCGCGAACAGGTCGTTCCCGTCCACCTGGATCGTCGGCATCCCGTACGCGATCGCCTTCTGCGCGACCGTCTCCGACGCCATCTGCTGCTCCCGCGGCACCGAGATCGCCCACTGGTTGTTCTGGCAGAAGAACACCACCGGGACCTCCAGCGTGCTCGCGAAGTTCATCGCCTCGTGGAAGTCCCCCTCGCTCGTCGCACCGTCGCCGAAGTACGTGATCGCGACCCGCTCCTCCTTCCGCAGCTTGAACGCCCACGCGATCCCCGTCGCGTGCAGCATCTGCGTCCCGATCGGGATCGACAGCGGCGTCACGTTCACCCCCTCGGGGATCTGGTTCCCACGCTCGTCCCCCATCCAGTGCAGGAAGATGTAGTGCATCGGCAGCCCGTGCAGGAACAGCGCCGCGTTCTCCCGGTAGCACGGCACCAGGAAGTCCACCCCCTTCACCGCCGCGAACCCCGAGCCGATCGCCGCGGCCTCCTGCCCCTTGTTCTGCGGGTACGTCCCCATCCGCCCCGACCGCTGCAGCTTGAACGCGATGTCGTCCAGCGTGCGGCAGGTGATCATGAAGTCGTACAGGTACACCACCTGCTCGTCGGTCAGCGTGTCCTTCGCCAGCGCCTCGTCGAGGTTGCCGTTCTCGTCGAGGACCTGGAGGTAGTCCACCTGGGCCTTGTAGACAGTCTTTCGGGGCATGCTGGGTCAAACTCCGTCGTGCTGGGCGGGGCCTGTCCGGTGAACAGCTTCGGTGGACACGCCCCCGCGGCCGCGGGGCCGGGCTCGTCGCCCGGGGCCCAAATGGGTCGGGCAGATAGTTTAGCCGAAACCGACGCCCGGTTCCGTTGGCCCCGCTGGTTAGCGGTGACTAGACGCGCGCAGCTGGCCGCGCAACCGACACCCCCGATGTTTCGATGCGCCCGCGGCCACGCGCGCCGGAACCGACCCGTACGGGACCGTGACATTACACTGTGCTCATATGACGCACCCGACGCGCTGGCTCTCCGCCGCGGCGGTGGTCGCGGCCGCTCCCCTCGCGCCCGCCGCCGATGAGCCCTGATCCATGCTGTACCGGGTGCTTTTCGCCACCCTGATCGTTGTCGTCGTCGCCGCCCCCCTTGTCGGCGCGGTGATCGAGCGGCGGAAGCTGGGGCTCCCGTTCCTCTCGGCCTCGCCCGCCATCCGCCGGACCCAGCGTCCCATGCTGCTTGCCGCAACCCTCTTCACCCCGCTGACCATTCTCTTGTCGTCAATCGGTTCGCGGGGCCTGTTCGACTGGTGCGTGGCCGCCGCGTGGATCGCGGTCGTGGGCCTCGCTTTCGGAATATCGGTGTACCTCCGCCGCCTGCGCGGAGACGTCCGCCGGGCCGGAGGCCGCCTCTGCCCGCAGTGCCTCTATGACCTCGCGACCGATGCGGCCACGACGTGCCCGGAGTGCGGCAACGCCTACAGCGCCGGCGAGCCCGCCGACTTCTGGCGCCGCGAGCGGCTGCTCGACCAGCCGCCCGCGCCCGGTCCCTCCGGCGATTAGCCGCGGCCGTTCGCGCTCGCGCCTGCCTCCACGTGCTTCTCGCCCGGGAACTGCTTGATCCCGTCCTGCTTGAGCCGCCGGCCCGTCCCCGCCGCCACCGGCGACTTCTCCGGGATCGAGAACAGCTCGTTCGGCAGCGTCTCGCTGTACTTCAGCGCGGCCGCCGCGGCGGCGAGCATCGTGTCGTCCGTGTTCTCGTACAGCCGGCGGAAGTTCTCGCGGATCGACTCCTCCGCGAGGTCGAAGAAGTGCTTCGCCGCGGCCCGGTCGCGCTCGAACTCCGCCCCCTCGCCCCCGCGGCGCACGTCCAGGTCCAGCCGGCTCAGCGTGCACGCCCACGCGTGCAGCCAGATCCCCGAGTCCGCCACCCGCGCCTGCACCGCCTGGCGGTTGATGATCGCTTCCTTGTAGTTCTTGCTCGCCACCTTGAACTGGTGGCTGTGCTCGCGGATGAACCGGCACAGCCGGTCCGCCTCCGCCCGCAGCGACGGGTGGATCCTCGTCAGCGTCGGCGCCTTGCGCCGCACCCCCAGGAACAGCTCGATCCCCAGCGGCGCCGCCGCCTTCATCACCTTCGTCCGGCGCATGTTCCGGACGATCCGCGACAGGTTCGCCCCCAGCCCCTCCTGGTCGTTCCACCCCACCGCCTCCTGGATCCCCAGCATCCGCTCGGCCAGCTGCTTGCCCCCGTACGCGAAGATGAACGACTGCATCACCTCGTTCGCCCCCTCGACGATCAGGTTGATGCGGCTGTCGCGGAAGATCCGCTCCACCTCGTTCTCGGTCATGTAGCTCTCGCCCCCCATGATCTGCATGGCGTCGTTGACCGTCCGCCACCCCATCTCCGAGCAGAAGACCTTGCAGATCGCCGTCTCCAGCATGATGTCCTCGTCATGCCGATCCAGCATCCCCGTGGTCATGTACAGCACCGCGTCCATCGCGTAGCACAGCGCGGCCATGTGCGCGATCCGCTTCTGCACCAGCTCGAACTCCGCCAGCGGCCGCTGGAACTGGTACCGCGTCTGCGACCACTTGACCGCCTGGTCCATCGCCCGCCGCGCCCCGCCCAGCATCCCCGCCGACAGCGTGCACCGCCCGTAGTTCAGGCACGTCAGCGCCACGTTCAGCCCGCGACCCTCCTGGTGCAGCAGGTTGAACTTCGGCACCTTCACGTCCTTGAACCGGATCCGCGCCTGCCACGTCCCCCGGATCCCGCACTTGCTCCGGTTCTTCTGGAAGATGTCCACCCCCTCCATGTCCGGCGTGCACACCAGCGCGGTGACCCGCTCCGTCTCCTTCCCCGTCTTGGGGTCCGTGACCTTCTGCTTGGCCATCACCGTGAACAACCCGCTGATCGCCCCGCTGGTCGCCCACTTCTTCTCGCCGTTGAGGATGTAGTACTCCCCGTCGGCGCTCTTCTCGCACCGCGTCTCCTGGCCCCCCGCGTCGCACCCCACGTTCGGCTCGCTCAGGCAGAACGCGCTCAGCCAGTCCTTCGCCAGGTGCGGCAGCCACACCTTCTTCTGCTCCTCGGTCCCGAAGAGCATGATCGCCTTGCACCCGATCGACTGGTGCGCCGACACCAGCACCGCCGTCGAGCCGCAGCTCTGCCCGATCCGCTCCAGCACACGGTTGTAGCTGGTGATCCCCAGCCCGAGCCCCCCGTACTCCTTCGGGATCGTCATCCCCAGCACCCCCAGCTCGAACAGCCGGTCGATTACCCAGCGCGGGATCTCCTGCTCCTGGTCGATCTGGATCGCCGGGTGCTCCGTCCGCAGGTACTCATCCAGCCGCGCCAGCAGCTGGTCGCACCGCGCCGTCTCCTCCGCGTCCGTCTCCGGGTACGGGAACGCCAGCTCCTCGCGCAGGTTCCCCCAGAACAGGTTCTTCACAAACCCCATCGACGACGGCTCCGGCCCGAGGAGCGCCTCCGCATCCTCGATCATCCGCCGGTCCTTCTCCGAGACGTTCTTGAGGTTCTTCAGGTCCGCCATGGTCGGTTCCTCGTCGCTGGGGCCGCGGCGGGTCCTCCGCCGCGCTCATCCCCCGCCCGCTCCCGCCCCGCACCGCCCCCGCCACACATAATCGATAAGTGTATCTATTTTTTCCCCGCCGTCCGGTCGAAGAACGCCTGGATCGCCCCCTTCCCCTCCGGCGTCGAGCGGAGCCGCACCAGCTCCCGACGCTCCACATCCAGCGCCGCCCGCCACCCCTCGTTCAGCCCCGCCCGCACCGCCGACAGCACCGCCGCGGCCGACTGGGTCTTGGGCAGGTCGTTCTCCACCGCGGCCAGCGCCGCCGTCACCCCCGCAGCCGCCTCCGGCCGCCCGATCCAGCGGGACGGCGCGCCGTCCCGCCTCACCGTCCCCTGCTTGATCCGCTCCCCCAGCCACGCCTTCGCCGCGGGGATCAGCCCCGCCGCCTCCGGTGCCACGGCGTCGAACATCCCCGCCGCCACCGCCTCGTCGAACGTCATCGGCGTCCCCGCCGCGGTCCGCCGGATCGCCTCCGCCGGGTCGATCCGCGCCGGCAGCAGGTTCGTCCCGCCCCACCCCGGGCAGATGCTCAGCCCCGCCTCCGGCAGCCCCACCGGGTACGGCTTCCCCGAGGCCGACGGCGCCGCCACCAGCCCATCGCAGTGCATCGCCACCTCGAGCCCACCCCCCAGCGCCGCCCCGTTGATCGCCGCAGCCGTGGGGAAGGGCAGGTCCGCCAGCATCCCGAACACCTGCTGCCCGTAGGCCAGGTACCGGTCCAGCTCCTCGTCCCCCTGCTCCGAGATCGTCTTCAGGTCCGCCCCCGCCACGAAGACCCGCTCGCTCGCGGATGACAGCACCAAGCACGTCGCCTTCGGGTCCCTCGCCACCTCCCGCAGCGTCGCCTCCAGTCGCTGGATCAGCTCGAGGTTCAGGACGACCACCGACGACGCCCCGCCCCCGCGCTGCTCGAGCCGCACGGTCACGCAGCCGGCCAGCCGGCCCTCGCCCGTCGTCTCGTCACGCTCCAGAGGCAGCAGCTGCGTCGTCGAGTCCATCATCGCCCCGTGTTCGGTATCGATCCTGTGGTGCACCAAAATCGCGCACGCCGCGACCCCCTTCCGCGCACGCCCACGCCCGCCCCCCCTCGCCCATGAGGGGCCAACTCAGCCAGTATACCCGCGGCCCGTGCGCCCGGGCAGGGCGCCGTCCCCCGGTCCGAGCGGATCCCCGCCTCACATCCCCAGCTTCGCCCGCAGCGTCGCCTGAGCCTCCGGCGTCCCCAGCACCGCCGCCGACAGCTCCGCCCCCTTCCGCACCACCGCCCCGTCCTGCGACCCATCCAGTTCATTCAGCAGCCGCTTCGTCGCCCGCAGCGCCCCCGCCCCGCCCGACGCCAGCCGCCGCACGACGTCATCCACAGCCCCGTCCAGCTCCCCCGCCGAGCCCACCACCCCCGTGACGATCCCCAGCTCGAACGCCCGCTGCCCCGTCATCACGCCCCCCTCCAGCAGCACCCGTTTCGAGGGAATGTAGGCCATCACGTCATTTGA
>JBIQJK010000215.1:0-4093 GCA_044507535.1 Planctomycetaceae bacterium | reverse complement strand
ATCCACCCATCCACGTACCATCCCCACATGCCCGCCCCCATCGACCTCAACGCCGCCGACCTCGACACCGTCTGGTCAGCGCTGACGAAAACAAACCTCCACCGCCGCCTCCTCCAGCTCGCCCGCGACGAGGACCTCGCCGCGCCGGGGGGGGCCGGGGACATCACCTCCCGCGTCACCATCCCCGAGCACGCCCAGGGCCGGGCCGCCCTCGTCGTCCGCGAGCCGGGAGTCCTATCCGGCCTCCGCCTCCTCCCCGACCTCCTGAGCCTCTTCGCCCCCAACGCCGCCTGCCAGACCCGCGCCGCCGACGGCAAGCGAGCCGACGCCGGCGCCGTCGCCGCGGTCCTCCAGGGCCCCTTGCGCGAGATCCTCGCCGCCGAGCGCACCCTCCTCAACCTCGTCGGCCGCCTCAGCGGCGTCGCCACCCGCACCGCCGAGTTCGTCCGCGCCGTCGAGGGCGCCGGCGCGAAGATCTACGACACCCGCAAGACCACCCCCGGCCTGCGCATCCTCGAGAAGTACGCCGTCCGCTGCGGCGGCGGCATGTCCCACCGCCTCGGCCTCCACGACGCCGTCCTCATCAAGGACAACCACATCGCCGCCGCGAGCCCCCCCGACCTCGCCCCCTGGCTCACCGCCGCGGCCGCCAGGGCCCGGGCCCTCGCCCTCGAATCCGGCACGCCGCTCACCTTCGTCGAGTGCGAGGTCGACACCCTCGCCCAGCTCGAGGCCATCATTCAAGCCGGCGGCTGCAACACCGACATCATCCTCCTCGACAACATGCCGCCCGAAGACCTCCGCCGCGCCGTCGAGATGCGAGACCGCGCCGGCCTCAAAGGCAAGCTCCACCTCGAAGCCTCCGGCGGCGTCACCCTCCAGACCGTCCGCGCCATCGCCGAGACCGGCGTGGACCGCATCAGCGCCGGCGCCCTGACCCACAGCGTCTCATCGCTCGACGTCGCCCTCGACATCATCCCCGCCTGACCCGCTCACCAGCGCCCCTTCCCCGGCCCGTGAATCGGGCGGCCGTCGCCCCCTCGCCTCCACACCCGCTCACCTCTTCACCTCCACATCCTTCTTCACCCCCTCCCAACCTCCCCCGCAATCCTCCCCGCCAGCTCCGCCCCCTCCTCCTTCCCAAGCGTCTTCGGCCGCCACACGATCCCCAACCCCTCGCTCGTCCCCCCCGACCCCCCCGCATCCTCAAACTTGGGGATGATGTGAAAGTGCACGTGGAACACCGCCTGGTGCGCCTCCGCCCCGTTGTTCTGCAGCACGTTGTACGCCCGCGCCCCCGTCGCCCTCATCACCGCCCGGCACAGCCGCGGCAGCACCCGCCCGACCGCCGCCGCCGACTCCTCCGACAGCTCGTCCAGCGTCGCCGCCGCCTCCTTCGGGATCACCAGCGTGTGCCCCTTCGACAGCGGCGCAATATCCAGAAACGCCAGCACCCGCTCATCCTCGTACACCTTGTGGCACGGGATCTCGCCGCGGATGATCTTCGAGAAGATGGTGTCGGGCATAAGGGGAAGTGTACAGCCTACGGGCGGTCGGGCGTTGAAGGCGCCTCGCTTATCGCAGTATGACGCCACGAGCACCCCGCATTCGTCATCATCACCCTGCTTCCTTCCCGTGCCGTAAGCAACCTATTGGCATCCTCCCTCCACCTCCGCAAGCCACGCGGCGAGAAAGGCGGAAATATCCGAGCTGTTCACGGCGCCGTTGTCGTCGAAGTCCGCGTCAAGGTCGCCGCTGTCCAAGCCGTCAAGCCAACTGGTCAGGAACGCGCTGGTGTCCGAACTGTTGACCGTTCCATCCCGTCCCAGTCGCTGTCGCACCCCGCGGTCCGGAAGGTCCACGTCTCCGAGTAGGTGAAGCCGGCAAGATTTCCAGCCGTGACCGACCAGGAGTGGAAGCGCCCGGGCCGCGTTGCAGTGGACGGCACCATCACCGAGGGTGATGCAAGGTCGATTGCCTCGAATACAAGCGATGCATCCGACTGGACAGCCGTGCCGCAGAACACAAAGACACTGAACCACTCGGCGCCGAATCCCGGTGTCCAGGCAAGCGAAGTTGGGCGGGGAATGTTCATTGCTTCGGCGGCCGGGTTCGGATCCGTGGCGGGCCCCGCGGCAACCGGGATATTCGCCGGATTGACGAACCAACCCATGATGTCCAGTGCTCTGCCGTCGGGGAACGCGATGTAGCCGGAGCCCGCCGGCGCATTGGCGGTAATGAGCGGGTCCATAACGCCGATCCAGGAGCCTACGAGTGAGGTCTCCTTCCAGTGTCCTGCTTGCCAGCCATCGCCCGGCGTACCGGCAGGACCCACGATGCCCTGCGAGGCCCGGTATTCCCGAGCGGGGAAGTTGAGGTTCGTGACGTACATCGCGGCGACATCGGGCCGGAGGTTCCGGGGCGTCTGCGAGAACTCGGTTGCGGACACGCCGGGGCCGATGGCGGTCTCGAGCCGGAACAGGTCCCAGTTCTCAACAACGAAGCTCGGCTGCGGCCTGTCGAGGCCGGAGTTGAAGCCGAGGGCGTGGAAGGTTTCGTGGCTGATCACGGCTTCGAGGTCCGCGGCCATGGGGTTCCGTCGCTGAGGAAAATAGTTGAAGGGCCGCTGGGAGTTCAAGACGATCAGGTCAGGCAATGTGCCAGAGGGCAGGAGCAGGTGCCCCGCGAGCCCTTCGTCCACCAAGACCTGCGAAACCGGGGAGGGAACCGCGGGGGTCGCGTCGTCAAAGTACACCGGCAACGCGCTGCCGAACGGCAAGTTGTCGTAGATCAGGAGTTCGTCATTCGGTTCGCCAAGGGCATCTGCGACGAGGTGCAACTGTTGACGGAGCGTGCCGTAGCCGACCGAAACCACAATCGGGGCCGTGCCAGCGATAGGGTCTTCGTCGGTCGGACCCAAGGGCATGGCGTTGACATTGACGTTGTTAAAACCGATGCTGCCGGCGAGGGCCGTCTCCATGCGGGTTTTCACACGGCCGAGCGTTGCGTCGATCGAGTTCTGCACCGGCGGGGGCTGCTGCGGGCCGATCCAGTTGATATTGAGAGTCCACGGTGGTCCTCGTTCGCCGCCGCGCTCTTCGGGCCTGCGGCGGCGGTGTTCAGGAAATGGAAGAGTCTCGGGAGGAATCAGGTATTCCACACCGACAGTGCTCCATGAGGATCGGATCTCACCGACTTGATAGCTGAATGCACGTCCGGGCGACGTATGCACCCGATAGCCCCCGCCCTCGTCCAGTGTCACCCATGTCGGATGAAGAATGGAAAACTGGTCGTTCCTGTGCATGCGGGGCGGGAAGTAGACGCCCTCGATCAACGCCCCCCCTTCGACGGCGACGATCCGGTGCCCTTCCTCCCGCAAGACAGTTCCCGGGACCGGCTCTTCTGGAATGCGCACCTTGGCGATCCGCTTCGGCCGCAACGAGAAGACCCCTTCCCCGTGCTCGATCGTCTCCCATTCCTCGATCCATGTCACCTCCTGCTCCGGCCTCAGAAACGTGCTGACCGGCACTCGCTCCGGCAATGCTCCTCCGACCTCCTGCCCATCGGGAACGAACACCTCGCGCGTGACCAGATCGACACGGTCTCCGCCGCGACCTTCCCCGCAGATGATGAGCCGATCGGGAACCGTGACCACGACTCCCCCCGGGACCTGGCGCGTCGGTTGCGCCTCCGCCCGATTGACGCACTGGACAGCCACGATGATGGAGCACGTCACGAGCAGTGCTTTGCAGGACTTGAGCATTGCCGAGTCCCTTCGCGATAAAACCTTCCGAATTATTGAGCCGCCTGCCGTAGCTGGCGGCGGTCGCGGGTCACTTCGGGGTGTCCTCGCCTCCGAACATCTTCAGTAAACCGTTGCGTTCGATGGAATGCAAGGACCAAGTGCAAACTTCACCTTTGACGAGTTTCGATGCCCTTTCGCGGGTCCGCCCGTGGCACCCTCCGCATCCGTCCTCTTCTCCCCCCTCCTAAACTCCCCCAATGCCCCCCCTCGCCCCCGGCACGCCCGGGCAATCCATCCGCACCCTCCCCCCCCTCCTGGTCAACCAGATCGCGGCCGGCGAGGTCGTCG
>JBIQJK010000214.1:0-4142 GCA_044507535.1 Planctomycetaceae bacterium | reverse complement strand
AGGGGGGGGTGCCGCTGTTCAACATCGAGTCGGAGCCGGAGTTCCAGACGATCGCGGGGATCGCGCGGTCGCTAGGGGTGGCGGCGCGGGCCGCGCTGCGGGTGAACCCGGATGTGGACCCCAAGACGCACGCGTACACGACGACGGGGAAGAAGGAGAACAAGTTCGGGGTGGACCTGGAGCGGGCGCGGGCGTTCTTCCGGCGGTTCGGTCAGGAGAAGCACCTGCGGCTGACGGGTCTGCACCTGCACATCGGCTCGCCGGTGGCGACGACGGAGCCGTACGTCGAGGCGATCACGAAGACGCTGGGGCTGATCGACGAGCTGGCGGGGATGGGGATGCGCGTGGACACGCTGGACCTGGGGGGCGGGTTCGCGGCGGACTACCAGACGGGGGCCTCGCCGGCGGCGAGCGACTATGCCGCGGCGATCGTGCCGCTGCTGCGGGAGCGGGTGAAGGGGGGGCTGAGGATCATCCTGGAGCCGGGGCGGAGCATCGCGGCCAACGCGGGGGTGCTGCTGACGCGGGTGCTGTATGTGAAGGAGAGCGGGGCGCGGAAGTTCATCGTGTGCGACGCGGGGATGAACGCGCTGATGCGGCCCGCGCTGTACGGGGCGTTCCACTTCATCTGGCCGGCGGCGGTGGCGGAGGGGCACGTGCCGCCAGCGCGGACGGAGCGGCCGGACGTTCCGGGGCTGGGGGTGTGCGACGTGGTGGGGCCGCTGTGCGAGTCGGGAGATTTTCTGGCGAAGGACCGGGCGCTGCCGCCGCTGGCGCGGGGGGACCTGCTGGCGGTGTTCGGGGCGGGGGCATACGGGATGTCGATGGCGTCGCGCTACAACTCGCACCCGCTGCCGGCGGAGGTGCTGGTGCGCGGGGGGACGGCGGCGGTGGTGCGGAAGCGGGAGACGTACGAGGACATCGTGCGGCACGAGCTGGAGGCGGAGGAGATTCCGCTGTAAGGAAGCGGAGTCGGGGGATCGAGCCCGGAGGGGCGGGGTGGGGAGAGGGTTGACATGGATCGATCGCTGCTGTCCGAGTTGGCTCCGCTGCTGTTGCCTGCGCCGGTGAAGTTGGTCCGTGGGGATGGGTTCGTGGAGGCGCCGATTGGTGCGCGGCCGGTTGTGGTGGTGGATGAAGGGTCGGTGCCTGGGGGCGGATACCGGCTGAGCGTCGATGGGGCAGATGGGGCGAATGGGACCGGTGGGGCCGGGGTCGTGAGGATTGTCGTGGGGCGGGAGCGGGATCTGCACGCCGCGATGGCGACGCTGGCGCAGCTGCGGCGGCAGTACGGCGAGCGGCTGCCGCGGGTGGAGATCGAGGATGCGCCGGCGTTCGCGACGCGGGGGGTGATGCTGGATGTGTCGCGGAACAAGGTGCCGACGGTGGCGTCGCTGGAGGGGTGGGTGGACCTGCTGGCGTCGCTGAAGTTCAACCACCTGCAGCTGTACACGGAGCACACGTTCGCGTACGAGGGGCACGAGGGGGCGTGGGAGGGGTGCTCGCCGGTGACGCCGGGGGAGGCGCGGCGGCTGGATGCGTACGCGGCGGGGCGGGGGGTGGAGCTGACGCCGAACCAGAACTGCTTCGGGCACCTGGCGCACTGGCTGCGGCTGGAGAAGCACGCGCACCTGGCGGAGACGCACGGGGACTGGATGTTCATGCAGTGGCCGCGGAGCGGGCCGTTCTCGCTATGCCCGGTGGACCCGGCGTCGGAGCGGTTCGTGGCGGACCTGCTGGGGCAGCTGCTGCCGTGCTTCTCGTCGGGGCTGGTGAACATCGGGTGCGACGAGACGTTTGATGTGGGGTTCGGGCGGTCGAGGGAGGAGGTGGCGCGGCGAGGGGGCGGGGATGCGGGGCGGGCGGCGGTGTACTTCGAGTTCGTCGGGAAGGTGTGCGCGATCGCGGCGGGCTTGGGGAAGCGGCCGATGCTGTGGGCGGACATCGCGCTCTCGCAGCCGGGGGCGCTGACGATGTGGCCGCGGCTGGGCGGGAAGGGGGGAGTGGGCGATCCGATCGGGCTGGCGTGGGGGTACGAGCCGGATGCGAAGTTCGGCCGGTGGTGCGCGGCGCTGAGGGAGCAAGGGATCGAGGCGTGGGTGTGCCCGGGGACGAGCTCGTGGCGGTCGATCGTGGGGCGGCGGACGGAGCGGGAAGCGAACCTCGCGGAGGCCGCGGCGGCGCGGTCGGAGGGGGCGACGGGGCTGCTGGTGACGGACTGGGGGGACTGCGGGCACCACCAGCACTGGCCGATCAGCGCGGTGGCGGTGGCGCACGCGGCGCAGGCGGCGTGGAACCCGGAAGCGAAAGCGGATCCGCGGGCGATCGCGCTGCACGTCTTCGGCGACGAGACGCTCGCGGCCGCGACGTGGATGGATGAGCTGGGGGACATCGACGAGCCGATCCGGCGGGGCAGCGGGATCCGCAACGCCTCCGCGCTGTGGACGGACCTGTACCGGCCGGAGACGGCCGCGCCGGTGACGGCGGATGTGGATGCGTGGCACGGGGTGGCGGAGCGGCTTGAGGACCTGGCGGGGCGGATGCCGAGCGGGGTAGACGAGCTGGTCGCGGCGGAGCTGGCGCACACGGTGGCGACGGCGCGGCTGGCGGTGGACCACGCGATCGCGGCGCGGGTGCACGAGGGGGGCGAGCTGCCGCGGGGCGTGCGGGAAGGGCTGGCGGAAGCGACGCGGGGGGTGATGGAGGAGCACGTGCGGCTGTGGGGGAAGCGGAACCGGGAGGGGGGGCTGCGGGAGTCGTGCTCGCATTTCGAGCGGCTTTTGGGGCGGTTTGTGGGGGAGTGAGGATGATCGGGGAGGCGGGATCGGGTCCAACGCCCGCCCGTTTCACGGGCGGAAGGGCAAAGGGGGCACTGGCCAGATGCTGGCGCATCTGGCAACCATCGACGGGGCTCGTTTCACGGGCCGGAAGAGAGAAGAGGGAGTGGGGAGTGGGAGAGGAGAGGCAGCGAGGCATCTCGAACGGGGCGGCGGGCGTGGAAATGGCGGGGTGGGTTCCTACCCTCGGTCATGGCGAAAGTGCGGCTTGTCGTCGGTTGCATGACCGGCACGAGTCTGGATGCTCTTGATGTGGCGCTCGTCCGGGTGTCGGGCGCGGGGCTGGGGATCAGCACGTCGGTGCTGCGGACGGCGTCGGCGCCGCTGGGGGCGCTCGCGGGGCCGCTGCGGGCGCTGGCGGAGCAGCAGCCGCTGCCGGCGCGGCTGATCGCGGCGCTGGCGCGGGACCTGGCGCTGCTGCACGCGGAGGCGATCGGGCGGCTGCTGGCGTCGGCCGCGCCGCTGGACCGGGCGGACCTGATCGCGGTGCACGGGCAGACGGTCTTCCACTCGCCGCCGCTGAGCTGGCAGCTGATCAACCCCGCGCCGATCGCTCGGGCGCTTGGGACGCCGGTGGTGTACGACCTGCGGGCGGCGGACCTGGCCAGCGGGGGGCAGGGGGCGCCGATCACGCCGATCGCGGACTACATCCTGTTCCGCTCGCCGGAGGAGCCGCGGCTGATCGTAAACCTGGGGGGGTTCTGCAACGTGACGCTGCTGCCGCGGGCGACGACGCCGGAGGCGGACGTGCCGCAGATCGCGGGGCGGGACGTGTGCCCGTGCAATCAGTTGCTCGATGCGATCGCGCGGCGGTGCCTGGGGCAGCCGTTCGATGAGGATGGGCGGGTGGCCGCGGCGGGGACGGCGCGGGAGGATGCGCTGGCGGACTTGATGAACGCGCTTGGGGACCTGGAGCGGGGGCGGAGGTCGCTGGGGACGGGGGATGAGCTGACGCAGTGGCTCAACCGCTACGCGCCGGTCCTGCCGACGCCGGACCTGGCGGCGACGGCGTGCACGGCGATCGCGCAGGCGGTGGCGCGGAGCCTGCCGCCGCGGCAGGAGGCGGGGCCGTCGGCGCGGATCGTGCTGGCGGGGGGGTCGGTGCGGAACATCGCGCTGGTGAGGGCGATCCGGGAGAACTACGACGGGCCGATCGCGCTGACGGACGATGTGGGGGTCGCGGCGGCGTACCGGGAGGCGGCCGCGATGGCGGTGCTGGGGGCGCTGTGCCAGGACCGGGTGCCGATCACGCTGGCGCAGGTGATCGGCGTCGGGCTTCGCGGTCATGACTTTTTCCCCTGCGAG
>JBIQJK010000001.1:0-116705 GCA_044507535.1 Planctomycetaceae bacterium | reverse complement strand
TCCAGGTGGGGCGCGCGGGATCGTCCGCGGTGGGCGCACGGATCGCGAGATGCGCGTGCGGGCACAAGCGTGGCACCCGGTGCGGGGGGTCAGTCGGCGGGGACGCAGCGGCCTTTGGCCCAGTGGCGGAGGGCGGCGATGCGTTCGGCCATGGTGACGCTGAGCGGGGGGGAGGCTTCCATGGCGCGGGCGAGGGTGTCGGTGTCGAGGTCGGCCCTGGCGCTGAAGGCCTCGTGGAGGGCGGAGACGATGGCCTGCTCGATCTCGGCGCCGCTGAAGCCGCGGCTGGCGGCGACGAGGCGGGGGATATCGAAGGCGGCGGGGTCGCGGGCGCGCTTGCGGAGGTGGATCTGGATGATCTGGGCGCGGGCCTCGTCGCCGGGGAGGTCGACGAAGAAGATCTCGTCGAAGCGGCCCTTGCGGAGCAGCTCGGGGGGGAGGGCCTCGATGTCGTTGGCGGTGGCGACGAGGAAGACCTGGGAGCGGTGCTCCTGCATCCAGGTGAGGAGCGTTCCGAACATGCGCTTGGAGAGGCCGCCGTCGGTGCTCTGGGCCGCGGCGGAGGCGAAGGCCTTCTCGATCTCGTCGATCCACAGGACGATGGGGGACATGACCTCGGCCTGGTGGAGGGCCTCGCGGAGGCGTTTCTCGGTCTCGCCGACGTAGCGGTCGTAGAGGGCGCCGACGTCCATGCGGAGCAGGGGACGGTGCCAGGCGGCGGCGATGGCCTTGGCGCACATGCTCTTGCCGGCGCCCTGGACGCCGAGCATGAGGACGCCGCGGGGGGGCGCCAGGCCCCACCGCTCCCCCTCCTCGGTGGCGGCGCCCTCGCGTTGGCGGAGCCAGCTCTTGAGGCGATTCAGGCCGCCGACGTCGTCCAGGCTGACGGGGGTCTCGATGAACTCGAGGAGGCCGGCGGCGCCGATCATGCGGCGCTTGCCGGCGAGGATGTGGTTGAGGTCGCCCAGGTGGAACTTCTGGTCGTCGGCGACGGCGTCGGTGACGACCTGCTGGGCCTGCCGGCGGGTGAGGCCGCGGAGGTTCTTGACGATGGTGGCCAGGCCGCGGCGGGTCATGTCCACCTCGATGGGGGCGTCTCGGTGGAGGCGGCGGAGGGTGTCGCGGACGATCTCCTCGAGCTCCTCTTCACCGGGGAGGGAGAGGTCGAAGCGGGTGCTCCAGCTGTGGACGATCGGGGGCGCATCGTCGGCGTGGTCGATCATGACGACGCAGGAGCGGAGCTCGCCGGCGCGCTGGACGAGGTCCTTCCAGGCGCGGAGGGTGACGTCGTCCTTGAGGTGGCCGGCGAGGTCGATGGTGACGGCGAGGGCGGGCCTCTGGAGCTGGGCGAGGTGCCAGAGGGCGGCCGCGGCGTGCATGGTGTCCTTGACGGGCTTGGCGCCGGCGAGGAGGCCCTCCTGGACGCCGCGGGTGGCGGACCAGGTCCACAGGTCGAGGCTGGAGCCCATGGCGGCGTCGCGGACGATGGCGAGGGCGTCGGCCTCCTCGCTGGTGACGATGCGGATGCAGCGGTGGCGGGCGTTGAGGAGCCGCTCGAACCTGGTCCGATCACTGACGGTCTGCGGCATGGGCGGCGTGCTCCGAGGCGGGTACAGGGTTCATCCTACACGTGGGACCGGGGCGGCTGGGGGAAGGTGGCCGGGGGGGCGAGGGACGGCGCGTCCGGCAACACCGGCACAGGCGGGGGCGTATCGGGGGCCTGCGGCGGGGGGGCGATGGCCGCGGGGGCGGGGCGGAGTAGTTTTTCATGAGAGCCGGCGAGCGGGCCGCGGGCGAAACGCGGGTCCGATAGCCGGGAACGCCGGGTTTTGCCAGAAGTAGAGAGGAAGCCGCAGATGAGCGCCCACCGTCGCTGCACCCGCGTGTGTTGGACCCTGTTGGCAGCGGGCCTGGCGGCGAGTTCGGCCGCGGCGGACGTGGCGGTGGAGCAGATCCGGGTGCCGACGTATCGCGGGGTGGAGGCGTTCCTGGTGGAGGCGCCGGGGGCGGCGAGGTCGGCGGCGCGGCGTGTGAACGCGGACCTGGCGGGGAAGGACGGGGCGGCGCCGGGGCCGACGGGGGGGTACGAGGTGACGAGCACGGTGATCGTGCGTGCGGGGGAGGCGTGGGCCGCGCGGGCGGGGGCGGAGGCGTTCGAGTCGCTGCCGGGGTACTGGAGGGTGGAGGCGGGGAGCGTGCGCGAGGCGGCGGCGGTGGCGGCCGCGCTGCGGGGGGAGGCGGGGGTGATCGAGGCGTACGTGGACGTGCGCGTGCCGCAGCCGCTGCGGACGCTGCCGGACGATCCGAACGTGCCGCAGCAGTGGCACCTGAGCAACGACGTGCTGCCGGGGGCGGACCTGAACATTGCGCCGGCGTGGAAGGCGGGGTACACGGGGGCGGGGGTCACGATCGGGATCGTCGAGGACGGGTGGCACGTGACGCACCCGGACCTAGCGGCGAACTTCCACAGCGCGGCGAGTCAGTCGGGGACGGGGACGACGAGCCACGGGACGTCGGTGGCGGGGTGTGCCGCGGCGGCGGGCGGGAACGGGATCGGGGGCGTGGGGAGCGCGTACGGGGCGCGGGTGTCGAAGCTGTACCGGGGGACGAACGCGGCGAACGCGGCGGCGTTCCTGTACCGCAACGACCTCAACCACGTGAAGAACAACTCGTGGGGGCCGATCGACAACGCGACGGTGTCGGTGATGGCGTCGGTGGAGCGCGATGCGCTGGCGCACACGGTCGTCAGCGGTCGCGGGGGGCTGGGGACGGTGCACATCTGGGCGGCGGGCAACGGGGGGGACCGGCAGGACCGGGTGGACTACGACCCGTACGCGTCGAGCCGGTACACGATCGCGGTCGGGTCGATCGACGACGACGACGACCGGTCGTACTACAGCGAGCCGGGGGCATCGGTGATGGTGGCGGCGCCGTCGTCGGGGACGCCGGGGGTGAACCGCGGCGTGGCGACGACGAGCGGGCCGTCGGGGTACACGACGGGGTTCGGGGGGACGAGCGCGGCCGCGCCGCTGGCGGCGGGGGTGGTGGCGCTGATGCTGGAGGCGAGGCCGGAGCTGACGTGGCGGGACGTGCAGCACGTGCTGATCGAGTCGGCGCGGCGGTGCGACCCGGGGAGCGCGGGGTGGGAGACCAACGGGGCGGGGAGGTGGGTGAGCTACGACTACGGGTTCGGGGCGATCGATGCCGCGGCGGCGGTGGGGCTGGCGCAGTCGTGGGCGCTGGTGGGGCCGGAGGTCTCGGTGCAGACGCCGGAGCAGGCGGTGGACGCGGCGATCCCGGACGCGGATCCGGCGGGGGTGGAGCGGACGATCGTGGTGGAGGAGGCGGTGCGGCTGGAGGCGGTGGAGGTGGAGGTGACGGCGCTGCACCCGTTCATCGGGGACCTGAGGATCGAGCTGACGGGGCCGTCGGGGACGGGGTCGGTGTTCACGCTGCCGCGGTTCGACCCGCAGGATGATTACGTCGGGCACGTGTTCACCAGCGTGCGGCACTGGGGGGAGTCGAGCGCGGGGGCGTGGACGCTGCGGGTGAGCGATGAGCAGGCGGGGGACGCGGGGACGTGGGTGTCGTGGCGGCTGCGGCTGTACGGGACGGAGATTGCGGGCGGGTGCGTCGCGGACTGGGACGGCGACGGGGCGGTGAGCTCGAACGACATCAGCGCGTTCCTGGGCTCGTGGCTGGCGAGCGTGCAGGGAGGGACGCTGGAGGGGGACTTCGACGGGAGCGGCGCGGTGAACTCGAACGACATCAGCGCGTTTCTGGCGGCGTGGCTGGGGGAGGTGGGGGGAGGGTGCTAGGCGCGGGGAGTCGATGCACCACATGGGGCTGAGGGGGCAAGGACTCTTCAACGCGAAGGGCGCGAAGAGCTCGAAGGAAGAGGAAGAGTCAATATGGAAGAGAACGCGGGGGGAGCGGGGTCAGCGGGGAAGAGCGGAGAAGGACAAGGGCTTGGATGGCCGGGCGCGCGAACTCGCCCAAGGCCGCATCCAATCCCAACTCTCTTTAGCCCCTCTTTCCCTCTTCTCTCTGTGTCCCCTCTGTGCTTCTGCGCCTCTGTGGCGGGACTTCTCTTTTTTCTCTTCCTTCGAGCTCTTCGCGGTCTTCGCGTTGAAACTCTTCTGCTTTTCTCCGTGCTCTCCGTGAACTCCGCGGCGAAATGGAGCGACGAAGAGGGCGCGTGGGGACGTTCGGCCTCGAGCTTGCGCTCGGGGCTCCCTTTTGTGGGACGTGGGTTGGTGGAGCGGGTCAGCCGGCGGAGCCGACGAGGGCGGCGTTGGTGGGGAATCGCTGGAGGGCGGCGAGGAGCTGCTCGACCTGCTGGTGAGGGGGCATGGTCATGAGGCGGCGGCGGAGCGCGGTGACGGTCTTGAGCTCCTGCTCCTCCATGAGCAGGTCCTCCTTGCGCGTGCCGCTGGCGGCGAGGTTGATCGCCGGGAAGAGGCGACGCTCGGCGATCTTGCGGTCGAGGATGAGCTCCATGTTGCCGGTGCCCTTGAACTCCTCGAAGATGAGCTGGTCGCCCTGGGAGCCGGTGTCCACGAGGCAGGTGGCGATGATGGTGAGGCTGCCGGCCTCCTCGGTGTTGCGGGCGGCGCCGAAGAGCTGCTTGGGGACCTCGAGCGCGCGGGAGTCGATGCCGCCGGACATGGTGCGGCCGCTGGAGGCGTGCTTGCGGGAGCGGTTGAAGGCGCGGCCGAGGCGGGTCAGCGAGTCGAGGAGGACGACGACGTGGCGGCCGGACTCGACGAGGCGCTTGCAGCGGTCGATCGTGCCGGTGGCGACGGCGATGTGCTGCTCGACGTCGTGGTCGTTGCTGGAGCCGACGACGGTGCAGCGGGCGCCGCCCGTGCCGATGGCGGCGGGGGAGTCGATGCGCCGCGGCTGGCCGTTGCCCTGGGCCGAGTCGGTGGGCCCGTAGTCGGCGAAGGTGCGGCGGAAGTCGGTGACCTCCTCGGGGCGCTCGTCCACCAGGAGGATGACGACCAGGACGTCCGGATGGTTGCGGAGGAGGGCGCCGGCGATGTCCTTGAGCAGGGTGGTCTTGCCGGCCTTGGGGGGCGAGACGATGAGGCCTCGCTGGCCGCGGCCGATGGGGCAGAAGAGGTCGATGAGCCGGCAGGCGGGCGGGCAGCCGGGGTACTCGAGGGTGAGCCTGGGCTGGGGGTCGATGGAGGTGAGCTCGTCCCACGGCTTGGTGCGGCCGAAGTCCTCGGGGCTCATCCCCTCGATGGCGACGATGGACTCGACCACCGGGCGGGGCTTGCCCCGTCCTCCGCCGCCTCTTCTTCTCCGTCTGGGCCTTCGCATCCCCACCTCCACCGTGACGGTCAGGCCGTCGCGGAGCTTGTACCTCTCACCGAACGCGAGCGGGACGTACGGGTCGTCGTCGCGCGCAACAACTGATCCGCCAGAGACTTGGCGAACGCGCCCCTCGGCGCGCTGGGGCCACTCGAGAATTCCCGTCAGGGTCGTCATACCGCTTGTCATTTCACGCGGCAGCCGGCGGACAAAGCGGACAGTCGCCAAGCCATCGGCCCCCCGGCCCGCCCCGGTGATCCCCCTCCGGTTGAGATTTCTCTCCGACACGTCCCCCGCCCCCTCTCCGCCCCGGGCTCCCCCGCGTCGCGCCCCCCGGGCGCGCCCGTCCGCCCCGCACATGATCATCAGAGCATGTGCGGGGCGTCAAGTCAAGTGGCAATCCCGGACAGAGCCCGACGCGGCGGCGAGTATCATCCTGGGTCCGAACCCGTGCCCGCACCCGGCCGTACCGGGCGCGGCGGCGAGGGCGGGGCCGGGGCGATAATCTTGGCCCGGTCGGGGCGGGTCCCCGGGGGAGGCCAGCGGAGAGCGAGACGGGAGCAGCGGCGGCGTCTATGCAGATGATCAAGGGCATCCCGGTCTCGCCCGGTGTGGTCGTGGGGCGCGTCTTCGTGCTCGACGACGTGCACATGCGGATCCCGCGCCGGACGATCGCCCCGGGCGCGGTGGAGGCGGAGGTGGAGCGGCTGCAGCGGGCGCTGGACCGCTCGGTGGGGGAGCTGTCGGAGCTGCGCGCGGCGACCGAGAAGAACCTGGGGGAGGAGGCGGCGAAGATCTTCGCGTTCCACATCGGGATGCTGTGCGACCCGTCGCTGACCAACCCGATGCGGGAGATGATCCGGCGCGAGCATGTGACGGCGGAGTACGCGGCGTGGCGGAGCCTGCAGGAGCTGGGGCGGCGCTTCGCGGAGATCCCGGACCCGACGTTCCGGACGAAGATGGACGACGTGAAGGACCTCTCGGCGCGGGTGCTCAAGCAGCTGATCGGGGAGCACACGAGCCGGCTGAGCCAGCTGGACCGGCGGGCGGTGGTGATCGCGCGGGATCTGACGCCGTCGCAGGCGGCGGCGTTCGACCGCAAGCACGTGGTGGCGTTCGCGACGGACCTGGGGGGGCAGACGAGCCACACGGCGATCTTCGCCAGGGCGCTGGGGATCCCGGCGGTGGTGGGGTGCGGGCGCCTGACGGACGAGGTGGACGACGGGATGCCGGTGATCATCGACGGGGACCGGGGGGTGGTGATCCTGGACCCGACGCCGGAGCAGGTCGAGACGTACGAGGGGTACATCGAGCAGCAGCGGCTGTACCAGCTGAGCCTGGCGGAGCTGTCGAGCCTGCCGAGCGAGACGCGCGACGGGGTGCACGTCGAGCTGCTGGCGAACATCGAGTTCCCCGAGGAGATCCCGGTGGTGCTCGACTGCGGCGGGGAGGGGGTGGGGCTGTACCGCACGGAGTACCTGTACCTGACCAGCGACAAGGAGCCGACGGAGGAGGACCACTACCAGGCGTACGCGAAGGCGGTGGAGCTGCTGGGGGGGCGGCCGCTGACGATCCGGACGGTGGACCTGGGGGCGGACAAGTACACGCAGTCGCGGGCGGAGGTGCCGGAGCGGAACCCGTTCCTGGGGCTGAGGTCGATCCGGTACTGCCTGCAGTCGCTGCCGATGTTCAAGACGCAGCTCCGGGCGATCCTGCGGGCGAGCGCGCTGGGGCCGATCAAGGTGATGTTCCCGCTGATCACCACGACGCAGGAGTTCCGCCAGAGCAAGTACCTGCTCAACGACGTGATGGAGGACCTGGAGGAGGAGGGGATCCCGCACGACCGGAACATCCCGGTGGGGATGATGGTGGAGGTGCCGGCGGCGGCGCTGATGGCCGAGACCTTCGCCCGCGAGGCGGCCTTTTTTTCCATCGGGACCAACGATCTGGTTCAGTACACCCTGGCCGTGGACCGAACAAACGAACGGGTGGCCGCGCTGTACAACCCGGGGCACCCGGCCGTGATCCAGCTGATCCGGCACGTGGTGCGGGCGGCGAAGCACCGGGGGATCCCCGTGTCGTGCTGCGGGGAGTCGGCCGGGGACCTGGGGTACGCGATGTTGCTCATCGGGCTCGGTTTGCGTACGCTCTCTGTAACGGCGGCGTCGATCCCGGCCCTGAAACGGCTGATCCGGAGCGTGACGGTCGCCCAGTGCGAGCAGTTGGCCGAGAAGGTCTCTTCGCTCGATTCCGATGTCGCGGTCGCCGCGTTCCTGCGGGACCAGGCTCGAAAGATACTTCCCGAGGCGTTCGACGGGCGTTCCGCCGAATACTGACCCCCCTTTCCACCCCGCGGCTCGTGGGGCGGGGCGACGGGGCCGGGGCCGAGGGAGACAGAACACGGTTGTGTCGCCCATGGGGCGTGCAGCCGGAAACACGCTGGACCGCCAGCCGGCGGGCCGGGGCGTGACGGGGACGAGGCCAGAGCCTTCCCCTCCGCACGGGCCCACGGGCGGCGGTCAGAGCCGGTGGGGCTCCAACCCGCCCGGCGCCCGCGAGGCCTCGAAGGCCCGGGTCGCCGGCAAGAGCGGGAGGGGCCGGGCCCAGATCGGGCCGCCACAGCGCTCCAGGCCTGATTCCGAGCATCACCCTCTCGGCGGCGCGGCCAAGCCCGACGCCGCGAACTCTCCCGGTGACCTCAGCACCCGATCCGATGGCACGCACGACGGCCCGCCGCGCTCAGCGAGCGCGCGGGGTCGATGGTGCGCGCTGCGTGACGGATGGGGCGGGGCGGGGGCGCGAGCGGCGCGGGGCGTGAGCGGGCGAGAGGCCCGCCAGGGGAAGTCATGGCCAAGCGTCAGATGGTGATCAACTACGTTGCGGGGGAGGAGTGCCGGGTCGCGGTGCTGGAGGACGGCAAGCTGGAGGAGTTCCACTCCGAGCGGGCGGACTCGGCGAGCCACGTCGGGAGCATCTACCTGGGGACGGTGGTGAACGTCGAGCCGGCGATCCAGGCGGCGTTCGTGGACTTCGGGCTGGAGCAGAGCGGGTTCCTGCACGTCTCGGACCTGCACCCGCGTTACTTCCCGGGCGAGGACGAGGAGACGACCGAGCGGGTGGGGAAGAAGACGCCGCGGCGGGAGCGGCCGCCGATCCAGCAGTGCCTGCGGCGCGGGCAGGAGATCGCGGTGCAGGTGCTCAAGGAGGGCGTGGGGACCAAGGGCCCGACGCTGACGAGCTACCTGAGCATCCCGGGGCGGTTCCTGGTGATGATGCCGCTGATGGACAAGGTGGGGGTGAGCCGGAAGGTCGAGGACGAGGAGACGCGCCGGAAGATGCGCGAGATCCTCGACCAGCTGGACCTGCCGGAGGGGTTCGGGTTCATCCTGCGGACGGCGGGGCTGGAGCGGACGAAGCTGGAGCTCAAGCGGGACCTGGCGTACCTGCTGCGGCTGTGGAAGGACATCGAGAAGCGGTGGAAGCAGGGGGCCCGGCCGCGGCTGCTGTACTCCGAGAGCGACCTGCTGGTGCGGTCGCTGCGGGACATGCTCAGCACGGACATCGACCGGATCGTGATCGACAACGAGTCGGCGCTCAAGCGTGCGGCGCGGTTCCTGAAGATTGTCGCGCCCCGCTCGGCGGCGAACCTGGTGTACTACACGGGCAAGACGCCGCTGTTCCACGCGATGGGGATCGAGCCGCAGATCCGCAACATCCACGCGCGGGAGGTGCCGCTGCCCTCCGGCGGGCGGCTGGTGATCGACGAGACCGAGGCGCTGGTGGCGATTGATGTCAACAGCGGCAAGAGCCGCGAGGCCCGGGACGCGGAGACCAACGCGTACGAGACGAACATGGAGGCGGCGGACGAGATCTGCCGGCAGCTGCGGCTGCGGGACCTGGGCGGGATCGTCGTCAACGACCTGATCGACATGCGGTCGGCCAAGCACCGGCGCGAGGTGGAGAACCGGTTCAAGGAGCTGCTGAAGAAGGACCGGGCGCGGTCGACGGTGGCGCCGATCAGCCCGTTCGGGATCCTGGAGATGACGCGGCAGCGGATGCGCGGCAGCCAGGAGTCGATGCACTTCACGGCGTGCCCGACGTGCCGCGGGCGGGGGCTGGTGCAGAAGCCGGACTCGGTGGCGGACGACGCGACGCGGGAGCTGGCGACGCTGCTGGAGTACCCGCGGGTGGCGCGGGTGCAGATGGTGGTCTCGCCGCGGCTGGCGGGGGAGCTGCTCAGCAGCAAGCGGCACACACTCAACCGGCTGGAGCGGCTGAGCGGCAAGCGGGTGGAGGTGCGGGTGAGCGAGGCGGTGCCGGTGGACCGCGTGAGCTTCTACGCGTACGACGACCGCGGGGCGGACATCGACACGGCGAAGCTGCCGGCGCCGAAGCTGGACGAGAAGCAGCTGACGTACTGGGAGCAGCCCGCGGCGGCGGCCGAGGACTGGACCGTGGACGTGGAGAAGGAGGCGGCCGAGGCGCGCGCCGAGGAGCTCGCCGAACCGCCGCCGGCCGCGGAGGAGGAGCTGCTGGCCGAGGAGGAAACGGAGGAGGAGCTCGAGGGGTTCACGCCGACGCCGCTGCCGGTTGGGAAGAAGAAGCGTCGCCGGCGGCGCCGCGGTCGCGGCAAGGAGGGGGCGGAGAACGGCCAGCCGGAGGGGTCGCGGCAGCAGCAGGAGCAGGCGGCCCGGCAGGATGGCGGGCGTCCGGCGCAGCCGCGGCGTGAGGCCCCGGCCCCCGCGGGCGCGGAGGCCGCCGCGGTCAACGGCCAGGCCCCGCAGCAGGGGGCGGCCGCCGGCGCATCGGGCGAGGGGAAGAACGGCGAGGGCGGGCGTCGCCGCCGTCGCCGCCGGCGCGGTCGCGGCGGCCGTGGCGAGGGCTCCGAGGCGGCGCCTGCGCAGCAGCCGGTTGAGAACGGGGCCGCGGCCGAGGCGGACGAGGAGCGCGAGGCGGCGGAGGAACGCCGCAGCAGCGTGCCGCAGGTCCGCGGCGGCATCCGCTACGGGAACTACGACGATGACGAGGTGATCGACGGCGCCGAGGCGGAGGCCGAGACCGAGGCTGAGGCCGAGCCTGCGGAGCCGGTGGAGGCCGCGGAGGAGGCGCACGAGGCCGCCGTCGAGGATGAGCCGGCGGAGGTCGTCGCGGCGGAGCCGGAGGCCGAGGCCGAACCCGAGTCGGAGGCTGCCGAGGCCGCGGAGGGTGGCGAAGAAGAGGAGGCGGACGCTGCGCACGATGCGTCGCGCAACGGCGTGGCGGCCGCGGCGGAGGGTGGCGAGGGGGGCGCGAAGCGTCGGCGTCGTCGGCGTCGCGGCGGGAAGGACCGCGCGGAGCGTGCCGAGACGCCCGCCGCGGCGGCGGGGGCCGCACCGAAGCAGCAGCCCGCGCCGCAGAAGCCCAAGCCGGAGCCGAAGGCGGCCGTCGAGCCGAAACCGAAGGCGAAGGCGGAGCCGGTCGCCGCCGCGGCGGAGCCTGAGAAGGGTGACAAGGGCGAGAAGGCCGAGGGGTCGAAGCCGCAGGGGCAGCGCGGCGGCAAGGGTCGGCGGTCGCGCGGCGGCCGCGGCGAGAAGAAGCAGGGCGAGAAGAAGCAGGAGGCGGGGAAGCCCGAGGGCGGCAAGCAGCCGCAGGCGGCGAAGCCCGCGCCCGCGGCCGGCGGCGGCAAGAGCGGCGAGAAGGGGACCGGAGGGAGTGGGGGCGGTGGCGAGCCGAAGAAGCCCCAGCCGGCCCCCGCGGCGTCGGCCCCCGCGCCGGCGGCTGGCGCGAAGCCGCGGACGCTGTATGCTTTCCGTCGCAAGCTCAGCGCCAGTGAGCGCACCCGGATCAATCCCGACGCATGACCCCGCCTGCGCCAGCCCGTTCCGCGCCGCCCGAGTCGTCGGCGACGGTGCGCCCCGGCGTCGAGCCGCGGCGGCGGACGCGTGAGGGGGGGACGCGGCGGCTGATCGTCCTGGGGTCCACCGGGTCGATCGGCACGCAGACGCTGGACGTGGTGCGGAACCTCAACGCGCTGCACGAGCGCGGCCAGTGGCCGGAGCGGCTGGAGGTGGTCGCGCTGGCGGCGGGGCGCAACGCGGCGGCGGCGATGGCGCAGGCGGAGGAGTTCGGCGTGCGCGAGGTCGCGCTGGCGGACGGGGGCGGCGTCGAGCCGCCCGGCGGCGTGCGCATCCATCACGGGCCGGACGCCGCGGAGCGGCTGGTCCGCGAGGTGGATGCGGACATCGTGCTGGGCTCGGTCGTCGGCTCGGCCGGGATCCCGGCGACGCTGGCGGCGGTGGAGCTGGGGCGGGACGTGGCGATCGCGAACAAGGAGACGCTGGTGGCGGCGGGGGAGCTGGTGGTCCCCGCGGCCCAGCGGACGGGGGCGTGCCTGCTGCCGGTGGACAGCGAGCACTCGGCGATCTGGCAGTGCCTGCAGGGGTGCGGGGAGAGGGACGGCCGCGTGTGCCCGCCGTGCGCGCCGCCGGCGTCGGTGGCGAAGGTGATCCTGACGGCGTCGGGGGGGCCGTTCCGGACGCGGTCACGGGAGGAGACGTACCACGCGACGGTGGAGGAGGCGCTGCGGCACCCGACGTGGAACATGGGGCCGAAGGTGACGATCGACTGCGCCTCGCTGACGAACAAGGCGCTGGAGGTGGTCGAGGCGCACTGGCTCTTCGGGCTGCCGGCGGGGATGATCGGGGTGCTGGTGCACCCGCAGTCGATCGTGCACTCGATCGTGGAGTACGCGGACGGGTCGGCGATCGCGCAGCTGGGGTCGGCGGACATGCGCTCGCCGATCCAGTACGCGCTGACGTTCCCGCACCGCCCGCCGGGGGCGTCGCGGAAGCTGGACTGGGGGGCGCTGTCGGGCCTGGAGTTCGCCCCGCCGGACCTGGAGCGGTTCCCCGCGCTGGGGCTGGCGTACCGGGTGATCGAGGAGGGGGGGACGAGCGGGGCGGTGTTCAACGGGGCGAACGAGGCGGCGGTGGAGGCGTTCATCGCGCGGAGGATCCCCTTCGGGCGGATCCCGGAGCTGACGCGGGAGGCGATGGACGCGATCGGGTCGTCGCCGGTGCGGGACCTGTCGGACGTGACGGGGGCGGACCGGGCGGCGCGGGAGTTCGTCGTCTCGCGCCTGGACGCGTAGGCCCGCGGTTCACTTCAAGCAAAGACAACAGAGGTGTTGACATATGACCATCGCCGCCGCGAAGCTCGCCCCGGCCCAGCAGCACATCGCCGCGGGCCGGCTGGAGGAGGCGAAGGCGGTGCTGCTGCGGCTGGCGCAGCGGCACGGCACGGAGCCGGCGGTGGCGAGCATGCTCTCGTACGTGCTGGGGCGCAAGGGGGAGTACGAGCAGGCGAAGTTCCACCTGGAGCGGGCGCTGAGGGCCTCGCCGAACGAGGGGGCGCTGCTGATCAACTACGGGCAGCTGCTGGCGGAGACGGGCAAGCCGAAGGAGGCGGTGCCCGTGCTGGAGCGTGCGGTGTCGGCGGCGCCGGGGATCGACGCGGCGTGGGTGAACCTGGTCAACGCGCTGCTGAAGTCGCGGCGATACGCGTCGGCCGCGGCGTGCTGCCGCGAGGGGCTGAAGCGGTTCCCCGGGCACGAGCGGCTGACGCGGTACCTGGGGATCGCGCTGCTCAGCGGCGGCGAGCCGGAGGCGGCGGCGGAGGTGGTGCGGGGGCTGGTGCAGCGGCGGCCGGGCGACCTGGCCGCGGCGGCGATGCTGGCGTACACGCTGAACTTCATCCCCGGGATCAAGCCGGCGGACCTGCTGGCGGCGCACCGGGCGTGCGGGGTGATCCTGGAGCGGGCGAGGCCGGCGGCGCCGGGGAGCGGGCCGGTTGCGGCGGATGCGTCGGGGCGGCCGCTGCGGGTGGGGATGATCGGCGGGGACTTCTTCACGCACTCGGTGGCGTTCTTCGTGGAGCCGCTGCTGGAGCGGCGCGACCGCTCCCGGTTCCACGTGACGCTCTACCACACGGCGACGAACACGGACCACACCAGCGAGCGGTTCAAGGAGCTCTCGGATGGGTGGCGGCACGTCGCGTGGACGGATGATGTCGCGCTGGTGGAGCAGGTCCGCGACGACAAGCTCGACGTGCTGATCGACCTGGCGGGGCACACGGCGAACAACCGGCTGGGCGTGCTGCACCGGCGGGCCGCGCCGCTGCAGATGACCTACTGCGGGTACCCGGCGACGACGGGGATCCCCGCGGTGGACGTGCGGATCGTGGACAGCCTGACGGACCCCGCGCCGGGGGCGGAGTCCGCGGCGACGGAGCGGCTGGCGCGGCTGGATCCGTGCTTCCTGTGCTACCGGCCGGTGCAGGCGCCGGCGGGGGAGCGGGTGCCGGAGGTCTCGCCGCCGCCGTCGGCGGGGAGCGGCGGGGCGGTGACGTTCGGGTCGTTCAACGCGCTGTCGAAGCTCAACGCGCGGGTGATCGAGGTGTGGCGGCGGGTGCTGGACGCGGTCCCCGGCTCGCGGCTGCTGCTCAAGAGCGTGGGGCTGAGCGAGGCGGAGGTGCGCGAGAGGGTGGCGGCGCGGTTCGCCGCGGCGGGGGTGGGGCCTGACCGGCTGGAGCTGGTGGCGAGCGTGCCGACGCTGACGGAGCACCTGTCGCTCTACTCGCGGATCGACATTGGGCTGGACAACTTCCCGTACCACGGGACGACGACGACGTGCGAGGCGCTGTACATGGGCGTGCCGGTGGTGACGCTGGCGAGCGAGCCGGGGATCCACGCGGGGCGGGTGGGGGTGAGCCTGCTCAGCGCCGTGGGGCTGGGGGAGCTGGTGGCGCAGAGCGAGGACGAGTACGTGTCGATCGCGGCGGGGCTGGCGCGGGATGCAGCGCGGCTGCGGGAGATGCGGGTAGGGCTGCGCGGGCGGCTCTTGGCGTCGCCGCTGTGCGACGCGGAGGACTTCGCGGGTCGGTTCTGGGGGCTGGTGGAGGGGGAGTTCGAGCGGGCCTGCTTGGGGGCGCCGTAGAACGTTCGTTTTTTTCACCACGGAGTGCACGGAGGGGCGCGGAGCGGTTGGGAAGATCCCTGCGCCCTCGTTGCATGCTTTGATTCAGCAGGAATGGGTTTGAAGAGGTGGTTGAAGGAGGCGTGGGAGCGTTGAGGCGTTGGGAGCGGATGGACGGCTTTCTTGTCCGGCTTGTCCTGAAACCCTGACTGGTTCTTCTCCGTGACCGCTCCGTGATCTCCATGTGCTCCGTGGTGAAAACTGTTCTCCGCGCCGGCACGGAATGCTCACGACTTGCGGAAGCGGTTGAGGCTTTCCCCTTCGCGGGAGTAGCCGAGGAAGCGGCCGCGGGGGGACTGGCCGGCGACGGTGTCGGCGTCGAGGCCGATGACGCGGGTGCCGGTCTGGTCCTCGACGAGGGCGAAGCAGGCCAGCGGGCGGGTGCGGATGTCCTCGACGTCGCTGGAGCCGTAGTCGTACACGGCGAGCCAGCCGTCGGCGGGGATGATCTGGAGGATGCGCTGGGAGGCGACCATGGTGGGGGAGGGTAGGGGGACGCGGGTCAGTACGGCGGCAGGAGGCGGCGCAGGCCGTGGCCGAGCACGACCGCGAGGAAGGCGGCGTTGCGGGGGACGATCATCAGCGGCACGAGCGAGATGGGGCGCTGCGGGGAGCGGGACTCGGCCACGGAGGCGAGTTGTTCGCCCAGTTGCCGCATCCACGCGGGTGAGCGGGGCCAGTCGGCGAGCCTGGCGAGCCAGTCGGCGGGGAGGTCGTCTTCGGTCGTGGCGGCGGCGCCGGAGATGGCCGCGGCGATCGCGGCGACGGTGTCGGTGTCGCCGCCGCAGGGGAGGACGGCGGTGATGGTCGCGCGGACGTCGGGGGCGTGGCGGAGGGCGGCGTGGAGGGCGATGGGGGCGGTGTGGAGGATGTAGCCGCTGACGCCGCGGCGGTGGAGGCCGAGGGTGCGGGCGAGATCGGTGGTGGGGCGGTCGAGGTGGGTCAGTGCGGCGTCGATGAGGGGGAGCAGGGGCGAGGAGGGGTCGGGGATGATCGCGGCGAGGTCGGCGCGGAAGGCGGCGGGGTCGATGCGGCCGCGGCCGGTTCGCTTGTGCGCGGCGTGATGGGCGGCGAGGGCGATGGCGAGGGCGCCGTGGAGGGCGCGGGCGTCGCGGTGGGTGATCTCGGTGGAGGCGGCGACGAGGGCCGTGAGCTCGGCGTGGCTCCGAGCGAAGACGCCGATGATCGGGGCCCGCATGGCCGCGCCGTTGCCGGCGGAGTTGACGCCGGATTGGTGCGGCGGGACGCCGAGCCAGAGTTTGAGGATGGAGCGTGCGGTGGCGAGGCCGACGCCGGCGGGGAGGGCGGCGAGCCACCAGCGCAGGCGGCGGGCGAGGTCGCGCTGGAAGAGGGCGGGGTCGCCGGAGGAGGCGACCAGGGCCTGGGCGGTCATGCAGGCGTGGTCGGTGTCGTCGGAGACCATGCCGCGGGAGAGGAGGAGGCGCTGGCGGTAAGGCGGGGGGAAGAGGCGCTCAGCGCGGCGGGGGGAGAGGCCCTCGAGGGGAAGGCCGAGGGAGTCGCCGAGGGCGAGGGAGAGGAGGGTGGTGCGCGGCACACACTGGGATACGGGCACCTGGTCGGAGGGTTGCCGGTTACACTGAGCCCACCGATGGCCCGGGGCCGGAACAAGTTGTGGGTTGAAGCGACGCGGACGGTGGGATCGGTCGTCATTCTCGTCGGAGTGGCCGCCGTCCCGGTGCTGGTGCTCGCGGCGGTGTTCTGGCTGATTGGTGGCTCGGCACCCACGGTCGTCGTGCTCGTGCTCGGATTGCCGATTCCGGCGCTGCTGATCCTGCTGATGTTGTGGGGGTTGCTCGCGAGCGGTGGATGCGTTCCACAACGGCCATCGAGCTTGACGAGGCCAACGCCGTCATCCGGTTCAGGGGCTTCCGGGAGCGACTCGACGGGCGCATCGTCGGGCGGGTGCGCGAGAGGGCCGTGCCGGCTCGTTCGATCCGAGCGGTGCGGCGTACCACGCACGGGCCGAACTGGGAGGCGACCATCGTGTGGGTGGACGAGCGTGGAAGGGAGCGCCAGGTGCTGGTCGATGAGGACTCGGTGCCGGCGGGGCGGTTTTCTGAGATACTCGCGGGGCGACTCGGACTGACGGTAGAGACGCGGAACGACTGAACATGAGTCGCACGACGGTGCCTACGTTCGAGGGGTCTCCATACTTCAAGCGGGAGTAGCGGCGGTCGTGCACACGGCCACGAGCGGAATGACGAGCGGATCGATCGTGCTGCGGCGGCCTCGCCGTACCCGTCTGCACGTGCTTGCGATCCTGCTCATTCCCACCCTGCCGGCGCTCATCGCCTGTGTCCTGACCGTGCCCTGGTGGCTCGCCCGCTTGCACCGAGGTATGCAACCCTCGTGGCTGCCGCTGCTGATCCCGGCCGCGGTGTGGCTCCTGATGTGCCTGCTCTTGATCTTCGCCGAGATCCGCACACGCAGGGAGCGCATCGTGATCCACTCGGGGCGACGCGAGTTGGAGCTGCATCGCGTCATCCTCGGATACGGCGGGACGCTCCTCTCTGCGTCCACAAGCCGCGCGATCCCCTTTGCGGCGATCCGTGCGATCGAGACCGTGTACAACGGCCACATGCCCTGCGGGACGAGGCTCGTGCTCAGCGCGACGCATACCGGCGCCGACGTCATCGAGATCGCCTATGACGAGTTCGACCGCGGCCGACTCTCCGACATTCTGGCGGTCGAACTGGGCGTTGCGCCGTCGCGGGCGCAGATGCCGCATCACTGACGCAGTGCCGGTCGTAGAGACCGCCCGGCGTATCCCGGCCACATTCATGCTTGTGCAGGCACGAGCATGCCACGCTACCTGAGCAGCTGCCGCAGGTACTGCCCCGTGTGGCTCTCTTTGACCCTGGCGACCTGCTCGGGCGTGCCCGCCGCGACGATCGTCCCGCCCTTGTCCCCGCCCTCGGGGCCGAGGTCGATGATCCAGTCGGCGCACTTGATGACGTCGAGGTTGTGCTCGATGACGACCAGGGTGTTGCCGGCGTCGGCGAGCCGGTTGAGCACGCCGATGAGCTTGCGGACGTCCTCGAAGTGCAGGCCGGTGGTGGGCTCGTCCAGGATGTAGAGGTGGTGGGCGCCGCTGCGCTGCTCGGTGCCGGAGCCCTTGCCGAGCTCGGTGGCGAGCTTGACGCGCTGCGCCTCGCCGCCGGAGAGGGTGGTGCTGGGCTGGCCGAGCTTGATGTACTCCAGGCCGACGTCCAGGAGGCAGCGGGCGAAGCGGAGGATGACGGGGTGGTTCTCGAAGAAGGCCACCGCCTCGTCCACGGTCATGTCGAGGGCGTCGGCGATGGACTTGCCGCGGTACTTCACCTCGAGGGTCTCGCGGTTGTACCGCGTGCCGCCGCAGACCTCGCAGGCGACGTAGACGTCGGGGAGGAAGTGCATCTCGATCCGCTTGAGGCCTTGCCCCTCGCACGCCTCGCAGCGGCCGCCGCCGGACTGGGCGCGGACGTTGAAGGAGAAGCGGCCGGGCTTGTAGCCGCGGATCTTCGCCTCCCGGGTGGTGGCGAAGATCTTGCGGATGTCGTCGAAGATGCCGGTGTACGTCGCGGGGTTGCTCCGCGGCGTCCGCCCGATGGGGGACTGGTCCACCTCGATGACGCGGTCGATGTTCCCCAGGCCGGTGATGCGGGAGTGGGCCCCGGGGCGGAGGCGGGCGGCGGCCGCGGCCTGGGCGGTGGGGGTGTAGGGCCGGAGGCCGATGTGCTTCTTGACGCCCAGCAGCAGGATGTCGTTGACCAGCGTGCTCTTGCCGGAGCCGGAGACGCCGGTGACGCAGACGAGCCCGCCGACGGGGAAGGCGACGTCGATGTTCTTGAGGTTGTGCTCGCGGGCGCCCTTGACGCAGACGGCGGCCTTCTCGCTGACCGGGCGTCGGGCCCTGGGGACCTCGATGGACATCGCGCCGGAGAGGTACTTGCCGGTGAGCGAGTCCTCGCTCGCGGCGATCTGCTCGACGGTCCCCTGGGCGACGACGCGGCCGCCGTGGACGCCCGGCCCGGGGCCGATGTCCAGGATGTGGTCCGCGGAGCGGATCATCTCCTCGTCGTGCTCGACGACGATGACGGTGTTGCCGATGTCGGCCAGGTGGCGCAGCGTGCCGATGAGGCGGGCGTTGTCGCGCTGGTGCAGGCCGATGGTGGGCTCGTCGAGGACGTAGCACGCGCCGACGAGCTTGGAGCCGACCTGCGTCGCCAGGCGGATGCGCTGCGCCTCGCCGCCGGAGAGGGTGCCGGTCTTGCGGTCCAGCGAGAGGTACTCCAGGCCGACGGACTCGAGGAAGCCCAGGCGGCCCATGACCTCCTTGACGATCGGCTCGGCGATGGCCCGCTGCTCGCCGGTGAGGCGGAGGTTGTCGATGAAGGCGCGGGCGTCGGTGATGGTCAGGCGCGAGAGCTCGGCGATGTTGAGCGAGGAGGGGTCCGGCCGGCCGATGACGGTCCCGGAGCGGCCGCGGGCGCCGTCGGGCTCGTGCCCGCTGGCGAGCAGGACGTGGAGGGACTCGATGCGGAGGCGGTCGCCGCGGCAGACGGGGCAGGTCTTCTCCTGCATGTACTGGCCGAGCCACTCCTTGACGAAGGAGCTGTCGGTCTTCTCGTACCACCGGCGGAGGTTGGCGGTGACGCCCTCGAACTCGGCGCCGTGCTCCTTCTCGTCCGCGGGCGTGGCGCCGTAGAGGAGGATCCGCCGCGCCCAGTCCTCCATCGACCGGAACGGCTTGTTGGGGGAGACGCCGAAGTCGGTGCAGAAGGCCCGCAGCCGCCGGCGGTAGAACTTGCCCATCGGCGGCGGGACCTTCCACGGGGCGATCGCGCCGTCGGCGAGGCTCAGGCTCTCGTCGGGGACGATCAGGGCCTCGTCGAACTCCATGACGATCCCCAGGCCGTGGCACTCGGGGCATGCGCCGTTGGGGGAGTTGAAGCTGAACAGCCGCGGCTCGAGCTCGGCCAGGGCGCACTCGGGGTGCACGGCGCAGGCGAAGCGGGAGCTGAAGACGCGGTCGGTCCAGACCGCCTCGCCGGAGTCGTTCTTCGACTCCACGGAGACGACCGCGGCCCCGTCGCCGAGCTTCAGCGCCGACTCGATCGACTCGGCGATCCGCTGGCGGGCGTCGGCGGCGATGACGACGCGGTCCACGACGACGTCGATGGTGTGCTTCTCGTAGCGCCCCAGGCCGAGGGGGTTCTCGCCCCCCTTGACCAGCGCGTCGCGCAGGTCCACGACCTTGCCGTTGACGCGGAGGCGGCCCCACCCCTGCTTCTGGAGGTCCTGGGCCACCTCGGCGTGGAAGCCCTTCTTGGCCCGGATGACCGGGGCGAGGACGAGCATCCTCGTCCCCTCGGGCATGGTCATGATGGCGTCCACGATCTGCGTCGCGCCCATGGCGTTGATGGGCTGGCCGCAGCGCTCCACCACGGAGCCGTCCTTCCTGGTCTTCGTCGGGGCCCAGCAGACGGGGCGGCCGGTGCGGGCGAAGAGCAGGCGGAGGTAGTCGTAGATCTCGGTGCTGGTGGCGACGGTGGAGCGAGGGTTGTGGACGCCGGATCGCTGCTCGATCGCGATCGTCGGCGGGAGGCCCTCGATGTCCTCGACGTCGGGCTTCTTGAGCTGCTCGAGGAACTGCCGGGCGTAGGCCGACAGCGACTCCATGTACTTGCGCTGACCCTCGGCGAAGATGGTGTCGAAGGCCAGCGAGCTCTTGCCGGAGCCGCTCAGGCCGGTGACGACGACGAGGCGGTCGCGGGGGATGTCGACGTCGAGGCTCTTGAGGTTGTGCTCCCGCGCGCCGCGGACGCGGATGGAGCGGGCGGGGTCCGGCGGGAAGGGGGTGGGCTTGGTGGGCTGGAGGGGGCCGGGAAGCGGAGCGGGGGGGGCGGATGCGACGGCGCCGTTGCCGCTCGCGCCCGGCGCGGCGGCGGGCTTGGGCTTGCGCTGGGACGACGGCCGAGGGGGGACCTCGGCCGCCTTACGCTTGGTGGAGACTCTCGTCATGGGGGGTGTGGCCGTGTCCCCGCATCGCGGCGGGGGGAGGAGTTCGACGGGCTAGGGCCGCCACGAGTCGGAGCTCGATGGTAGCGCGTTGTTCGCGCACCGAGGAGGGCCCGGGGGCGAGATTTCGCGGCAAATCACGCCCGACAGGTCCGGAAGGACGGGGATCCCTGCTCAGGCCGGCGTCCCGCTCGGTTCGGCGTCGAACGCGGCGGGGGCGGTGCGGAGGGGGCGGCCGTCGGCGAGGGCGACGAGCTGGTCGAGGAGGTGGTTGTGCCACATCGCGGCGTCGAGGTCGCGGGCGGCCCGGGCGAAGGCGCCACGGGAAAGGCGTTGCCGCTCGGCGGGGTCGTCGATGAGCCGCTCGATGGCGCGGATGAAGGCGTCGTCGTCCGCGCGGTCGCACAGGACGCCGCTGACGCCGTCGGCGACGACCTCGGGGATGCCGGCCAGGCGGGAGGTGACCACGGGGAGGGCCGCGGCCTGGGCCTCCTGGGCGGCGATGAGGAAGGTGTCCTCCCACGTGGGCATCACGAAGAGGTCCATGGCGGGGAGGATCTCGCGGACGAGCTTGTCGTGGGGCGTCGCGCCGTGCCAGACGACGTTGTGGGCGGAGCGGTCCGCGGGGGCGCGGGCGGAGCAGATGTGCAGCTCGGCGCGGTCGGCCCAGTGCTGCTGGTGCCAGCGCAGCAGACGCGGGCCGCCCTTTCGCGGCCAGTCGTTGCCGACGAAGACCAGCCGGACGGGCCGCCCGGGTTCGGGGGCGCGCGGGCCGGTCGCGATCGCCGGCACGCAGGGCATGTGCAGGAAGAGTCGGTCCTCCGGGACGCCGTAGTCGTCGCGGACGGAGTCGAGCACCCAGCGGCTGGCGCAGGCGACGGCGTCGGCGGCGTGGAAGATCCGCCGCTCGACCGCGATCTCGGGGCGTGGGGCGGAGGTGCGGATCTCGAAGGCGCGGTCGAAGGCGACGGTCGTTGCGTCGATGTTGACCACCAGGCGGGGGCCGGGGCGGCCGGCCAGGGCCGTCAGCGACAGGGCCCGCTGGGCGGTCATGATGTGGACGACGTCGAAGCGGTCGAGGGGGAAGACGGACCGATCGCCGCGTTCGATGAGCGGGCGCAGGACCATCCGCCAGGCGTGCATCTGCCGCAGGCCGGAGAAGGTCCACCGGCCGAGGCGGTCGGGGATGCGGTTGCCGATGAGGTCGGGGAGGCCGGTGATCCGGAGGTTGCAGTGGACGGCGTCGAGGTCGTCGCGGGCGGCCGCGGCGGCCGTGATGTTCCGGGTCGTGGTGCCGAAGCCGAGCTTCATGGCGTGGAGGAACAGCACGCGGGCCGGCGCGCCGGGCTCTCGCCGCGGCGGCGGGAGCGAGGCCGGGTCGATCGCGTCCAGGTTGGTGCAGACCAGGCGGTTCATGGCGGGGCGGGAGGGGGGCGTGGGGGGGGCTCAGCCGGCCGCGGCCGCGGGGGCGGCGCCGGGGGCGAGGGCGAGCTGCTTGAGCCGGTCGATGAGGCGGCCGTAGACGACCTCGGGGGTGAAGGTCGCCCGCGCGTGCCGCTGCGACGCTTCGCTTATCCGCCGCCGCCGCTGCGGGTCGTCCAGCAGCGAGCCGATCGCCCGGACGAACCCCGCCTCGTCCCCCGGCTCGCAGAGGAGGCCCGTGACGCCGTCCACCATCAGGCTCGGGATCCCGCCGACGCGCGGCAGCACCGTCGGCACGCCCGCGGCCATCGCCTCCACGGCCACCCACGGCGTCATGTCGCGGCGCGTCGGCAGCACGAAGATGTCCATCGACGGCAGCAGCTCGCCGACGACCTTGTCCCGCGGCACGCGCCCGTGGGCGATGACGTTCCTCGTCCCCTCCGTGGGGACGGGGTCGCGGCCGACGAAGTGCAGCTCGGCGCGGTCGGCCCAGTGCTGCTGGTGCCAGCGCAGCAGCTCCGGCCCGCCCTTGCGGGCCCAGTCGTTGCCGATGAAGACGATCCGCGCGAGTCTGTTCGCCTGGCCGTCCTCCTCGCCGGGGGCTTGCGGGGGCTTGTCCCTGAGCACCTCGCACGTCGGGGGCACCCACAGCAGCCGCTCGCGCGGCACGCCGTAGTCGTGGTGGGCCGAGTCGCCCGCCCAGTCGCCCATGTGGGCGACGACGTCGGCGTCGCGGAAGACCTGCCGCTCCATGGCGCACAGCGGGTAGCCGGTCAGGCGCGAGTCGCCGAAGTCGCGGATGGTGTTGAGCGTCGTCGCGTCGATGTGCAGCGCGAGCAGCGGGCCGCGCCCGCGGGCCCGCCGGTCGGCGAAGGCCCAGGCGAAGAACTGCGGCGAGACGACCACCGCGTCGAAGCGGTCGAGGTCCAGCGGCCCGCGGAACCAGCCGCGCATGACGCGCCGCCACTGCTGCGCTGCGCGGAAGGTCTGCAGGTCCATGTTCCCCGGCAGCGGCGAGACGCGGGAGAAGACCTTCATCCAGAAGGGGTTGCTCAGGCTGATATGCACCGCCTCGACGTCGCCGCGGGTGTCGGTGTACCGCTGCAGCTCGCGCGAGAGGGTCCCGAAGCCGAGCACGGAGCGGACGACGCAGAGCAGGCGGAGCCGGTCGCCCCGCCGGCGCGACGGCAGCGTGTCGGGCGTGATCGATTCGAGGTTGTTCGAGACGACGAGGTTCATGCAGCGAGTGGCTCCGGGCCCTGGCCCCGCTGGCGGGCCGCGGGGCCGGCGGGGGCGTGGAGTATATCGGCGGCCCCGGACAGGGCCCTTGCATCAGCGTCCATCGGCGCAGGCGCTGCTGCGGCGCGGTCAGGGGGCGTTCCCGGCCGCCGGTGGCGGCGCGGGGGCAGCGCCCGGCGCCTGGGTCTGCTGCTGTTGTTGCTGCTGCTGCTGGAGCATCTGCGCCCGGTGGCGGGCCTGCCAGAGCAGGCCGAGCATGAGCAGGCCGATGGCGATGCCCAGGAGGTACCAGCCGAAGCGCTGATGGAACTTGCTCTCCGAGGCTTGGATTGAAGGAGGTCGCCCCATTGAGCCAGACTGTACGACGGCTGCCGAGCTCGTGCCGCTGTCGTGCTCGCACTCGGATATCGGCGGGCCCGTGTCCGCGGTGTGGCGAGCCCCCCCCCCCCCCCCCCCCCCCTGGAGTGGGGTGTGCGGTATTGTCCGAATCGCTTAGTGCTGTGTCATAGAAGCTCCGCGATTCGTGGAAGTTGCCGCAAGAACTTGATCGATGTACTCGTGTCCAGAGTCGAGTCACCACTCATCAGGAGCACATCACATGCGAATGTTCGAAGTGCCTCTACTTGCGGCTTTGGCTTCGGCCTTCCTTGCTTCGGCTGCCTGCTCGGCGAAGCGGACCGATATGGGAGTGTTCAGCAGCGAGGCGACTGCGCTTTCGGAGCCGGTGCACGAGCGACGGACGATCCTGAACTACGGCGACGGGCAGTCGGAGGACCTCGGCATGAAGCGGTACGCAGAGTCCGCCGAGGAGTTCATGCAGCTGTTCCCGATGTCATCTATCATGCTCAGCGACTCCGGCCACGTCATTGGGTTCGCTCCGGTCCTCGGTCCGGCGGATGGCGTTGCTGCCCCGGCGGAGGGGACGGCGCTCGCGTACATTGTGGTAGACACCCGGGGCCGTCTTGTCGATTGGGAGGAGGCGGACGCACTGGCTGACAGCTGCAAGCTGGTGAAGGTCGTTGATCCAAACAATGGCTCATCGTACTACGCTAGCCAGAATCTTGCCTGTGTTCAGCCAAGCGAATGTGTCATTGCCTTCCGCTACAATCCCGACGGAACCTTGAGTGAGATTACATGCCCCTGCACCGTGGTGCCCTGAGCGATAAGCTCGGGCCTGCACGCCGGAGCACCGCGGTCCGAGTCGGTCGCCAGGCGTCTTCGCCGCCCCATCTTGAATGACGTCGACCCCGTTGGGCGCCAACCCCAGCGGGGCTGTTTCATACCATCGATCACTGGGGATGTTGGTTCAATGGACTCAAGCGAACGAGGGCACTCACGACCGTCTCTGATTTCGCTTCTTCGATACCGGCGTGCCCGCTGGCGGCCTGGATCCCTGCCGGCGTGAGCCGCGGCCCGTCGGGCGGGCGCCGTCAACCTCCTCCTCGACCTCGGTTCGCGTCACTTTGATACCGAGCCGGTCATCGCCGGCCCTGGCACGCTCGATGTCGCGCCGGGCCTTGAGGGCCTTGACCTGGTCGCGGGCGCGGGCCGCGGCCTCGAACTGCAGCGACTGGGCGGCCTCGAGCATCTCGGCCTCGAGCATGCGGATCATCTCGTCGATCTCGTACGCCTCCTCGTTCTCGCGGACCGCGGCCCGGGCGGTGCGGCGGGCGCGGAGCTGGAGCTCCAGGCCGCGGCGGATCGCCTTCTGCACCGTCGCGGGGGTGATGCCGTGCTCCTTGTTGTAGGCGACCTGCTTGGCGCGGCGGCGCTCGGTCTCCTTGATCGCGGCGTCCATCGCGGGGGTCATCTTGTCGGCGTACATGACGACCATGGCGTTGACGTTGCGCGCGGCGCGGCCCATCTGCTGGATCAGGCTCGTCGGCGAGCGGAGGAAACCCTCCTTGTCCGCGTCCAGGATGCACACCAGCGAGACCTCCGGCAGGTCCAGCCCCTCGCGGAGGAGGTTGACGCCGACCAGCACGTCGAACTCGCCGGTGCGCAGGTCGTTGAGGATCTCCACGCGCTCGAGGGTCTCGATGTCGCTGTGCAGGTAGCGGACCTTCAGGCCCCGCTCGTCGAGGTAGCTCGCCAGCTGCTCGCACAGCCGCTTGGTCAGGGCGGTGACCAAGACGCGCTCCCCCTTCTCGACCCGCTCCACGCACCGCTCGATCAGGTCCGGGACCTGGTTCTGCGCGGGGCGGACGACGACCTCCGGGTCCACCAGGCCGGTGGGGCGGATGACCTGCTCGGCGACGACGCCGCCGGTGCGCTCCAGCTCGTACGGCCCCGGCGTGGCGGAGACGAAGAGCAGCTGCGGCACGATCGCCTCGAACTCCTCGAACCGCAGCGGGCGGTTGTCCAGCGCGCTGGGGAGGCGGAAGCCGTGGTCCACCAGCACCTGCTTGCGCTGCCGGTCGCCGTTGTACATCGCGTGGATCTGCGGGAGCGTGACGTGCGACTCGTCGATGATCAGCAGCCAGTCCTTGTAGTTCGGGCGCGGGGCGTGCTCCTCGACGGGGGAGCGGGCGGCGTCGCCGCCCCTGGCCGCGGCCGGGAGGCCCCCCTCGCCGTCCGCCGCGGGGGCGTAGTCGAAGTAGTCCAGCAGCGTGTACGGCCGCTCGCCGGGCTGGCGGCCGTCCATGAAGCGCGAGTAGTTCTCGATCCCCTGGCAGGTCCCCACCTCCTCGAGCGTCTCCAGGTCGTACTTGGTGCGGGCGATCAGCCGCTGGGCCTCCAGCAGCTTCCCCTCGGCGCGCAGCTCCATCACCCGGCGGTCGAGCTCCTCGCGGATGGCCGCGAGGGCGGCCTGCATCTGGTTCTCCGGCATGACGTAGTGCACCGCCGGGAAGAGGAAGTACTGCGTCTCCTCGGCGAGCAGCTCGCCGCTGGTGGGGTTGATCAGCTCGATCTTGTCGATCTCGTCGCCGAAGAGCTCCACCCTCACGGCGAACTTCTCGTACGCGGGCCAGACCTCCAGCGAGTCGCCGCGGACGCGGTAGCGGCCGCGCTGGAACTCGATGTCGGTCCGCTGGTACTGCATGTCGGCGAGCGCCAGGAGGAACTGGCGGCGGTTGATCCGGCTCCCCCTGGTGATGGTCAGCAGCTTCTGGCCGTAGGCCTGGGGGGAGCCGAGGCCGAAGATGCAGCTGACGGAGGCGACGACGATGGTGTCGCGCCGGGAGAGGATGTTGCTGGTGGCCGCGAGGCGGAGCTGGTCGAGCTCGTCGTTGCGGCTGGAGTCCTTCTCGATGTAGATGTCGCGCTGGGGGATGTACGCCTCGGGCTGGTAGTAGTCGTAGTAGGAGACGAAGTAGTTGACGGAGTTGTTGGGGAAGAGCTCCCGCATCTCCTCGTAGAGCTGGGCGGCGAGGGTCTTGTTGTGGCTGACGATGATCGTCGGCTTGCCGAGCCGGGCGATCACGTGGGCCATGGTGAAGGTCTTGCCGGTGCCGGTGGCCCCCAGCAGGCAGGCGGACCGCTCGCCGGCGAGCAGGCGCCTGGAGAGCTCCTCGATCGCCTGCGGCTGGTCGCCGGTGGGCTTGAAGGGGCTGACGACCTCGAACGGACGGTGCGGGGCGGGCATCAGGGGGATTGTAGGGGCGTGTCGTCCGCCGTTGAATGGGAGCGGGCCGCGGGGCCGTACTACACGCCACCCGGATAGGCCAACGCAGACGCCCACATCAGGAACACGAGGAGCAGGTCCACGATGAACGCCACGGGAGCAAGAACCACGAGCCCCGACGCTTGCCCCGCCCGGCGCCGAATCCGCAGGGGAACATCCCGCCGCCTGGGTCCGACCGCCGCGGCCCATACGAGCAGCCCATGAACCAGGGCCACCGGCGCGAACCAGACCACCACGGCCGGGCTGAGCTTGAACCAAGCGAAGACTTGGAACATCGCCAGTGGCGGTGCGGCGACCATCAGCGCGAGCAGGAGCACCGGAAGGGACGCGGCCAGCGCGAGCACCCGCCACCACCGCCCTCCTCGACCGATCCCCGAGTCGCTTCGCTCCCGCCCGCCGCATTCCGGGCAGGGCGCGGACCGGTTGAGCCCGTGGAGCGGGTAGCCGCAGGCGGCGCAGACCAAGCCGTCCGGGGTGGAGTGGCCGCCGGCCATCGCGCCGCAGTATACATCTTCCTTTGAGGAGCGCCCCTTCTGGCGGACGCACACTTCGGGTAAGCTCCCCTCATGCCGGCGCTCGCTCCAACACGGGTCGTCGTGTTCGTGGTTCTGGTCGCGGCCGCGATGGCCGGTTGTTCCAATCCGTGGGCGGAGCACTTCCAGTCCGCCGCGGCGATGACCGGGCCGATGAACGCCGACGCGGAGATGCGCATCGAGCGGGTCTCCTTCGAGGAGGCGATGACGGTCCAGGAGCACGCCGGCATGCGCCTGCTGGGGCGGTCGTGGTTCTTCGACGCTTCGGCCCACGGCGAGGAGCGGGCCGCCGCGTTTGCCCGCACCATCGGCGCCACGGCCGTCCTCTGGGGCCGGACCGAGCCGATGCGGTCCACGCGCACCGTCACCGCCCACATGCCGGTCACCGAGCGCACCCGAACCACCGGCCGCGTCACCGGCCCCGACGGCCGCATCCGCGACGTTGAACTGACCTCGACGACCACGCGATGGGAGGATGTGGCGAGCGAGGTCACCGAGACCCGCTACGGCCACGCCGCGGCGTTCTTTGGTCCGCCGCGGGCGACGCCGGATCCCTGATCATGCGATCGCTCCCACACCCACTCCGCGCGACCGCGCATTCGCCGCCTCTCGCACGAAGTCCGACACATTTCAGTACCCTCCGCAGATCGCCGCCCGCATCCCGGAGCCCCGCCCGTGTTCTTCGGCCACCTCTCCCGCGCCGCGCTGCTCGCCGTCGTTCCCTGGCGGCTGGCGGCGACGGCGGTCCTGGTACCCGCCCTCCCTGCCGCGGTGATGGGACTCGCGGCGGCATCGCTCGGTATCGGGATGATCGCCGCGAGCGTTGTGGTCCCCGGCGGCGAGCCGTTCTTCGACATGCTGGAGTACTTCGCGGTCCTGGGGTATGCGGCGATCATCATCGGGGGGGCCGCGCTCGGCTGCCTCCTCGTGCTCGCGCTGGTGTGCGTGGCCTTCGTGGCGCTGCACAACCGGCTCCAGCCCCCGCCGCGCCCGCCGCTGCTGCCTCGCGGCGGACCGGACCTGCGCGTCCTCCTGCTCACCCCGGTCTGCGGGCTCCTGCCGATGGGCGCGTGGGCGATGTGCCACGCCGTGCTGTGGGCGGGCCACGCGGACTTTGACATCGTCGCCCCGGGCGGCAAGCCCGCGTGGGTGGGGCACTGGGTGTTCGCCGTCGTCGGGAGCCCGTGCTTGCCGCCGGTGATCCTCTTCGGACTACTGGCGTGGATGGGGCGCGAGTCGTTCCGCGCGGATCAGTTGCTCCCGGCGATGGCGCCGGACCGGCTCTGCCGTCGGTGCGGGTACGAACTCGCCGGGCTGCCGCGCGGAATCGTCTGCCCCGAATGCGGCGAGGCCGAGTCGCTTGCGGCGCAAGCTCCGGGGTGAACTCACGCGTCGGGACGAAGGGTGCGGCGCACCTACCCCTTCATCGCCCCCAGCAGCTCCCGCGGCTCGCGCTTCGCCAGCCGCCAGATCGCCGGCCACGCCGCGCCCAGCGTGATCGCCGTCAGGATCGCCCACCCCGCGGCGATCGCCGCCCACGGGAGCGTCACCTTCAGGTCCAGCCCAAGCAGCAGCTTGTAGACCCGCTGGCCCGCCCAGCTCCCCTGGATCCCCATCAGCGTCCCCAGCAGGCACGCCACCAGCGCGATCACCACCGCCTCGCCGAGGACCAGCCGCGTCACCACCCCGCGCTGCGCCCCGATGGCCCGCAGCACCCCGAACTCGAACTGCCGCTGCTGGATCCCCGCGATGATCAGGTTCGCCACCCCGAAGCACGCCACCAGCATCGCCCCCACCGCGATGATCGTGAAGATCAGCAGCGTCGCGCTCAGGAACGTCGTGATCTCCGCCTTGATCTCCCGCCCGCTGCCGGCGTTGATCACCCCCGCGACCCGCCGCGCCTGCTTCACGACCTCCTTGTCGTCCGCCTCCGGGTCGATGTCGATCTGGATGAGGTTGATCGCGTCGTTGCCGAACTTCTCCAGCAGGTCCCTGCGGCTGCCGAAGACCGCGCTGACCGACTGCTGGAGGTACTCCTCGCCGATGTCGAAGAACTTGTTGACGATGTCCAGCCCCGGCGAGTTGACCACGCCGACGATCTCGAAGGGGTACTCCTTTCCCTCGAAGGTCAGGTCGATGGTGTCGCCGACGCCCAGGCCGCGGGTGAGTTTGAACTCCTTGGCGACCAGCACCGCGTCCCCCTCGGCGAGGCGCCGCTGGGCGGTCCGCGGGTCACCCTCCTCCCACGTCAGCCTCGTCATCTCGAAGAACGGCTCGGGCTCAAAGGCGATGAACGTCGTCCGGTAGCGGCTCAGGCCGGGGATGCCGAAGGCGTTCTCCGGGTCCACCGACTGGAGCGTGATCGCCACCGTGCCGCGGACGCCGGGGATCTGCTCGATCTGCCGCTGGGTCTTCTCGGTCATCGACCGGCCGTAGACGAACGCGTCCGGGAAGGTCAGGGCGTCGAGCCAGTCGCGCAGCACCGACCGGCCGTTGGTCCAGATCGACACCAGCAGCGCGAGCCCCACCATCATCGCCGCGGCGGTGAAGCCGTGGCGGTACGGCGTGTTCGCCACCGTCCGCCCCAGCAGCCCCCTGGGCAGGCCCAGCGCCCGCGAGACCAGCGGCCCCGCCAGCCACACCACGGCGATCGTCACCGGCACCGCCATCAGGAAGTACCCCGCGAACATCGACGGCACGCCGACGGTGATATCCCCCCAGAAGACCAGCGTGGGGTCCTTGAGCAGCGTCAGGATCGAGATGTGCACCGCAGCCCCCAGCAGCCCCAGCACCGCGCACAGGACCAGCCCCGTCGCCCGCGGCCGCCGCGCCCGCACACGCAGCGCCTCCAGCGGGCTGGTCCGCATGGCCCGGATCGCCGGCCAGCTCGCCCCCACCAGCCCGGCCATCAGCGCCCCGCCCATGCTCAGGCCGATCCCCAGCCACGACAGGAAGAACCCCGCCGGGAGCTGGTCCGGGAAGCAGGAGATCACCGCCGCGGCCGCCCCGACCCCCAGCGGCACGCCGATCAGCGCCCCCAGCAGCCCGATGATCCCCCCGGCGACGAGCTGCGCCTCGGCGAGCTGCGGCTTGGTCCCCCCGAGGCAGCGGACGATCGCCAGCTCCCGCTGCCGCTCGGTCATGTCGGTGGTCAGGCCGGTGGTGATGATGAACGCCGCGGCGAGGAACGCCAGCGTCGCCGCGATCATCATCCCGATCTGGCTCCCCTGCATGTTCTTCTGCAGGCCGGAGGTGATCTTGCTCGTCGGGGCCAGCAGCAGCCCCCGCTCCATCTCCCCGGCGCGGGCCTCGGCGACGGCGGCGGCGTCCACGCCCGGCTTGAGCAGGATGTCGATCTCCCGCAGCTGCCCGGGGAGGCCGTTGATCTCGGCGAGCTGCTCGAGGCTGACGAACGACTCCGGGCGAGAGATCGTCCCCATCGCCGCCTGCGAGACGACGCCGACGACCTCGAGCTTCACGGGCGTGCCGAAGCGGACGACGTTGAGCACGTCGCCGACCTCGGCCCCGAGCGCCTCGGCGGACTGGGGGTCCAGCGCGATCTCCCCCATCCCCTGCACGGCCCGCCCCTTCTGGACGGTGTGCGGGCGGAGGCGGTACTCGCGGTCGAGCATGAGCCCGTTGCCGATGGTGGAGGCGTCCTCCCCGGTGCGGGGGTTCTCCAGCGGGATGGCGTCCTGGCCGCGGCCGACGGCGAGGGCGACCTCGGGCCAGGCCTCGACCTCGCGGAGCAGCGCGGCGTCGAAGAGCCGCTTGCCGACGTGCTGGATGCGCAGGTCGGCCGCGCCGACGGTCGCCTCGACCCGGCGCTGGATCCCGGCCTGCACCGAGGCCATCGCGCTGGTCACCGCCGCGATCAACGCGGCGGAGAGGGCCACCGTGGCGACCAGCAGGGCGGTGCGGCTACGCCGCTCGTACAAGCTCTTGATACTGAGACGCCACGCCGGCCGCATCCAGGCCCTCCGTGTCGATGTGCCCGGTCACGCGCCCATCGCGGAGCACGAAGACCTTGCGGCAGTGCGCCGCCGCGGCCGGCTCGTGCGTGACCATCAGCACGGTCATCTCCCGGTCCGCCGCCAGGTCCCCCAGCAGCGTCCAGAGCTTCTCGCTGCTGGCCGAGTCCAGGTTCCCCGTCGGCTCGTCGGCCAGCAGCACCGGGGGGGCGAACAGCAGGGCCCGGGCGATCGCCACCCGCTGCTGCTCCCCGCCGCTGAGCGCATCGGGCCGGTGCATCGCTCGCTCGTGGACGCCCAGGGCGCGGAGCAGGCTCTCGCTGCGCTCCCGCAGCCGGCGCGGGTCGTCCCCCGCCAGCAGCCCGGGGAGCTCGACGTTCTCCCGGGCCGTCAGCGTCGGGATGAGGTTGAACTGCTGGAAGACGATCCCGATGTGCCGCTGGCGGAAGCTCGTCAGCTCGCGCTCGGAGAGCCCCTGGAGGGGCTTGGAGTCGATCAGCAGCTCCCCGGTGTCCGGCTTGTCCAGGGCGGCCAGCAGGTGCAGCAGCGTGCTCTTGCCGCTGCCGGAGGCGCCCATGATCCCGTAGAACCCCGGGCCGTCGATGGACAGGTTCACCCCGCGGAGCGCCTCGACGACCCGGTCCCCGGTGCGGTAAGTCTTGAAGACGTTCGCGCAGCGGATCATCCCACCCGGCTTCCTCATCGTCGGGGCCGTCGCGGCGGCCCCCTCGGCGGCAAGAGCGGCGTCAGGCCTTGCGATCACACTCACCATAGCTCTCCAGGGCCCTGCTCCGTCCTCGCCCGGTTAGCCTGCGAGCCACCGGCCGCACCGAGCGCGGCCGGCGGTTTCCCTTCGGGCCTCGCCGGGCTCACGCGCCGTACTGCTTCGCGTACGCCTCCGCGTCCATGAGGCCGGAGAGCCCGGCCTGGTCCGTCACCTTGATCTTCACCAGCCACCCGGCCTCGTACGGGTCGCTGTTGAGCAGCGACGGGTCGTCCACGAGCTTCTGGTTGACCTCGACGATCTCCCCCGCCACGGCGGAGTAGACGTCGCTGGTGGTCTTGACCGACTCGACCTCGCCGACGGTGTCCCCCGGCCCGACCTTCGTTCCCACCGGCTTGGGCTCGACGTAGGTGACGTCGGTGAGCTGCTCCACGGCGTAGCGTGTCAGGCCCAGGGTCAGCGTGTCGCCATCGAGCTTGTGCCACTCGTGCGTCTCGGAGTAGACCCGGTCGGTCGGCATGGACATGGACGGTCGTCCTTTGAAGGGGGGGTTCAGGAGGGGGCGCTGGGGTTCCGCCTCCCGGGCCGCCAGCGTCCGGCCGCGGGAGCCCACATGCTAGCCGCGCCTAGCCGGGATGCGATTCCCCGGCATCCGGTGAGGCCTTTGAGCGGCCCGTCTGGCAAGGGCCATTCGAGGCGGTTACAGTGCCGCCAGAAATGCTCCTGACTCTTGCCGCGACATCCTTGGCCCCGTACATGCGCCGGCAGCGCCCCGACGGCGGCCAGCCGCTGACGCTGACCGACCTGCCCCGCTACGCCCGCGAGCACCTGAACCTCTTCGGGCTCAACGTGGCCACATCCATGCTCGTGGGGGCCGACTTTGAGCGGTTGGACCAGCTCCGCGAGGCCGCCGACAAGGCCTCCTGCCCCTGCCTCGTGCTGATCGAGTCCGAGCCCCAGCCGCTGGCGGACCCGGACGACGACCTGGGCGACGCCGCGGTGGACCGGCTGGTCCGCGTCGCCCGGGCCGCCCACCGCCTGGGGTGCAACGCCGCGGCCGTCGCCGTCTCCGGCCCCGACTCCGAGGACGCCATGTCCTACGCCGCCGAGCGCCTCCGGCAGGCCCTCCAGACGGCCGACCGGCTCGAGATCAACCTGCTGCTGATGTCCCACCCGGGCCTGACCGCCCACCCCGACCGGGTGACGGACCTGATCAAGAAGGTCGGCGGCTTCCGCATCGGCACCTTCCCCGACTTCGAGACCGCCTCGAAGGCCGAGGACCCCGCCTACTTCCTCCGCCGGCTGACGCCCTACGCCGCCGGCGTCACCGCCTCCTCCCTGGCCTTCAAGACCACGAAAAAGGAAGGGCCGGTGCACGAGGCGTACAACCTGGGGGAATACGCCAAGGTCGTCGCCTCCGTCGGCTACACCGGGACGCTGGCGATCGACTACCGCGGCGGGGGCGACCCGGCCGAGGGGATCGCCCACACCCGCGCCCTGCTGGAGGCCGCCGTCGGCCCGGAGGCGGCGAAGGAATGACCCCCGCGCTGGGCGACAGCCGTGCAGGCTCGACGCTCGCCGGGGGCGGGCCGGTCATCATCACCATCGACGGCCCCGCGGGGACGGGCAAGTCCACCGTGGCGCGCGAGCTGGCCCGCCGGCTCGGGCTGGACTTCCTCGACACCGGCTCGATGTACCGCGCCGCCGCGGCCATCGCCATCGACCAGGAGATCCCCCCGGACCGGCCGCAGGACCTGGTCGCGGCCGTGCTCGCGGCCGACCTGCACTTCGACTGGTCCACTGATCCGCCGTCGCTGATCGCCTACGGCCTCCCCGTGATGGGGCGGATCCGCGACCCGGACGTCACCGCGGTCGTCTCGCCGATCGCCGGCATCGCCGCGCTCCGCCGGCTGATGGTCGAGCGGCAGCGGCAGATCGCCGCGGAGCACCCCCGGCTGGTCAGCGAGGGGCGCGACCAGGGGTCGGTGGTCTTCCCGGAGGCGGACGTGAAGTTCTACCTCGACGCCTCCCCGCAGGTCCGCGCCGCCCGCCGGGCCGAGCAGCTCCGCCGCGCCGGGCAGCAGGTGGACGAGCGGGCGCTGGTGGAGGAGATCATCGAGCGCGACCGCAGCGACTCCACGCGGCTCGTCGGGCCGCTGGTCTGCCCCGCCGACGCGGAGCGTATCGACACCTCGCACCTCTCGTTCGACCAGGTGGTCTCCACCCTCGAGCGGATCGTGCGCGAACGGGTCCGCGGCGGCGCGGCCGCGCCGGCCCCCACCGGGAGCGGCCGAAGCTGGCCGGGTCACGCGTAATGTTTCGACGTCTGCGCCGCAAGGACCCGACCCAGCCGCTGGCCTCGATGCTCTTCTACGAGGCCTGCTACCTCGTCGTGCAGACGATCTTCATCCTCTTTTACCGCATGCGCCGCTTCGCCGAGGCCCCGGTGCCGCAGGAGGGGCCGCTGCTGATCGTCGCCAACCACCAGTCCTTCCTCGACCCGCCGCTGGTGGGCCTGAGCATCCGCAACCGCCACCCCGTCTACCTCGCGCGGCACACGCTGTTCAAGAACCGCCTCTTCGCCTGGCTGCTGCGCTCGCTCAACGCGGTGCCGATCAAGGAGCAGCAGGGGGACGCCGCGGCGATCCGCACGGCCATCGAGCAGCTCCGCGCCGGCCGCTGCCTGGTCATCTTCCCCGAGGGCTCCCGCTCCGAGGACGGCGCGATGACGCCCTTCAAGCGGGGCGCGTGGCTGCTGCTGAGCCGCGCGAAGTGCGACGTCCTCCCCGTCGCCGTCGAGGGGTGCTTCGACGCCTGGCCCCGCCACCGCCGCGCCCCCGCGCTGCTGGGCAAGCGCGTCGCCTCCAAGATCGGCCCCGTCGTCCGCTACGACGACCTGGTCGCCATGGGCCCCGACGCCGGGCTCGCCCACCTCGCCCAGATCGTGGACCGCATGCGGATCGAGCTGCGCGAGCACCTCCGCACCGCCAGCGCCGGCAAGTACCCGCCCCACGGCCCCGCCGACGCCGCCGAGCCCGAACGCGGCATGGCGCCGACGGGGGCGTGAGGGAGAGCGCAAAGCGAAATGTGCAAAGCGCAGAGCAGAAGCGGCTGGCGCCGCTGCACCGGCGTTCTTCTCACTTGCGCTTTCCGCCCTTTACCAAAGCCCCGCCAGCTTCGCCGCCGCGAGGATCAGCAGCGCCGTCACCGCCGCCCGCACCCACCGGATCGGCAGCGCGTGCGTCAGCCGCGCCCCCATGAGCCCGCCGGCGATCGCCGTCGGCGCCATCAGCGCCGCCAGCAGCAGCGCGGCCGGCACCGACTCGCCCACCCGGTGCAGCGTCCCCAGCTTCAGCCCCGCCCCCACCGTCGCCGTCACGCAGATCACCGCCGAGCTGGTCGCGATCGACTGCCTCAGCGGCACGCGGCAGGCCACCTGCAGCAGCGGCACCATCACCACCCCGCCCCCCAGCCCCAGCAGCCCCGCCACCGTCCCCGTCACCCACCCGGCCGCGACCAGCCCCGCCGTCCCCACCCGTTCGTGGTGCGGCAGCGGCTCCGGGGTCCCCAGGAGGATCCGCACCAGGTTCAGCAGGCTGTAGACGGCGATGAACGCCGCGAGCATGTAGCGCAGCGCAGCCCCATTAAACAGGTTGCTCACCAAGACCCCACCGATGATCCCCACGATCGCGCCCGTCAGCAGGGGCGCCACCAGGTCCCCGCGCACCGCCCCGGCGGCGCGGTGCCTGAGCATCGCCGGCACCGCGACGGTGACGTTGACGACCATCGCCGCGGCCATGTAGCGGTGGTGAATCTGGATCGGATCGTCCCCAAAGAGCATGTGCAGCCCGGGGAGCATGATCATCGACCCCCCGATTCCAGCGAGTCCGCCCAGGAGACCGGCGATCAGGCCCAGCAGGGCCGCCAGGATTACATCCGCCGGGGTCATCCAACTGGGCTCCGCGGGGTCATGGGGGCCATGCTACGACCCCGCGGGAGCGGCCGCAGAATCGTCCGGTCGTGTGTGTGCGTAAGTCTCGGCCAGGGCAAAAGTTATGGGACTATGGCGCGGCGTTGCCCTCCCGAGCGGCGCAGGCGGCTTAAGCTGTCTCCCAAAGTGGCCGATGGCCCGGGAACTTGAATTTTTTTTCCGACCCACACGGTATGTTCAGGTACCCTGAATCACCGTCGCGGCCGGGCAGCCGGGCTCGTCAGCCCGCCGGTCCCCCGCGATCAGAGGCACGGCCCACCCGAAGAGGGAGCGGGTGAGCCGCCGCCGGTGAGGAGGGGCTTGTCGGAGGGACTGGGGCGGGGGCATCCGGGGACAGGGGAAGAAGGGCGTGGCGCGGCGCGGTCAAAGGCGACCGCTTGCGACTCGTGGTTGGGAGCAACAAGTGAAGACACGCGAACCGAGCATGCCGCACATCCCGGGGGCCCGCCGCCGCGCCGTTCTGTCGCGCATCCTGGAGGGGCTCGGGCTGGCCTCGCTGACGACCATCGTCGTCCTGTCGGCGATCGTTACGAAGGAGATGCAGTCCCGCGGGAACCTGGCCGCCCTGGCCGCGATCGACGGCCCCGTGGCGGCGGTCGCCGCCATCCCCGCGGCCGAGCCCGCCCCGCTCGCCGCCGATCCGCTGACAAGAAGGGCGGAGCCCGCGCCGGTCGAGCCGGCCGGGGTCGAGGCCGCGGCGGTCGATGTGGATGTGGCCGCGGCGGACGACGCGGTCTTCATCGCCGAGATCCCGGCGGGGATGGAGGACAGCACGGAGATCCGCTGGTTCAACGGCCGCCCGGTGCGTCCGGCGCGGACGATGTGGATGACGGTGACGGCGTACTCGCCGGACGAGCGTTCGTGCGGCAAGTGGGCCGACGGGATCACCGCGTCGCTGCACTCGGTGTGGACCAACGGCATGCAGCTCGTCGCCGCGGACACGCGGATCCTGCCGATGGGGTCGATGATCACCGTCCCCGGCTACGCCGGCGGGGAGATCGTGCCGGTGCTGGACCGCGGCGGGGCGATCAAGGGCCACCGCCTGGACGTGCTCTACCCGACGCACGAGATCGCCCGCAAGTGGGGCGTCAAGCGGCTGAAGGTGACCGTCTGGGAGTACGCCGACGGCAAGGGGGCGGAGAACTGGCGGAAGATCCGGGATTCGAAGAGGTAAGAGGTTTCACCACGGAGTCACGGAGGGCACGGAGCGGTTGGGAAGATCCCTGTGCTCTCGTTGCATGCTTTGACTTAGCATTTTGGGGTTTGAAGAGGGGCGGGAGGGGGCGTGGGAGCGTTCGAGTGCTGGGGAGGTTGAGCGGTCTTCTTGTCCTGCCTGTCTTGGAACCCCGACTTTCTTCCTCTCCGTGACCGCTCCGTGATCTCCGTGACTCCGTGGTGAAACCTCTTCCCCGCCGCGGGCTAACATCTCCGCGTGCTCGCCTCGACCGCCAAGCGACCCACCAGCATCGATCAGCTGATCTCCCCCGCGCTCTCGGCGCGGCTCGACCGGCTCGACCTGCTGTCGCGCCGGGTCTTCGCCGGGCGGCTGCACGGGGAGCGGCGGTCCAAGCGCCGCGGCCAGAGCGTCGAGTTCGCCGACCACCGCAACTACGTCCCCGGCGACGACCTGCGGCGGATCGACTGGAACGTCTTCGCCCGGCTGGACAAGTTCTTCATCAAGATCTTCCAGGAGGAGGAGGACCTCGCGCTGCACATCGTGCTCGACGCCTCGGCGTCGATGGACGCGGGGACGACGGCGGGCGGAGCGGCCACCGGTGAGGGGAACAAGCTGCTGTTCGCGCAGCGGCTCGCGATGGCGCTGGGGTACATCGGGCTGGTGAACAACAACCGCCTCGCGGTGTCCGTCTTTGATGCGAAGCGGCTTCAGCGGCTCCCGCCGATGCGCGGCCGGCGGAACATCCAGCGGCTCGGGCAGTTCCTGCTCGACGCCGTGGCGTCGGCGGGGAGCGCGCCGCCGGGGGCGACGGACGCGGGGGTGACGCGCCCCGCGACGGGCGTGGAGGAATCCCTCGGCGGCCGCGGCGACTTCACCTCCGCCCTCAAGGCCATCGCGCTGTCGCGGACCGGCAAGGGCGTGATGGTCGTGCTGTCGGACTTCCTCATCCACGAGGGGTACGAGGAGGGGCTGCGCTACCTGGCCGGGGGCGCCGGCGGCTACGACACGTACTGCATGCAGATCCTCTCCCCCGGCGAGCTCGACCCCGGCGCGCCGGGGGCAACCGACGGCGAGCCGATCCTGGGCGACCTGCGGCTGACGGACGTCGAGACCGGGCGCGAGGCGGAGGTGACGATCACCGCGGAGCTGCTCAAGAAGTACAAGGAGGCCGTGGACCGCTACACCACGGACCTCAAGACCTTCTGCACCTCCCGCGGCATGTCGTACGCGCTGATCCGCTCGGACACGGAGCTGGAGACGCTGCTGCTGGAGTACCTGCGGAAGCGCGGGATGCTGCGATAGGCCGCCGCGGAGGGGTTACACCCGCGGCTCGGTCGCGGCCAGCCCCTTGAGCGCCTCGCCGTACTGCTCGCGCAGCGGCTCAACGACCTCCTTCAGGAACCGGTCCACCTGCTCGACCGATCGGCCGACGTAGGCCATCGGGTCCAGCACCTCGTCGAAGTTGACCTTCGCGAAGTGCGGGTCGGCCTTGAGGCGGTCGATGAGGTCGTTGGGCTTGCCCTCCTTCTTGACGCGAAGCCCCGCCTCCTGGGCGTGCCGGCGGATCACCTCGTGCAGCTCCTGCCGGTCGCCGCCGGCCTTCACCGCGGCCATGAGGATGTTCTCGCTGGCCATGAACGGCAGCTCGGCCATGAGGTTGGCGCGGACGGTCGCCTCGTGGACCTCAAGGCCGCCGGCGACGTTGTGCATGAGGTCGAGCGCACCGTCGAGGGCGAGGAAGGCCTCAGGGAGGGAGAGACGCCGGTTCGACGAGTCGTCGAGCGTGCGCTCCAGCCACTGCGTCGCGGCGGTGTCGTAGGCGTTGCCGACGAGGTTCATGACAAACCGCGAGAGCCCGCAGATCCGCTCGCAGCGCATGGGGTTGCGCTTGTAGGGCATGGCGCTCGAGCCGATCTGCTTCTCGCCGAAGGGCTCGTCGAGTTCTTTTCGATTGGACAGGAGGCGGATGTCGGTGGCGATCTTGTGGAGGACGGAGGCGGTGGAGGCGAGGTCAGCAAGGACGAAGGTGTCGATGACGCGGGGGTAGGTCTGGCCGGTGAGGTTCCTCGCGAACGATGAGTAGGTAGTGCGAGCGAGCCGCTCATCGTCGCTGATGTCCCAAGGATCCAGCCGCATCAGCACACGGGTTTCAAACTCGTCAATGCTTGAGGAGCGGCCGCCGAAGAGCTCTCGAAACGACGCCTGGGTTCCGGTGGCGCCCCGGAAGCCGCGTGGATGGATCAACGAGGCCGAGTTGCCGATGCGTCCGCGGCAGAGGTCGAGGTCACTCGCCCAGTTCGCGGCACGCCGGCCGACGGTGGTTGGCTGCGCGGGCTGGTAGTGCGTAAATCCGAGAGCCGGCGTGTGCGTCCACTCGTGCGCGAACTCGCCAAGGGCGAGGACCACGCGAGCAATCTTCGTGAGCACCAGGTCCATCGATTGCCGAACGAGGATGATGTCCGCGTTGCTCCCGACATCCTCGCTCGTCATCCCCAGATGGATAATCCCTTTCGCCCTCGGGCACCGGTCCCCCCACGCGTGCACGTGGGCCATGACGTCGTGGCGGAGGCGCCGCTCGTGCTCCTTGGCCCGCTCCATGTCCTCGTCGGTGACCTCGAGGTTCGCCCGCAGCTCCTCGACCTGCTCCTTCGTCACCGGCAGCCCGAGCTCGTGCTGGGCCTCGGCGACGGCGAGCCAGATCTTCCGCCACGTCTGGAACTTGTGCCGCGGCGACCAGATGCGGAGCATCTCCGGCGAGGCGTTGCGCTCGGCGAGGGGGGAGGTGTACGTGTCGTAGGGGCTGGAAGCGCTCATGCCGACCGCCGCCTGCGATTCCCGTTCCCGGGCGCCTCCTGGATCGACTCGATCAGCAGCACATCGACATCCACCGCCTGCTCCCGACCAACCCACAGGATCAGCCGCCGCCCACCGGGGGAGAGCGAGACGAACTCCGGGTGGCGGACAACAAATTTCTCGCCGCTCCCCATCTTCAGCACAAAGGGCCGGAACGGGGCCGCGGACAGACGGTCTTTGATGGCATCCGGAATCACAAGACTCTCACCTCTCGCTCGGTCGATTCCCAGTCCTCGACGGCAAGCGCGATCGCTTCCTTGATGTTGGCCAGCGCCTCGTCCACCGACGCTCCCTGGCTGGAGCACCCGGGCAACGCCGGGCACTGTACGAAGTAGCCCCCCCCTGGCTGCCGCATCAGGACCACTGGGAAGGTGCGGCTCATCGGCTCATCTTACTCGGCCCTGGGAGCGGTCGGGTGCGGCCGGTGGGGCTCCGCCCGCGAATAGGGTATGTTGAACGCAGAGGCCGAACGCCGAAGGAGAGCGTCCCGCCTTCCTGCTATGAGCCCCACGCGCCGCAGCGAGTCCCCTTGCCCACGACCCCCGGCTCATCCCGACGCCCGACGCCCCCCGCCGCGCGTGACGCCGGGGTCGCCGGCCGCGCGGGCGTCCCATCCTCCGCCGACGCCCACGATCAGGCTCTCGTCGCCGCGATCCGTTCCGGCGACCCACGCGCCTGGTCGCTGCTGATCGCCCGGTACCAGGACCGGCTCTTCGCCGTCTGCCTGCGGATGGTGGGGGACCGCGACGCCGCGGCGGACCTGACGCAGGACGCCTTTGTGAAGATCATCCAGGGGCTCGGCTCCTACGACGGCCGGTCCAAGCTCTCCACCTGGCTGATCCGGGTGACCATGAACACCTGCCTGTCGTGGAAGCGGTCCCAGAAGCTGCGCCGGCACGCCAGCCTGGACGGGGTGGAGGGGGCGGCGGACGGGCTCGCCGGGGGAGGGGGGATGAGGTGGAGGGAACCAGGGCCGGGGCAAGGCGTCGAACTCTCCGAGCAGTACGCTCGTGTGGCCGCCGCTCTGGCGGGGCTCAATGCCGAACAAAGGTCGATCCTTGTGCTGCGGGACGTCCAGGGGCTCGACTACGACCAGATCGCCCAGGTGCTCGACATCGCGGTGGGGACGGTCAAGAGTCGGCTCTTCCGGGCCCGTCTGGCCCTGAGAGAGGCAGTGGAACAGGGGACGAGCGGGGGGGGAGAGGGGGAGGGGGAGCGAGGCACATGAGCGAGCTGAACGGACACATCCTGGAGCACGAGCTGCTCGAGTTCATCGAGGGCGTCCTGCCGCCGGCGCGGGGGGCGGTGGTCTCCGCGGCGCTGGCGCGCGACCCGCGCCTGGCCCGGCTCGTGGCCGCGATGCAGGAAGACCGGCGGCGGCTGATGGCCATGGGCGACGTCCAGGCCCCGCCCGAACTGGCGGAGCGGGTGGAGGCGATCCTCGAGCGGCAGGCGCTGCTGGGGCTGAGCGATGTGGCGGGGTCGGCGGAGCCGGCGAGCCTGCCGGTGTCGCGCTTGCGCCCCTCGCGCGGGCCGATCGTCGCGCGGATCTGGCGGAGCCCCGCGGGACGTGGACTTGTCGCCGCCGCGGCGGTCGCGCTGCTCGCCGGGGGCGGGTACTGGGGTTACACGAGCTATCAGCGGGCGTCGAACGCGGCCGGTCCCGGGGGTGGTGGTGGGCCGATCGCGCTGAACACGCCCGAAGATGTTTCCGAGCCGGTGGCGATCGACGAGCCCGCGTTGCCGCCGGTGGAGGTCGCCTCCGCACCGGAGGTGGCCGCGCCGACGGAGCCGGAGGTCGGGGTCGAGGTCGCCGCGGCGGTGGGGGAGGTCGAGTCGCTCGCCGCGACCGGCGCGGCGGTGACCGGCGCGGTCAGCGATGCCGCGCTGGCCGTGGCGACGCCGGCGTCGGCGGCTGCCGGGCCCGAGCGGGACGAGATCACCCCGGCGATGGCGGTCGAGCTTGCCCGTCGCGGGCTGCTGGCGATCGTCGTCGAGTCGGCGGATGTGGATGCGGCGGTGATGCGGGTGGAGGCCTTGGCGGGCTCGGGGATGAGCGGGGGGATGGGGCGGAGCGCCCCGTGGCGGCGGATCGACGGCGGGGTTGTGGGGGGCCCGATCGATGCGGGATTCGAGACGATCGCCGCGCTGTGGAGCCCGAACTTCGTGCCGGAGCTCGGTCTGCCCACGCCGATGATGCTGGGCTCGCCCACGACCGCCGTTGCGGGCGATGCGCCCTTTGCCCCCGCGCTGGGGCCGGGGCCGCGGGTGCCGATGGAGCTGCCGCGCTGGACGCCGCCGATGAGCCAGCCCGCCGCGGTCTACGCCGTCAGCCTCGAGGACCGCGAGTCGGTGCTCGCGTCGCTGGTCGCGGCCCTCCGCAGGGACGGCTCCGCGGGGGGGCCGGCGCGCACGGCGAAGTTCGTGCGGCTGCCGGTCGCGATCGACCCCGCCCCCGCGGCGGACCCGGACGCGGTGCTCTGGTGGACGGGGACGCCGAGCAACTGGACGTGGCGCATCAGCGTCCCGGTGATCGTCCGGCGGGGCGACGGGCGCTGATCCGGCGGACTCAGAGCGTCCAGTCGGCCCGGATCCGCTCCCACGCGGCCCGGTAGCGGGCGGCCATCGCCTCCAGCGACGACGGGATCACGCGGACCTTCGCCACCACGGTGATGAAGTTGACGTCCCCCTGCCATCGCGGCACGAGGTGGACGTGCAGGTGCCCCGGGATGCCCGCGCCCGCGGCGCGGCCCTGGTTGATGCCGAAGTTGATCCCCTGGGGCTCGAGGGCGGCGTCCATCAGCGCGGCCGCGACGTCGGTGAGCCGCCAGAGGGCGGCCCGCTGATGGGGGGTGTAGTCGAGCAGGCGGGGCCGGCCCTCGCCCAGGGCCACCAGCAGGTGGCCGTTGGCGTAGGGGTAGGCGTTGAGCAGGATCATGCCGCCGGTCGCGGAGCCGCCGTCGGCGCGGACGATGACGTGGTTCTTCTCGTCGTCCTGCGGGGCGAGCCAGTAGTCGCGGAGGAAGGAGGAGGCGCCGCCGGGGTCGTCCTGCGGGGGCGCGGGGCGGCTCTTCTCCTTGGCGTCGAGAGACTCGAGGTACTTCAGCCGCCAGGGGGCGTGGATGGCGGCGGAGCCGAGGCTCGGGTCCGTGGGGTTGGCGCTGTCGTCGGACATCGCCGGGAGGATACGCCCGCCCGGCGGGGGCTACTTGCCGCCGCGCCCCAGGCCGTTGTCGCCGTCGCCGCCCTGGTCGGCGCGGGAGGCGCCGGCCTCGACGGGGCGCTCCGGCTCGAAGGCGGGGACCTCGACGCGGACGCGGACGACGCGGGTGGGGGTGGACTCCAGGACGGTCAGCGTGGCCCGCTCGTGCGTGAAGGTCTCCCCCGGCTCGGGGATGCGGCCGAGGGTGGTGACGACGAAGCCGCCGACGGTGTCGTAGTCGTCCCCCTCTGGGAGGCGGAGGCGCAGGGGCTCGAGGGCGTCGTTGACGTCGTCGATGTAGGCGCGGGCGTCGATGACCGCTGCGAACTCGTCGGGCTTCACCTCGACGCGGACCTCGTCCTCCGGCTCGTGGTCCTCGTACTCGTCGTGGATCTCGCCGACGATCTCCTCGACGATGTCCTCGATGGTCAGCAGGCCGGAGATGCCGCCGTACTCGTCGGCGACCATGGCGATGTGGACCTTCTTGGCCAGCAGCTCGCGGAGCAGCTCGCGGACGGGCTTGGTCTCGGGGACGAAGAGGGCGGGGCGGAGGATCTCGCGCAGGTCGAAGGGCTTGCCGTTGGAGCGGGCCCCCTCGCCGGCGAGCCAGCGCATCAGGTCCTTGACGTAGAAGATGCCGACGATGTTGTCGAGGCTCCCCTCGTAGACGGGGATGCGGCTGTGGCCGGTCTCGCGGATGATGCGGGTGACGGCCCCGAGGTCGTTGGTGAGCTCGAAGGCCTCGATCTCGGTCCGCGGGGTCATCACCTGCTCGGCGGTGAGGTTGCGGAACTCGAAGACGGCCTCGATCATGTCGCGCTCGGCCTCGTCGAACTGCCCCTCGCGCTCGCCCTCCTCGACGACGCTGAGCAGCTCGGCCTCCAGGACCTCCGCCTGGTCGCCGCTCTTGGCTCCGGCGAGGCGGCGGACCACCTCGTTGACCGTCGCGGGCAGGACGTGCAGGGGCGTCAGCAGCAGGAAGGAGGCGCGGATGACGCCGGAGAAGGCGTAGACCATCCGCTCGCCGACGTACCACGCCAGGGCCATGGGCACCACGATGCCGAAGACCCACAGCGCGGCCCCCGCGGCGGCGACGGCGACGGTCGCGTCGATCCAGTCCACCCCCGGCGTGCCCCGCAGGGAGAGGATCCACAGCAGCGCGCCGACCACGGCGGCGGCGTCGCAGACCACGCGCGGGACGGCTACGGCGCGGGCGTGGTCGCTCACGCGCTCGAGGATCGCCCGGACGCGTGCCAGCGCCCGGGGGTTGTTCCGCACCGTGGCGATCTCCTCCAGCGCGCCGCGCGAGAGGTCAACCAGGGCCAGGTGGAGGGTCGAGAAGAGCGCCCCCAGGCCGATGCCCAGCGCGAAGAGCCAGAACCCGATCACGCCCACGTTCCATCTCCCCCTTGCGCCCACCCCGCCATGCCGGCGTCCCGGGCGTACACCGGGCCGACGCCGATGGCCGTGAGCACCTCGTCCTCTCGGCGGTGCATCGCCGCGGCTTCCTCCGGCGCGTGGTCGTCGTGCCCCAGGCAGTGGAGCATGCCGTGCACGATGTAGAGGAGCAGCTCCGCCGCCGTCTCGCCGCCGCGCTCCGATGCCTGCCTCGCGGCCACATCGGCGCAGACGAGGATGTCGGCGTCGAGCGTCCGCCCGCCGGAACCGGGGGGCTCGGGGTCGTCCGCGTAGTCGAAGGTCAGGACGTCGGTGGTGCCGGGGACGCCCATGTACCGGCGGTGTGCGGCGTCCATCTCGTCGTCGCCGACGATGCGGACCCGGACCTCGCCCCGGGCCTCCAGCGTCGCGGCCGCCCGGCGCGACATCGCCGCGAGCCAACGCTGTGCGGGCTCGGGGAGGCGTCGCTCCGGGTCAAGGATATCTACAACAACGCTCTCGCCGTCCTGCTCAGCCGCGGTCAGAGGCGAGGGAGGTTCGAGCGACTCGTCGCGTGTACTGCCAGGGTCGTCCATCTCAGCGTCGAAACATCCCCACCGCCCCCTCGCCCCTACCCCGTCGGCCGCTCGCAAGTCCCCTGTTGGCCGCGAGGGCCGTCCCTCAAGGTCCGACCAAGCTTACGTTCATTTGGTGGACTGTGCCATGATACTGGCCAAACGCCGAAAATCCAAGTCCGGGCGTGGGGCTTGGCGGCCCCGGGAAGGTCGGCGGGTTCGCTTGGCGGCTTGAGCGGCCGAGTCCGTGCTCGGGTTCCACCGTGCTCCGCTTTGTCCTTGAGTCCCCTATTTAGGGGGCTTCTGCACAATGGTATATAGGCCAAAGAGATCCGATTCGAGGTTCATCCCCCCCTTGTCCCAACCCAGGGCTCGCCCGAGGGCCCTCGCCGCGGCGTCGTCGTTCTCGTCGAAGGCGATGATGGTGAACCCCGCATCCTCCCAGAGCTCGCGCTTGAAGGGGCAGCGGCCGTCGGCCCAGGGCTTGTACTCCTCCCCCTTCTTGCTCGGCGCCGGGCTGAGGTTGTAGATGACCACGAGGCCGCCGGGCTCGAGGAGGTCGTAGAGGGCACGCACGAACGCCCCGTGCCCGACGCCCAGGTCCACCAGCAGGCGCCGGTCCACCGGCTCGGCGGGGTTGATGTAGCCGTTCTTGAGGGTGTTCTTGGAGGTGATGAGGTGGTAGCCGCCCCCCTGGCGGCCGGCCTCGACGGTCTCCTTGGCCGCGGCGTCGGCCGGGAAGCGGCCGTGGGCGAGGGTGATGGACCCATCGGGGGCGCCGCCGTGGCCGGGGACCGGCCCGGTGTCGGGCGCCTCGCAGTACAGGGCGGTGAGGAAGGGGTCCACATCGACGCCCGTGGCGTGGGCGCCCAGGCTGGCCATGAGGCGGAGGTGCCCGACGGTGCCGTAGCCGTAGTCGAGGACGCGGGCGCCCTCGAGCGAGGAGAACGCGGGGGCGGCACCGCAGGTCGCGGCGAGGTCGAGGGCGCGGACGTAGGCGAGCGGGGAGCCGTACTTGGTGTTGTAGTAGCGGTCCTCGTTCATCGGGATAGATTTGATCGCCTTGCGCTGCTCCTCGGGGAGGGCCTCGACCTCGGCCTTGCTCAGCCAGCGTCCGGAAGGGTCGCGGTGGAGGGTCCGGGTCTCGATGGCGGGGAGCGACGCCGCGGCATCGAGGAACCGCTTGGCGACCTCGGAGGTGACGAGCGGGCGGAGGGCCGCGGCGTCGCGCTGGATCCGTGCGACGCCGGTGGGTTCGGGCTCGGGCGCCGGCGCGGCGGCCTCCGGCGTGGTCTGTGAAGCGGGGAGCGGCGGCGGGGGCGTCGCGGCCGCCTGGGCGGCGGCGATCGCGGTGAAGGCGAGCGCGGCGGGCATCGTTCGGAGCGAGGGGCGTGCCTGGCGTGCCTTCATGCAGGGTCTCCGGGGATGCTTGGGGTCGGGCGATCCTGTGCGCCGGGTGTTGTACCAGGCGCGAGGGGGCGCGTTGCGGCTGGCGGTGTCGAGCGGGGATGGGGCACGGTGGGCCGGGAGTACAATCGCCGACCCCTTTTCCCTGCGAGATTATGGACGAACCAGAGCAACGGCCGGGCAACGATGTGACACGGCAACCGGCCGCGGCGGCTTCAAGCCGCGGGTCCGCGGGGGCCGGTGAGACCATCCGGGAGCCGCGGCCCCGGTGGCTGGTCCCCGCGCTGGCCGGGCTGTTCGTGCTGGTCGTGCTGGTCAGCGGCTGGATCTGCGACGACGCGTACATCGTCTACCGCGTCGCGGACAACGCCGTCAAGGGGCTGGGGCTGCGGTGGAACATCATCGAGCGGGTGCAGGTGTACACCTGCCCGCTGTGGACGCTCCTGTTCACGGGCGCGTACTGGATCACCCGCGAGGCGTACTTCACGGGGCTGGCGCTGTCGGTCGCCGTGTCGCTCGCGGCGTTCTGCTTGGTGGTGGGCCGGGGGGCGCTGACGGCTTGGGGCGCGGTGGTCGCGGGGCTGGCGCTGACGGTCTCGAAGGCGTTCGTGGACTACTCGACCAGCGGGCTGGAGAACCCGCTGTCGAACCTGCTGGTGGGGATCTTCGCGCTGAGGCTCCTGATGCCCGACGGGGAGGGACAGGGGCACGGCCGGCGGGCGCTGGTCCTGTCGCTCTTGGCGTCGCTGATGGCGCTCACCCGCATGGACCTGGGGCTGGTGGCCGCGCCCGCGCTGGCGTACGAGCTGATCCGGTCGCGCCGGTGGCGGACGGCGGGGGTGATGGCGCTGGGGCAGGCGCCGCTGGCGCTCTGGTGCCTCTTCGCGCTGGCGTACTACGGCTTCATTCTCCCCAACACCGCCTACGCCAAGCTCAACAGCGACTGGCCGGCGCACCTGCTGGCGAAACAGGGGCTGGTGTACCTGCTCAACTCGCTGGCGTGGGATCCGGTGACGCTGCTGACGATCGCGCTGGGGGTCGCCTGCGGGGCGTGGGCCGCGGTGAGGCGGTGGTGGCCCGCGGCGTGCCTGGCGCTGGGGGTTGCGCTGTACCTGGCGTACATCGTCAAGATCGGCGGGGATTTTATGTCCGGGCGGTTCCTGACCGCGCCGCTGGTGGCGTCGCTGATCCTGGTGCTGCGGTCGGCCCCGACGCTGCCGCGGGGGGCGTGGATCGGGGCTGCCGTGGCCGCGGCGGCGCTGGGGCTGGCCGTGCCGCGGAGCCCGATCCGGAACACCGTCGCCTACGGCGACCGCCACCGTGCCCTCGAGGAGGGGAAGCAGTGGGGGGGCGTCACGGACGAGCGGCGGTTCTACGCCTTCGGGCTCTCCGTGCTGGACCTGGTGTACGAGCCGCGCCGGCAGTTCCACATCACGAAGTCGCCGGTGATGGAGCGGTACGCCCGGATCCCGCCCGGGACGGTGCTGGTGGCGCCGAACATCGGCATCCGCGGCTACGCGACCGGGCCGCAGGTGTACCACGTGGATGTGCTGGCGCTGGCGGACCCGCTGCTGGCGCGGATGATGCCGCACAGCCGGACGCAGTGGCGCGCCGGGCACCTGACCCGGGCCCTGCCCCGGGGGTACGTCGAAGGCCTCGAGGCGGGGGAGAACCGCATCGCCGACCCGGACCTGGCGCGGTTCTACGACCACCTGTGCGTGATCACACGCGGGCCGATCTGGAGCGGGGAGCGCTGGCGGACGATCCTGAAGATGCACCTGGGGGCGTACGACGACCTGATCCACCACGAGCGGTACCGGGAGTGACGGTGGCGCGGGCATACAGCCCGCGTCTTCTCGTCTCCACGCGCGCGTTCTTCTGCCGCCATCAGAAAGACACGGGCTGGAGGCCCGCGCCACGTCAGTTCCCGCGCATCTTGGCGATCTCGGCGCGGATCTTCGCGGCGATGGCCGCGGGCTCGCTGTCGTCGTGGTACGGCTGTCGCGGCCAGAAGAACCCCTGGAGGCCGTCCCCCTGGCGTCGGGGGACGATGTGGATGTGCAGGTGGGGGACGTTCTGATTGACGACGTTGTTGACCGCGACGAGGGACCCCTCCGAGGCCATGGCGCCCTCGACGGCCCGGGCCAGCCCCTGGGCGATCTGGAAGAAGGCGGGGGCGAGCTGGGCCGGGAGGTTGCGCAGGGTCTCGTAGTGCTCGCGGGGGATCAGCAGCAGGTGGCCGGGGAAGAGGGGCCGGTCGTCGAGGAAGGCGAGCATCCGCGCGGATTCGAAGACCTTGTGCGCGGGGGCCTCGCCGCGGGCGATCTGGCAGTAGGGGCACGGGGCGGTGGAGGTCATACAGAGGGGAGTATGCCACGAACGGGCGGGCGGTTCCGGGGAAAGGGTGAGAGGGGGGCGCCGACAGCAGCAAAGAGGGGTGAACGGGCGCGGGGCCGAAGGGGGCGAGCCTGCGCCTATCCGACGCCACGGGCGGTGGTTGCGGCGATTGCGGAGTTTGGTAGGCTGCGGGGGCAGGAGGCGGAGGGGTTTCGGGCGGCGGCGGGTCGAGGCCCGGAGGCGGATCATGGGCGCGGTGCTGACGGTGCGTGACGAGTCGCTGACGACCGGGACGACGGACCGGTCGTTCACGCTGGAGTTCCCGACGGAGCGGATCACGGTGCGGGAGCTGATCCGGGAGCGGGTGTACCAGGAGGTGCAGGACTACAACCGCGAGCGGGCCAATGGTTCGGGCCGGTTCCGCGGGCTGGTGCAGCCGACGGACGCGGAGGTGCTGCTCAACGGCGAGTTCAAGGTCAGGGGCGGGCGGGAGGTGGACTGGAAGCAGCAGTACGAGAAGGCGTGCGAGGCATTCGGGAGCAATCGCGTGCTGGTGCTGGTGGGGGATCGGCAGGCCGCGTCGCTGGAGGAGGAGATCGAGATCGGGCGGGGGACGGAGGTGACGTTTCTGCGTCTTGTGATGCTGGTGGGGGGGTGAGACGTGGCGGTGAGCGCGCCGGCATACAGCATCGAGTCGCTGCGGGCCAGGGCGAGGGAGCTTCCTGAAACGGTGGTGGCGCCGCCGTTCCCGGCGGCGGACGGCGACCCGATCACGGAGTTGTACCCGCGCATCGGCGAGCTCTACCGGCAGGCGCTGGAGTACGAGGGTGGGTTCTGGGTCGAGCCCGACAAGTTGCCGGCGGGGCCGGGGCTGCTGAGGCACCCGTCGCGGCACGATGCGCTGCTGGGCGCGTTCCGGTGGTTTGTCTGGGCCCGGATCGTTGATAAGCGGCTGCCGGCGCCGGTGCGGCTTGGCGCGAATCGCGGGCTGGAGTGCCTGAAGGCCCTGACCGAGCGGCATGCCCGCGGGGATGCGCGGCTCAGCGGGGAAGAGGTGCTCGAGCTGCTCGGGTACATGCCGTTCGCATCCGGGACCGGGAGCGCGTTCTTTCCCGGGCGGGCGCTGGCGTCGGTGCTGGATTTCTGCTCGCGTCGGGAAGAGTTGAGCGATGAGGCGGTGGCGGCGCTGCGGACGATCCGCAGCAATCAGGCGTCGACGAATAACCGCGCCTTCGCTGCGAGCATTGAGGGCATCGACCGGGTGCTGGCGCGGCACGCCGCGGGGGCGCGGAAGAGGGCCGGGGCGGCAGTCGAGGGGAACGGGGCGGCGGGTCATCGCTTCGAGCAGGCCGATGCCGCGAAGCTGTTGGCCAGGGTGAGCGAATCGGCAAGGGAGCACAGCGACTGGCCGGACCGGTTCATGCGATCCGAGGTCGCCGCCGAGCTGCTGCTGCTGGGGCCGGTCGAGCTGGGGCATCTGCTCGTCGAGCTCGCGGCATGCCTGGGGCGGTTCGCCGACGAGATCCGAGCCAGGAAGGAGCCGGATTCGTGGCCCAATGCCCGGTGGATGAACCTCAGCGTGCAGGTCAGGGGGTGGCTCTGCTGGCGCGATCTTCTGACGGAGCTGCTGCAACGTGAAGTAGAGCTGAGCGACGCCCAGTGGGGACGCATCCTCGAGCAGCTTGCGCGGTTCGAGTTCCTGTCGATATTCGACCACACGTACCTGCCGGCGCTGGTGAAGAGGTTCGCTCAGGGGCGTCGCGAGCGCGTGGGCGGGGCGCTCGGCGAGTCGGTGCAGGCGGTTGCGAACACCATCGCCGCGTCGGGGCGGGCGGAGGAGCAGCGGCTGGTGCGGGCGCTGCGGAAGCTGGGCGAGGCGCCGGCGAGCTTGCCGATCCAGGCGGGCGAGGTGTGGGGGGACGCGGCGATTGCGGAGATCGGGGCCCTCGCCGGCCCGATGCGGGTCGCGTGGGGCGGTCTGCTGCTGCACTGCGCGGGGGCGGCGGGGGCTGCGCCGAGCGCGACGTGGCTGCGCGAGGCGGATGCGATGGTGACGGAGCTTGGTGGCGGCGCGGCGGTCGCGGAGCGCATCGCCTCGTGGCTGCCGCTGGTGGACAAGCCGCGGGCGACGCCGCTGGCGCCGGACTGGCGTTGGCAAGGGCACGGCGAGCACTGGATCGCGGAGACGAACCAGGACATTCTCAAGGGGCTGTGCTGGGTGGCGAGGTCGATTCCGGACCCGGCGCTCGCCCGCGCGCTGGGAAAGCTCGCCATCTCCGCGTACCGGAAGGTGCCCGGGGTCGGGCCGCGGGCGGTGAAGGTGGGGAACGCGGCGGTGTGGGCGCTGGGGCGGATGCCGGGGATGGACGCGGTGGGGCAGCTGGCGATGCTGCGGGTGAAGGTGAAGTTCGGGACGGCGCAGAAGGGGATCGAGAAAGCGCTGGCGGCCGCGGCGGAGCGGGAGGGGTTGCTCCGGGAGGAGATGGATGAGCTGGGGGTGCCGAGCTACGGGCTGACGGAGGTGGGGCGGCGGGTCGAGGAGGTGGAGGGGCACCGGGTGGAGCTGGTGGTGACGGGGTTCGGGAGTGGGGGGGTGGAGATGCGGTTCATCAAGCCGGATGGGAAGCGGCGGAAGTCGATGCCGGCGGCGATCAAGGCGTCGGAAGAGGTGAAGGAGATGAAGGCCGCGGTGAAGGACATCGCGGCGATGCTGCCGGCGCAGCGGGACCGGATCGACTCGCTGTTCCTGGAGAACAAGACGTGGGCATGGGGGGTGTGGCGGGAGCGGTACCTGGATCATCCGCTTGTGGGAGTGATCGCCCGACGGCTGATCTGGCGGGTGAGCGACGGGAATGGGGACCAGTGGCGAGCGGTGATGTGGGCCGATGGGGCGGGGGAAAGCGCGGGGGAAAGCGGGGATGGGGCCGGGGGCGGCGGAGCGCTGGTGGATGCGACGGGGGCGGCGGTGGACGTGGATGAGGACTCGGCGGTGGTGCGGCTGTGGCACCCGATCGAGGCCGATGGCGGCGCCGAGGAGGTGCTGGCGTGGCGTCGTTTCCTTGAGGAACGGCAGATCCGCCAGCCGTTCAAGCAAGCACACCGTGAGGTATACCTGCTGACGGACGCGGAGCGGGCGACCGGGACGTATTCGAACCGGTTCGCGGCGCATGTGCTGCGCCAGCGTCAGTTCAACGCGCTCTGCGGGGTGCGCGGGTGGAGGAACAAGCTGCGGCTGATGGTGGACCAGGAGTTTCCACCCGCCACGCGGCTGCTGCCGCGATGGGGAAAGGGGGGGATGCGGGCCGAGTTCTGGATCGAGGGGGCGGGGGATGACTACGGGACGGACACCAACGAGTCGGGAACCTATCTGCACATCGTCACCGACCAGGTGCGGTTCTACTCGGAGGCCGCGGCGGCGCCGGGGGTGATGCCGCTGGACGAGGTGCCGCCGCTGGTGTTCAGCGAGGTGATGCGGGACGTGGACCTGTTCGTCGGCGTGAGCAGCGTGGGCAACAACCCGCAGTGGCAGGACGGCGGTCCGGACGGTCGGCACCGCGACTACTGGTGGAGCTACGGATTCGGGGACCTCTCGCAGATGGGGACCGGGCGGAGGGACGTGCTGGAGCGTCTTCTCCCGCGACTGCGGATCGCCGCGGCGTGCACGCTGGAAGAGAAGTACCTGCGGGTGCAGGGGAAGCTGCGGGCGTACCGGATCCACGTGGGTTCGGGGAACATCCTGATGGAGCCGGACGACCAGTACCTGTGCATCGTGTCCAACGCTCGCGACGACGGCGAGAGCGGCAGGGTATTCCTGCCCTTCGAGGGGGACCGAGTGCTGGCGATCATCCTGTCGAAGGCGTTCATGCTGGCGGAGGATGAGAAGATCAAGGATCAATCGATCGTGTCGCAGATCCGGGGGCGGTGAGGGGTGGTTTGGTTGTCGTTGGGAGGAACGAGGATGATGGGCTGACCCGGGTGGTCGGGCTTGGCTGGCGGGATATAGTGGAGTCATAGACCTTCTTGTAGATATTTCGCCGACCCCCCGCTCTACCGGAGGGGACAGGCGAGCCGAGAAGGCAAGGAGACCGCCGGATGCAACGCCGTTCCTGGGCCGAGCCGTTCAAGATCAAGATGGTCGAGCACCTGCGGATGACCACCCGCGCCGAGCGGGAGCTGGCGATCCGCGAGGCAGGGTTCAACACGTTCCTCCTGCGCAGCGAGGACGTGTACATCGACCTGCTGACCGACTCCGGCACGAGCGCGATGAGCGACCGGCAGTGGGCCGGGATGATGATGGGGGACGAGGCGTACGCGGGGAGCGCGAACTACTACCACCTCGAGGAGGCGGTGCGCGAGGTGTACGGCTACAAGCACCTGATCCCGACGCACCAGGGGCGCGGGGCGGAGCACATCCTCAGCCGGATGTGCGTGGGGCCGGGGCAGGTGGTGCTGGGGAACATGTACTTCACGACGACGCGGGCGCACCAGGAGCTGGCGGGGGGGCGGTTCGTGGACGTCATCTGCGACGAGGCGCACGACGCCGCGGCGGAGCTGCCGTTCAAGGGGAACGTGGACCTGGAGAAGGCGCGGGCGGCGATCGAGCGGTACGGGGTGGCCCGGAAGGGGGGGGAGGGGGGGATCGCGTACTTCTGCCTGCAGTGCAACGTGAACATGGCCGGCGGGCAGCCGGTGAGCATGGCGAACGTGCGGGAGACGGCGGCGCTGTGCCGCGAGCACGGGATCCCGCTGTACCTGGACGCCACGCGGGTGGTGGAGAACGCGTACTTCATCAAGGTGCGCGAGCCGGGGCACGCGGATCGGTCGATCGCGGAGATCGTGCTGGAGCTGTGCTCGTACACCGATGGGTGCACGTGCTCGGCGAAGAAGGACGCCCTGGTGAACATCGGCGGGTTCCTGTGCCTCAACGACGACGAGCTCGCCGAGCGGGCGCGGAACATGGTCGTGCTCTTCGAGGGGCTGCACACCTACGGCGGGCTCGCGGGGCGCGACATGGAGGCGATGGCGATCGGGATCCGCGAGAGCGTGCAGCTGGACCACATCCGGGCGAGGATCGGGCAGGTGGAGTACCTCGGCCAGCGGCTGCTCGCGGCGGGGGTGCCGATCGTGCGGCCGATCGGCGGGCACGGGATCTTCGTGGACGCGGCGAGGTTCCTGCCGCACGTGCCGCGGGAGCAGTTCCCGGCTCAGGCGCTGGCGTGCGCGCTGTACATCGACTCGGGCGTGCGGGCCATGGAGCGCGGGGCGGTCTCCTGCGGGCGCGACCCGGACACGGGGGAGAACATCTTCCCGAGCCTGGAGCTGATCCGGCTGACGATCCCGCGCCGGGTCTACACCCAGGCGCACATGGACGTCACCGCCGAGTCGGTGATCGACCTGTACGAGCGGGCGGAGGAGATCGGCGGGCTGCGGTTCACCTACGAGCCGAGGTACCTGCGGTTCTTCCAGGCGCGGTTCGAGCCGGTCGAGGGCGAGAGCGTGCTGCGGGGGCGCGGGCGGGCGGCCGCGGCGGAGGAGGCCGCGGACGCGTGCCGCGTTACCTCGCCGCCGGCTCGATGACGATCGCCTGCCCCTTCCAGCGGGCGAGGAAGCGGTCCCACGTCAGCTCCCGCCGTCCCTCCATCGGGTCGCCGAGGACGACGGTGGTCTCGTCGGCGTGCATGACCGGGACCATGTGCGACATGAAGAAGCCCCAGTCGAGCTGGACGAGGCACGGCTTCTCCGCGGCAATCAGCCCGGCCTTGCCCAGCGCACGGTACCGCGGGGCCAGGCCGGTCCCCTCGAGCTTGCGCTGCAGGGCCCACAGGGCGCGGGAGTCGGTCGCGCCGCCGCCGACCTGCGTGTAGGCCAGGCGGGCCATCTCGGCCTCGGTGGCGTCGATGCCGCGGGCGCGCAGCGCCGTGACCATGGAGGCCGCGACGCAGGTGTAGTCGGTGGACTGCATGCAGATGCCGTCGGGGCGGAGGCGCGGCGGCCCCAGGTCGGGCACGGCGCGGAAGCCGACCACCGGGGCGACCATCCACCACCCGGCGTTGAGGAAGTACGCCCCGGCGATGACCAGCAGCAGGCGGATGGCCCGCCGGTCCGACGGCCGCGGCACGTGATACGCCGCGGTCGCGAACAGCAGCGCGGCGGGGATCGCCAGCCCGGTCAGCTCCGTGCAGGCCACGATCGGCGCGCCGAAGACCGACACAAAGGTTGCGGGAAAGAACCGCATGGCCGGCCACAGGAGCATGACCACAAAGGCGAGGACACAGACGGCGCCCCAGACAGGTCTGGGCCTGCGGGCGATACGGGGCGAGAGCGCGACGGCCGCGGCGGCGAGAAGAGCCTGCGCGATGAACCAGACGAGGGTAGTCATCGATCATCGATCCGCGAAGAACCGTCGGTTGGTTGCATCCTCCGCGACCGCCGCCGCGAACTGGCAGGCGGCGGTCACTCGCTGGATGGAAGAGGTTTCGGCTGGTTCGTTCCGAGGAACACCCAGTCGCCGTCGGCGTCTTGCGAAAGATCGAGAAACAGAGGATTCCAGGCCATCGCGCTGGCCTGCGGCGTGCCGCCTTCGTCGTCTCGATCTGGACCCACGGAACAGAGCGTTGGATACTCAGCGGATGACTGGGGAGCGACGTGGCGCAGCGGCTCGCCGTTGAACATGTCACGGGGCACCGCGGTCAAGCGCGACCCTCATCTCAACTTTCGGCGATGCCGCACGCAACATCGCTGCTATCTGTCGCTCGCTCTCTGTGGTCAACGGAGTCGAACCAATTGATCGCTTTGAGGATCAAAGCGGTATCCCAAGGCAAGCCACAGGCTATGCAAGACAATCTGTTCGAATCGTGCACCAAGAACCAGGCGTGCGCGAGCCAAGTCACAAGCCAACACATTAGCCTGTCCTGGCTCAAAGACCCTGTTGCCGTCCTGATCAATGTACTGTGCCGGATGCGTGTCAGGATGAAACCCCGGACCGATGTACCTCACTATCGCGCGAGTCCACCTGGAAGCGTGGCGACGCGACGGCGATCTGTGCAGTGACGGCAGTTTGTGCTTCATGATCAGGATGCTACCTAGCAGGTTGACCGCATGCAACACTCTGGCAACACCGAGCGCATTGCGCCCGTGCCGGATTCGCCTGCAACACCAACAACCAGCTCGCCGCCAAGCCGACCCAGCGGCAGCACATCAGGATGTTCTAGAGTTGTTTGGATGTCATTTCGATCCTTCACCGCCAACGAATGGGTATCCTGACTGCGGGAATACTACTGCTAGATGGCGAGGAGCGCGATGCTGGAATCCAAGCGGCTTACTGTTACCTCTTCTGCGATCACCACTGGCTGGATCAGCCTCCGGCCATGCGGCCATGCCTTCTTCCCTGCAGACGCTTTCGCCATTCGGAATGGACAAGTCCGCCAAGGAAGACCTGTTCGCCTCTACCCAGCTGGCTGTGATCCGGTCGAAACAGATCTGCCGACGACACCACATGGGACGCCCCGCTGGTGCTTCCGGGATCGTCGCTGGTTCAAGCATTTCGCCGCCAAGCACGGCTTGACTGTTGGAAGCACGATTCTCATATCGCGGCTTGCAGAACGAGAGTACCGCATCGAACCACACGATGCGGCATTCACATTCGTCGATCTCTTCGCAGGAATCGGCGGGTTCAGGCTCGCGCTTCAGGCACTTGGGGGTCAATGTGTCTTCTCATGCGAATGGGACAAGCACGCACAGGACACATACGAAGCAAACTTCGGCGATCGACCCGCAGGAGACATTCGTCTGATCGATGCACAATCCATCCCGAATCACGACATTCTCACTGCAGGTTTTCCGTGTCAGCCCTTCAGCATCGCAGGCGTCAGCAAGAAGAATGCTCTTGGGCAGCAGCACGGTTTTCGTGACGAGACGCAAGGGACGCTGTTCTTCGAGGTCGCCCGGATTCTGGCCGCAAAACAACCTCTGGCTTTCATTCTTGAAAACGTGAAACATCTGCTGCGCCATGACAAGGGCCACACGTTTTCGGTGATCCTGCGCACACTCAGGGACGAGCTGGGCTACCATGTGGAGTACCAAGTCATCGATGCATCGCTTGTTGTCCCTCAGCATCGAGAACGCGTCTTCATAGTCGGAACACGACAACCCTGCGGGTTTACCTTTCCGGCTTCCGAAGAGATTGCTCGGCGCCGACGCTTTGCTTCTCTTGGCGCCCTGCTGGAGCCGTCCGCACCAGCAAAGTACACGCTGACGGACCACCTGTGGAGCTACCTTCAGGCGTATGCAGCGAAGCACAAGGCCGCTGGCAATGGTTTCGGATTCGGCCTGAATGGTCCGAACGACACCACCCGCACGCTTAGTGCCAGGTATTATAAGGATGGCAGTGAGATCCTTGTCAGGCAACGAGGACGCAACCCTCGACGCCTTACGCCGCGAGAATGCGCGCGGCTGATGGGTTTTCCCGACACTTTCAAGATCGTCTCGAGTGATACGCAGGCCTACAAGCAGTTCGGGAATGCAGTTGTGGTTCCGGTCGTGGAAGCGATCGCAGAGAAGCTTATGCTGTCGCTTGACATGATTCCCGCGAAGCACTCTGAACAGATGACAGGAGGAACAGAAGATCGCTAGCCTTTCAGTTCAGACAATGCGTGAGTTCCTGACCCGGTCACTCCGCGGCATCAATCAGAACAAGTTGCGAGGAATCCTCGCGGAGGTGGCTTTTCGTGCACATCTCAAGAATATCGGGTTCGAAGATCGCGTCTCTGCGGGGGGCTGGATTGCGCGAAACGACGCCCGAGGAGGCCGTCGCTTCGCCGAGCATGCATGCGTCTTCTTTCCGGAGACTATTCAGCCGGGCATGGACTACTCCATTCACCGTCCGCTTCCGCCACCACCTCCCGGTCTTCACTCGATATGCACCACGTTCCGACAGATCGGTGTGCGGAGCTACTTCTGTGCCGCTACTATCCATGATGCTACGAGAATATCTGAATCAATGGTTGAATGGAGTTGCATCGAACTTGGGCTTCCAGCCGAGCAGAACTACGCCCGGTTTCCAGAATCGCTGAAGGAGTTTCAGCCAAGGAACAAACGCCACAATTACCTGCGGCACGCTACCGATTCTGCGACCATACCGGATGAGTATGTGCCCGAGGAGTTCTCCAAAGAGTGTCTGAGAGTCGCTTTCTCAAGCCGTTACCTCAGCGAGATTGTGGACTTGGATGGTGTCTTCTGGGGAAAGTGTCACGCATATCCCATAGAGATCAAGGAGAAGGCCGTTGCCTATGATGACCTCGTGGGAGAGTTCTTCGGCCTTGACGTCGGCCCGTTCGTGAAACTGACCTATTATGCCGCCAAGCGAGGAAACCTTCATTCCATGTTTGTTGTCCGCGAAGTCAGCAATGATGATGCTCGCCACGAGCTTGGCTGGTGGTTCATCACTTTCGAAGACCTAGCATCGTTTGCATCCTGGCAGCCATTGGGGGGAGGCAAGACCATGACGGGGGGATCCAGCACCGTCATCAAAATCCCCAAAGCAGAGTTCCGTCCTTTGAATGCCGCTGCGCTACAAAACCTTTGAGAACCAATGGCAGACATCGTTAGCCCGCAGAGACGAAGCGAGATGATGTCCCGGATCCGGGGCCGCAACACGGCGCCAGAACGGATGCTGAGATCTCTCCTTCATCGTCACGGGTTCCGGTTCAGGCTTCACTGCCGCGATCTGCCCGGAAGTCCGGACATCGTCCTGCCGCGCTACCGAACTGTTATCTTCGTACATGGCTGCTTCTGGCACCGCCACACGGGCTGCAAGCTTGCCTACTCACCGAAGTCACGGCAGGCATTCTGGACTCGAAAGTTTGCTGAGAACAAGAAACGAGACAGAAGAAACCTGCGTGCGCTCACCTCGCTCGGCTGGCGGACAATCGTCGTTTGGGAGTGCCAGTTACGTTCCGCGCAGTCGGCAGAAGCCGTTGGCAATGTGGTAGCCCGCAAATTGCGATCAACATTGCGAAGGAGCCCCCATGCCGTTCTTCGTAAAACGCCTGACTGCTAACGAGCTTGGTCAGACGAGCGGACATCAGCGCGGGGGCATTCTGATTCCAAAGAATTGTGTGGAGTTCTTTCCTCCACTCGGGACCGGTGCGAATCCTGAGACACAACTGCTGGTCTCTTTCGGCAACAGAGAGGTTCCGCTTCGGCTGGTGTACTACATCCAAGGTACGCGTGACGAGTATCGGCTCACGCCAGTTCCGCATGACATACTTCGAAACGCGGCTGTGGGGGAGTTTCTTATTCTTGAACGGCGTGACAACGGCCGATTCTCAGGTGAAGTGATCCCCGCAGGCAGTTCACGGTACACTGCTATCGAGCGTGTCATGGGCAGTCGGCCCGGGCGCGTGTTCCGCTTCCTTCCGCCGTAAGATCAGCGGCACGCTCGATCAGTAGCGCTACCTCGGCCTCACCCCCGCGCCGTCGCTCCCACCGTCATCTTCACCGGCACGTACGTCGGCTTCACTCGGGCCTCGAACTCGCTGCGGAACTTGTTGATGATCGTCCGCACGGCCCAGTTGTTGCCGTCGGCCAGGCCGCAGATCGTCGTGCCGGGCATGGCGCCCATGCTGGTGGCGATCTCCAGGGCCAGGTCGAGGTCCTTGGTCCGGGCGTTGCCCTCCTCGATGCGGCAGAGGAGTTGATACAGCCAGCCGCTGCCCTCGCGGCAGGGGGTGCACTGGCCGCAGGACTCGTGCTTGAAGAAGCGGGCGATGTTGCGGGCCACCGCCACCATGTCCGTGTCCTCGTCGAAGACCGTGGGGCAGGCGGTGCCCAGGCCCAGGACGTTGAACTTGCGGCCGATGTCGAAGTCCAGGGGAGCGTCGAACTGGTCCGGGCCGAGGATGCCCATGCTCACCCCGCCGGGGATCGCCCCCTTGAACTTCTTCCCCCCCCGCATCCCGCCGCAGTACTGCTCGACCAGGTCCCTCAGCGGGATGCCCAGGTCGAACTCGTAGACCCCCGGCCGCTCCACGTGCCCGCTGACGCCCATGAGCTTGGTGCCGTAGCTCGGCGGGGCGCCCTGGAACGTGCTGGCGGTGCCCATGGTGTGGAACCACTCCCCGCCGTTCTCGATGATGCTCGGCAGGTGGGCCAGGGTCTCGACGTTGTTGATGATCGTCGGCCGCATGAACAGCCCCTGGATCGCCGGGTAGGGGGGCTTGTTCCGCGGCCAGCCGCGCTTGCCCTCCAGGCTCTCCAGCAGGGCGGTCTCCTCGCCGCAGATGTACGCCCCGGCGCCGCGGTGCAGGTGGCAGTCCACCTTCCACGGCAGGCCGCGGTTCTTGGTCGCCGCCCCGCCCAGCAGCCCGGCACCGCCGAAGATCCCGTTCTCGTACGCCTCGCGGATGGCGTTCTCCATCACGCGGGCCTGGTGGTGGTACTCGCCGCGGATGTAGATGTACGCCGTCTGGATGCGGCAGGCGTAGCAGCACAGGGCGATCCCCTCCAGGACCAGGTGGGGGTCGAAGTCCATCAGCAGCCGGTCCTTGAAGGTCCCCGGCTCGGACTCGTCGGCGTTGATGGCCAGGTAGCGCTGGCCCCCCTCGCCGCTCTCGTCGGGCTTGGGGAGGAAGGTCCACTTCAGCCCGGTGGGGAAGCCCGCCCCGCCGCGGCCGCGGAGCATGGACTTCTTGACCTCCTCGGTCACCTCCTCGGGGGTCAGGGTCTCGACGGCCTTGCGGAGGGCGACGTAGCCGCCGGTGCGGACGTACTCGTCGTAGGAGACGATGTGGCGGTCCTTGGTGTCGCCGAAGGGCGGGGTCGGGATCCGCTTGGTGAGGATGGGCTGGTCGAACTTCGGGGTGTAGGGCACGGCGGGGGGTCCTCAGTCTCGTCTGGCCGCGGCGGGGCCGCGGGGGCGGTTAGGGGGTCGGCATTGTATGGGGGGTGGGGCGGGAACTCTGCCCGTCCGCCCGTGCCACGCCGAGGCCTCTACTCGTCGCCTCCGGTCGGCCTGGCCCGCCGCTTCTCCGCGAGGCGGGCGCGTTCCGCCATGACTTCTCTTGCCCTGGTTGCCGCGACCGCCTCGGCCTCGTCCGCGGCGGATTCCAGTTCGGTGATGAGTTCGAGCCGCTGGGGCGTCACCGGCTGGACCCAGCCAAGGCCGCTTCCGATCGCCTGCCACGCCCAGTCCGCGCTGCCGTCACGTGGGAGGTCACGGACGAGCTGCCGGACGACGTCGGCCGGCTCCGGCTCGAGGGCGAGGTAGAAGCCGATCGCCGGCTCGCAGGCCCGCGGCGAGGCGATGTCGAGGGCGTTGCGGCGGAGATCATCCCACCAGAGATCGCTCACGCCGCCCCGGGCGCGGAAATACCCGCCGATCCACGTGATGATGACCCGCCGTGTTTCCGGGTCCGGGTCGTTCAAGAGACGCTCGATGCTCGGATCGACCATGTTGGCGTTCGGGATGGTCCACGCGAGGATGCTCGCCGCCTCCTTCCTTGCATCCATCGGCGCGTTCCTGTTCGCCACACACGCCTCGCAGACCTCCACGAGCCGACGCCAAGTCTTGTCACTTGCGCGGCCCGGTTCCGCCGGCGTGACCGGATCGCCGTCGCCGTCGAGGCGGTACCAGAGAACCCAGAAACCCTGTTCCCTGGGCCGGGGCGCAAGGAGCTCAATGATCGCGCTCGTTGGGAGCCAGTGCCATCGCCCGCCGGGCAGGGGGCTTCCAAGATGCACGAGCAGCCCGGCGAATGCGGTCACCGAGGCCATCGTGCACGCCGCTCCGCGCCGCCATCGTCGCCGCGTGCGAAAGAACTCCCGCTCCCCGTCCGCCCGACGGCCGCACTCCGGGCATTCCATGCCGCCGCCAGCCATGTCGTACCAGCACCGAGGACACCGGCGGCGCCCGCGCGACGGATCGCCAGCGAGCGACCACAGAGCGACCGTGAAGCTGGCCATGCCGAGCAACAGGAGCGTCATGGCGAGCAATACAAGCACTGCCGTGGGTCTCCGAAGGAACGGGTTCGACGGCTCGGCCGCAGTGTATGGAAGGATGATTGGAACCGCTTCTCCAACGGCCCCAATCGGCTCGTACAGTCCTGGTTATGGAGCCGATCTCCACCGATCCCGAGAGTCTTGGTGGGGTGCCCGGCTTCACCGGGACCCAGGTTCCCGTGGCCTCGCTCTTTGAGTACCTCAAGGCGGGCGACACCGTGGACGACTTCCTCGGGCAGTTTCCGACCGTCACCCGTGAGCAGGTGCTCGCCGTTGTGGATGCGGCCGCGCTCAACCTGCCGGCGAACCAGATCCGGCGCGTCGCCGGATGAGCTGCTCCTGAATGAGAACCTGTCTATGGGTTGCGCCGGTAGGTGGCCATCTCGGCCAGCGCGTCCTCGACGAATCGCTGGACCATGGGGCTGCCTTCCGCGGCGAACTCCTCGAGCAGCGCAATGCGGTCGGCCTCGTAGGAACTCCCCCTCGCCAGCCCCAGAGTGAGGCCCTTCCATATCTCGCCGGCATTTCCGTGCTGATGAAGCTCGGCCGCGAGCGCTCTGAGGAACTCGCGCGGCAGTGGGTGTTGGCGTGCAGCGAGAGTGACGGCCGCGGAGTTTTGCGCCCCGCACGACGGATCGACCGCAAAGGCGACGAGATCGTCCATCCAGATGTCGCCCATCGAGCCGAAGCGGTCGTGGTACATCGTTGTCACGCCGATCGCGATCCAGCCGCGTGCGGCGCAGTCACTGGTCCGGAGGATCCGCTCGATCGACGGATCGACGTGCGCTGGGTCCGGGATCCGAGCGCACAGCATCACCACGGCCCATGAGGTCAGCTCCGATGAGTGCTGAGCCGACAGAATGATCCGCTCGCAACGCTCGGCGAGCTGTCGCCACTGCCGCTCTGAGAGCGCCTCCCCGCGGCCCTCCAAGTCGAACCGGTCATCCGATTGAATGCGTTGCCCCAGAGCCATCCTGGCGCCGTCTGCCCCGGGGTGCTCCACCGCCGCGAGCAGCATTGGCGTCGGGGCGAGCCGCCACCATCCGCCCGGGGTGCGCGACAGGGCCGCGTGTACGGCCGCGAGCCCGCCGACGCTCAGGCACACGACCCCCGCCGCCGCACGCCCCCACCGCCGCCGCGTCCCCACCAGTCCCGCCTCCCCCTTCGCCTCCCGCCCGCACTCCGGGCAGCGCAGCCCCGGCACCGCGCCCATGTCGTAGCCGCAGCGCAGGCACCGCCGCGACCTGCTCCGGTCCCCGAAGAGCCCCCACGCGACCACCACCCCTCCCGCGGCGAGGAGCGTGCCGGCAATCGTCCACCAGGCCCAGAGCGGCATGCGCCAAGCATACCGCGGAACGTCCGGCCTCCCCGCGGCCGCCTGTTCGTGCATCGCCACGCCGCGACGCGCCCGATGCCGGTCTCGGGCGATGCGCCGGGTCCCCCTACCCTCCGTCGATGGCCTCAATCCCCGACGGTCCCGCCGCGCCCGAAGCCGCTTCGCCCCCGCCGCCGCCCTCATCTCCCTCCGGCCGCGAGGCCGTCTTCCAGGCCCGGGGCGTCACGAAGATCTACCAGATGGGCGAGGTCCAGGTCCCGGCCCTCCGCGGCGTGGACGTGGACCTCTACCGCTCCGAGTTCGTCGTCATCCTCGGCGCCTCCGGCTCGGGCAAGTCCACCCTGCTCAACATCCTCGGCGGCCTGGACGTCCCCACCTCCGGCACCGTCCGCTACCTCGACCAGGACCTCACCGCCATGGACGACGCCGCGCTGACGCGCTACCGGCGCGACCACGTCGGCTTCGTCTTCCAGTTCTACAACCTCGTCCCCAGCCTCACCGCCCGCGAGAACGTCGCCCTGGTGACCGACGTCGCCCGCGACCCCCTCCCCGCCGCGGAGGCCCTCGCGCTGGTCGGCCTCGGCGAGCGGATGGACCACTTCCCCTCGCAGCTCTCCGGCGGCGAGCAGCAGCGCGTCGCCATCGCCCGGGCTGTTGCCAAGCGGCCGCAGGTGCTGCTGTGCGACGAGCCTACCGGCGCGCTCGACGTCAAGACCGGCATCGTCGTCCTCGACGTCATCGACCGGGCCAACCGCGAGCTGGGCGCCACCACCGCCGTCATCACCCACAACGCCAGCATCAGCGCCATGGCCGACCGCGTCATCCACATGTCCGGCGGCCGGATCTCCGGCATCGACGAGAACCCCGCCCGGGCCCGCGCCCAGGACCTCAGCTGGTAGCGCCCCGGCCCCTCCCCACGAGCCCGATCCCCTCGTCGCGCGTCCTCGCCGAGGCCGCGGGCCCGGCAGGTGGAGATCGCCCGGATTTGCGTCCTGTGTGTCCCATTTGACCGGTCCTCATCAGTCGGTGCGGCGCGCCACCGAATGGGGCCGTCGCCGCCCTCCCTCGCCGTCCCTTGCACCTGAGGCGCCCCGCCGTGCCTCCCAGGGCGGTCTCCCCGAACGCCCGCAACGCAACCCCAACTCCACAGGAGCGAGCCGGCCACACGTTCCTGCGCGATAGAAATTGCAACATGCCTCTTGGCGCGAGGATCGCGGATGGGTAGGGTGCACAATGCCTTGCATGAGCCGAGAGAATGGAGACTCAGAGGTGTGGTCGAGCACTGTCCCCCCAAAGGGGGAGGGCTAGCCGGGCAATCGCCCAGGAGGAGTCCCATGTTGAGGAAGTCAAACGTGCTTGCCGTTGGCTTGGCCGTCGCGGTGCTGGCCGGCGTCGCCGGGTACCAGTCGCTCGCGGCATCCATGCGGACTCAGAGCTTCTTCTTCCGCGTGGTGACGAAGAGGCCCAACCCCGATGTGATGCACACGGTCGGCGTGGTGGCGCCAAACCAGCTCGCCGCCGAGGACCTGGCGCTGGACTACGCCGAGAACACCTGGGGCGGCACGGGGTGGTACGTGAGCGGCACGCCCACGAACCACGGCGAGGTGCACGTCAATCTCGTCGGCGCGCAGTGACCACTTGGGGTGTGCGGCGGTGACGCCGCGCACCCCGTTGCCTCGCCGACGGGCCAGCCTGCTATGCGACCGCTCCGCCTACTACGCTTCGCTATCCCGTGCCCACCCTGGCCCGCAAGCTCGCCCGCGACCTGCTCCACATGTGGCCCCAGGCCCTGGCGATCTCCGTGGTCATCGCCTGCGGTGTCACGACGCTGGTCATGTCGCTGAGCACCATCCGCTCCCTCCAGAACGCCCAGGACACCTACTACGACCGTTACCGCTTCGCCCACGTCTTCGCCCACCTCAAGCGGGCCCCCCAGCCGCTCGCGGCCAGGATCGCCGAGATCCCCGGCGTCGGCCAGGTCCAGACCCGCACCGTCGCCGCGGTCAACCTCTCCCTCCCCGACATGGCCGAGCCCGCCGAGGGCCGGCTCATCTCCATCCCCACCACGCAGGGACCCCGGCTCAACGACCTCTACCTCCGCGCCGGCCGATTCCCCGACCCGACCCGCCGCGGCGAGGTCCTCGCCCACGAGGCCTTCGCCGAGGCCCACTCCATGCGCCCCGGCGACACCCTCGACGCCATCATCAACGGCCGCCTCCAGACCCTCACCGTCGTCGGCATCGCCCTCTCCCCCGAGTTCATCTACCAGATCCGCCCCGGCGACTTCATCCCCGACGACCGCCGATTCGGCGTTCTGTGGATGCCCGAGACCGAGCTCGCCCCCGCCTTCGACATGGAGGGCGCGTTCAACGACGTCTCCCTCACCCTCCTCCGCGGCGCCAACCAGCAAGCCGTCATCGACGCCCTCGACCGCCTCACCGAGCCCTACGGCGGGCTGGGCGCGTACGGGCGCGAGGACCAGACCTCCCACCGCTACATCACGGACGAACTCACCCAGCTCCGCGGCATGGCGATGCTTCCCCCTTCGGTCCTCCTGACCGTCGCTGCGGGGCTGGTCAACATGGTCTTCACCCGCCTCGTCGGGGCCCAGCGCGAGCAGATCGCCGTGATCCGCGCCTTCGGCTATCCCCGCGGGGCCATCGCCCGGCACTACCTCGCCATGGTCCTGATCGTCGCGGGCGTCGGCGTGGTCCTGGGCGTCCTCGGCGGCGCGCGGCTGGGCGCCGCTGTCGCCGGCCTTTACGCCCGCTTCTTCCGCTTCCCCGACTTCAGCTTCCTGCTCGACTTCCGAGCGGTGCTGATCGCCGGCGGGGTAAGCGCGGGCGCGGCGGCCCTGGGCGCTCTTCGCTCCGTCGCCCGCGCCGCCTCGCTCCCTCCTGCGGAGGCGATGCGCCCCGAGCCCCCGCCTTCCTACCGCCCCACGCTCGTCGAGCGCCTTGGACTTCAGAGGTTCCTCACCAGCGCCGCCCGCATGGTCCTGCGCGACCTGGAGCGCCGCCCCGTCCGCGCCCTGACCTCCACCCTGGGCCTGGCCTTCGCCACGGCCATCCTCGTCATGGGCGCTTTCTCCACCGACGCCATCAACGAGATCCTCGATTTCGAGTTCTACACCTCCCAGCGCCAGAACGTCACCATCACCTACGTCGAGCCCGCCTCCGGCAGCGCCCGCTTCGAGGCCGAGAACCTCCCCGGCGTGCTCCACGCCGAGTCCTTCCGCGCCGTCCCCGCGCGAATCCGCTCCGGGCACCGCGAGTACCGCCTCGCCATCCTCGGCCTGGAACCCGAACCCACCCTCCGCCGCCTCCTCAGCGCCGACCGCACCGAGGTCCCCCTCCCCGAGGAGGGGATCGTCCTGACCGCCAACCTCGCCGACATCCTCGGCGTCCGCCCCGGCGACGACCTGATCGTCGAAGTCCTCGAGGGGGAGCGGCCGACTCGCACCGTCCGCGTCGCCGCCCTGGTGGACCAGCTCATCGGCACCGCCGCCTACATGGACATCCGCGCCGTCGGCCGCATGATGCGCGAGGGCCCAACCGTCACCGGCGCGTTCCTCTCCGCCGACCCCGCCATGCTCGACGAGCTCTACGCCACGCTCAAGGAGACCCCCCGCGTCGCCGGCGTCACCATCAAGACCGCCGCGATCGAGAGCTTCCAGGAGACCCTCGCCGAGTCGATCCTCTTCATGCGCCTGATCAACCTCTTCTTCGGCGTCTCCATCGCCTTCGGCGTCGTCTACAACAGCGCCCGCATCGCCCTCGCCGAGCGTTCCCACGAGCTGGCCACCCTCCGCGTGCTGGGCTTCACCCGCGGCGAGGTCTCCGGCATCCTCCTGGGCGAGATGGCCGTCCTGACCCTCGTCGCCATCCCCATCGGCCTCGTCCTCGGCTACGGCCTCGCGGCCTTCGTCATCTCCGCCCTGGCCACCGAGACGCAGCGCATCCCCCTGATCGTCTACCCCTCCACCTTCGCCTTCGCCGCCGCGGTCGTCCTGATCGCCTCCCTCCTCTCGGGCCTGGTCGTCCGACGCCGCCTCGACCGCCTCGACCTCGTCGCCGTCCTCAAGACCCGCGCGTGACCCCGTCACGCTGAGGATGAGCCCCTTCCGCCTCTACGGCGAACCCGCGGGTCCCCTTCTCCCCCTCCCTTTCCCGACCGAGCCCCTCGACCCGCTACCCCTACACTCCCCACCGCATCATGAAGCCCGCGATCCGCCGCATCCTCTACCTCATCATCGCCCTTGCCATCGTCGGCGCGATCGTCTACGCGCTCCTCCCCCGCCCCGTCCCCGTGGACCTCGCCGAGGTCACCCGCGGCCCGCTGACCGTCGTCGTCGAGGAGGAGGGCGAGACCCGCATCCGCGAGCGGTACGTCGTCTCCGCCCCCCTTTCCGGGCGCATCCGCCGCGTTGATGTGGACCCCGGCGACCCGGTCGAAGGCGGCCAGACGCTCCTGGCCGCGATCGACCCCGTCGAGCCGGCGCTGCTGGACGCCCGCGCCCTGGCCGAGGCCGAGGCCCGCGTCCGCGTCGCCCGCGCCGCCCAGGAGCGGGCCGGACCCGAGGTCGAGCGCGCCCTGGCCGCGGCCGAGTACGCCGAGCTCGACCTCCGCCGCATCCGCGAGGCCTTCGAGCGCGGCGCCGCCACCCCGCAGGAGGTGGACCTCGCCGAGCTCACCGCGCGCACCCGCCGCGCCGAGCTCCGCAGCGCCCAGTTCGACGCCGAGGTCGCCCGCTTCGAGGTCGAGCTCGCCGAGGCCGCCCTCCTCCGCACCCGTCCCACCAGCGAGAGCCCCGGCGAGCCGCAGCCCTTCGAGATCCGCTCCCCGGTGGATGGACGCGTCCTCCGCGTCCTCCAGGAGAGCGCGGCGGTCGTTAGCCCCGGCACCCCGCTGGTCGAGGTCGGCGACCCGACCGACCTCGAGATCGTCATCGACGTCCTCTCCTCCGACGCCGTCCGCATCCGCCCGGGCGCGCCCATCACCCTGGAGCGGTGGGGGGGCAGCCGGCCCCTGCGCGCCGCCGTCCGCGTCGTCGAGCCCGCCGGGTTCACCAAGATCTCCGCCCTGGGGGTCGAGGAGCAGCGCGTCAACATCGTCGCCGATTTCACCAGCCCCCAGGAGGACCGCGCCGGCCTCGGCGACGCCTACCGCGTCGAGGCCGCCATCGAGGTCTGGTCCGACGACGACGTCCTCCGCGTCCCCACCAGCGCCCTGTTCCGGCACGAGGGGCAGTGGGCCGTCTTCGTCGCCGATCGCGGCCGCGCCCGCCTCCGCACCGTCACCATCGGCGAGCGCAACGCCTCCCACGCGGCCGTCCTCGACGGCCTCAAGGAGGGCGAGCAGGTCCTCATCTACCCCAGCGATCGCGTCCGCGACGGCGTCGCGGTCGTCGAGCGATCCTGAGATCGCCGCTCCCGCGCGGAGCAGAGCCCCGCACGAAGCGGCGCCGTGGCCGCTCCGAGCGGGGCTCCGTGCCGGTTGCGCCGGGCGACCGAGTCCGGCGCCTCAGCATCCCTCGTTGACCGCAGCCAGCCACGCCGTCAGGAACGCGCTGATGTCGTTCGAGTTGACCGCGCCGCCGCAGTCGAAGTCCGCCTCCAGCGTCCCGTCGTTGATGCTCGCCAGCCACGCCGTCAGGAAGCCGCTGATGTCGTTGGAGTTCACGCCGCCGCTGACGTCCCAGTCCGCGCGGCACCGGCTCCCCGGCACGGGCATCCCCTCGATCGCGAGCGTCTGCCCCGCCATGCGGAACAGCCCCAGCGTCAGCTCCCCCTCCGACGGCGGCGCATCAGCCGTGAACCAGAAGCTGTACGTCGTCGCCCAGCGCAGCGCGTTGGCGTTGGGGTCGGCCGCGAACGGCTCGGTCGCCCAGATCAACTCGTCCGCCGACCGAGCGGCCGCCCACGGCTCGTTGCTGTACACCTCGCCCGAGTGGTACCGCGGCGCGCTGAACCCGATGCCCGTCACCTCCGTCCCGCACGGCGCGGGCACGCCCAGCGACGCCGCCGATGCGTGCGAGTTGAGGTTGAACACCGCGTAGAAGTACCGCCACGTCCCGTCGCCGTTGTCCGTCGCCTTCCCCGCGGCGTAGAACCGTCCCTCCCCCGGCACGGTCGCCATCCGCAGCGTCACGCCCGGGTCCATCTCCGCCCACGCCTGGATCGCCGGCGTCTGCCGCGCCGTCGGCGCCAGGAACTGCACGTCCGCGCCGGTCCCCTCCGCCGCGTTGGCGATGGTGATCCGGCGCGAGGAGGCGTTGTTCATCGCGTTGCCGGCCCCGGCGTCGTCGGCCGTGACGTACTGCCCCTCGATCCAGTACGCCGCCCCCGCGTTGAGCGACGGGTCGATGTCCGACGTCCGCACCTGGAGCCGCCGCCCGATCGTCGCCGCCGGTGAAGGGGGCTCGAGGTAACCCTGCCCGTCCGGCGGGTCGAAGAACGGCCAGGGGAACTCCCCCGTCGTCGCGTTCACGTGCGACCGCGGCCCGAGCCGGGCCTGGTTCCCGTTGAGGTTCGCCGAGTACGGGTCCGAGCACCCCACCCCCAGCCGGTCCTCGCACCCACCCCCCGCCGGGGCGCACGCCCCGCACGCCTCCTCCTGCAGCGCGCAGAACCCGTGCTTGAGCCACGACATCCCGATCTGCTCGAAGCGGCCGTCCTTGAGCCGGTACATGTTCTGCGCGATCACCGGGTGCTGGTTCGACAGCTCGATCCACAGCAGGTGCGCATCCCCAATGTTGCACGAGGTCGTCGCGATCGAGTACGCCGTCGTCCCCTCCGCCTCTCCCCAATACCGCACCAGCGGCAGCTCCCCGACGATGACGTCCGGCCCCGCCAGCGCCGGCGTCCCTCCCGCACCCCCGGCCGCCGCCGCGGCTACGCAGCACACCCCGGACCGGACCCGCGCGATCAACGTTGGACGTGTCATGCTTGCTTGCTCCTTGCCAAAGAGGGACACACACCACGAGCGGGGTTGGAACTCGTACGGGACCTCCCAGGGGGGGGAAGGGGGGCGCGTCGGCGGGTGCGCACGACAACCCCCGCCCGGGGACGGGCGCGACCTCCCCTTGCTCCGAGAGAGAACCCCTGTTTCTTCGCTGCACGCCGGCGCGGCTGCGCGACCCGCCGACACGGACCGGCCCCGCCCCGCCGCTCCCCCCCTCCACCTTCCACATGTGACCCCCCGTCCCGCGCATTGCACCCGGCCGCTCCTCCGCCCCGCCGGGCCCCACACCTCGGGGCAATCCGGGGCCCCCCGTCGCCGCCTGCCTTTACAAATTGTCGGAACCGAGCCCGTTCAGAGGGCGAACCAAATCACCGAGTTGACGAAAGCTCCCGCATTGGCGACACTTGCGGCCCCGCTGCGCCCCCTTCGCCCCGCCTGACGGACCCGGCAACGCCCGTTTCCGCCGCGGCAGGGGCAAAAAGTGGCACAATCGGGGCCGCGATCGTCTGTCCGGCAACCCGCTGCATGCGGGCGACGGATAGAGGGCCACGGCAAACTGACCCCTGACCCCTCCCCCCGCCACGCCCCCCGGGCCGCGGCGGGGCGGCGTCCCTCACGGAGTATTCGACAATGGCGGCTCGCAGCGGCAGCGGAACTGGCATGGCGGTGGCGGTGGCGATCCTCGGGGTCTTCACCCTGGGCCTGTTCATCACCACCGTCATCTTCATCAGCAAGACCAACGCCACCCGGCGCGAGTACGCCACCCTCCAGCAGGAGGTCCGCGACTACATCCGCGACGACGAGCGGCAGAACGACCAGATCACGCAGATCCGCGCCGCCGCCTCCTCCGAGGGCAAGAGCGTCGTCGGCTACCTCAACGACTCCATCAAGTCCGCCATGCGGATCACCACCGGCGCCGAGTCCGGCACCATCGCCGACCTGAGCCGGCGCGTCTCCTCCATCCAGGGGGCCGACGCCGGCGGACTCCTGGGCGTCCTCCGCGAGCGCGACCAGCAGATCGCCAACCTCCAGAAGCGGGCCCAGGACGCCGAGGACGCCCGCAACCGCGCCCAGACCGATCTCCAGAACAGCGTCAAGCGCGTCGCCGAGCTCGAGGAGGCCCAGCGCCGCTCCCTCCAGGCCATCAACGACGACGTCACCGTCACCATGGACGAGGTTGACAAGTACCGCGAGGACTTCAACCAGGCCAAGGCCGAGATGGAGCAGCGCGTCCAGCGCATCGAGGAGCAGGCCCGCATCCGCGAGGCCGAGCTCACCGGCCAGATCCGCGAGCTCCAGCAGCAGACCGCCATCGCCACCGACACCATCAAGAAGCTCCAGGAGCAGCTCCGCGGCAAGAGCTTCAAGCCCGGCGATGAGTTCGCCCTCGTTGACGGCGAGGTCATCGGCGTGGACACCGCCTCCGGCCAGTATTTCCTCAGCCTCGGCGCCAAGGACCGCGTCACCCTCGGCATGACCTTCGAGGTCTACCCCGACGCCGGCACCATCCGCCCCGACGAGGTCACCGGCGAGTACCCCGCCGGCAAGGCCACCCTCGAGATCATCCGCATCGAGGACGCCTCCTCCGTCGCCCGCGTCGTCCGCGAGAAGCGCGGCAACCCCATCGTCCGCGGCGACGTCCTGGCCAACCCGATCTACGACCCCAACAAGGTCTACAAGTTCCTCATCTACGGCAACTTCGACGCCAACCGCGACGGCGTCTACACCCCCCAGGAGCAGGCCGAGATCGAGGCCATGATCCGCGCCTGGGGCGGCGAGGTGGTTGACTCCCTCTCCGGCGACATCGACTTCCTCGTCCTGGGCTCCAAGCCCGTGCTTCCCCCGGCCCCGCCCAGCACCGCCCCGGTCGCGGTGGTGGACGAGTACGTCCGCCTCCGCCGCGTCGCCCAGGAGTACGACCGTCTCTTCGAGCAGTCGCAGGCCACCGCGATCCCCGTCCTGAACGAGAACCGCCTGCGTACCCTCCTCGGCGGCCGCTGAGCCGGCCCATCGGCCAGCCGCGACCCGCCCACCGAGGCCCGCCAGGCATGTCCCAACGCAGACGCGGCTCCCTGCCCGCGTGGCTCCACACGCCCCTCTACCTCGGCGTGCGCATGGCCTGTGCCGCCATGCTCACCCGCGGCGTGGGCCCCAACCTCCACACCGCCGCCGAGTTCGGCCGGCGCTTCGCCCACGCCCGCGCCAACCGCAAGCGCCTCGCCCGCGCTGTGGACAACCTCGCCGTCGCCTTTCCACACTGGTCGTACGACCAGCGCGAGCACTACGCCATCCGCGCCTACCAGCACCTCTTCATGCTCATGGTCGAGACCGCCTACGCCCCGCGCCTGCTCACCCAGGGCGCGTGGTCCGACCACCTCCGCCTCGGCGACCTCGGCCCCTCCGTCCGCCACCTCCTCGCCGGCGCCGGGGAGGAGCGCCGCCCCTGCATCCTCATCACCGGCCACTGCGGCAACTGGGAGCTCCTCGGCTACACCATGGCCCTGCTGGGCTTCCCCGTCCACGCCCTCTACCGCCCGCTCGACCTCGCCCCCCTCGACCGCTGGGTCCGCGCCACCCGCGAGCGCCAGGGCCTGATCCTCATCGACAAGTTCGGCGCCACCCGCATCCTCCCCCGCGTCCTCGCCCAGGGAGGGGCCGCCGGCTTCGTCGCCGATCAGAACGCCGGCGACCGCGGCCTGTTCGTCCCCTTCTTCGGCCGACTCGCCTCCGCCTACAAGACCATCGGCCTGGTCGCCATGCGCCACCGCGCCCCGATCATCTGCGGCGTCGCCCGCCGCCTCGTCTGGGAGCGCGACGCCGCGACCGAGGCCTTCCCGCCCCCCGGCCCCGACGCGGAGGGAGAAGGCGAGGGGAATGGGGGGGGAGGCGGAGGGGGGGTCGGCTTCCAGCACTGGCGCGGCGAGGGCTTCCGCTACCGCATCGACGTCACCGACGTCATCCACCCCGAGGAGTGGGATGACTTCCCCGACCCCCTCTTCTACATCACCGCCCGCTACCGCCGCGCCATCGAGGCCGGCGTCCGCCGCGCCCCCGAGCAGTACCTCTGGATGCACCGCTACTGGAAGAGCCGCCCCCGCCACGAGCACCTCGGCCGCCCCATCCCCGCCTCCCTGCGCGACAAGCTCCGCGCCCTCCCCTGGATGACCGACGAGGAGATGGCCCGCATCGAAGACTGGACCCGCCGCGACACCGCCGCCCTCGCCGCGAGCAAGCCCCGTTAACCCGTGGCACGTTCCCAGCCTCTCCTCTCCACTCCTCCCTGGGGCCGCGATCGGGTGCCTTCCCGACAGCCCCCCCTCGCCCCCAGCGCGATGTGCGCCCCCCGCCCCGCGCCCCTTGCCCGGCGCGACCCGCCGCGTCATCCTCTATCTCATCCCCGGCCCAGCCGGTCCGGCCGGTTCGGGTGCGTACCATCGGCCTGCCCGCCGCGTGCCCCCCGAGGTGTGGGCCGCCGACATCCCTTTCATCCTCCAAAGCACCATTCGTCGCCCACACCCCCCTTGGAGCCCCTTCCGTGCCAGACGACGGACGTTTAGACGGCGTACGAGTCCTCGTAGTCGATGACGACCCCGATGTGCTCGAGGCCATCGGCACCGCCCTCCGCGCCGAGGGCGCCGACACCCAGCTCGTCCGCGACGGCAACGCCGCCGTCGCCGCCTGCCAGGACGAACCCCCCGACATCGTCGTTCTGGACATGATGCTCCCCAAACGCTCCGGCTTCCTCGTCCTCGAGAAGATCAAGGGGCGCGAGGACAGCCCCCTGGTCATCATGGTCACCGCCAACGAGGGCCGCCGGCACCAGGCCTACGCCGAGAGCCTCGGCGTCGATAAGTACCTCCTCAAGCCCGTCCCCCTCGAGCGGCTGATCGACGTCTGCGTGGAACTCCTCGAACGCGAGGAGGCCGAGGAGGAGGAGGCCGAGGAGGCCGGCGAGCCCCCCTCGCCACCTCCCCCCGCCCGCGGCCGCGGCGGCGCTGCCCGGAAGCCCGCCGAGGAAGTTGTGGAGGAGGAAGAACCCGAGGCCGAGCCCCCCTCGGGGCGTAAACTCCGTCCGACGTCCGCCACACCTCCTCCACCCCCACCGTCCCCTCCCTCCACCCCGGGCCCGGCCCGCCGCAAGAGGAAGTAGCCCTTGGCCCGACGGAGACAGATCTACCTCGTAAGGCCCGCCTGCGACGGCGAAGGGGGTCCCCGCCCCCGCCAGGGGGCCGGCGGCCCTCTCAAGCTCGAGCCCCTCGGCCCGCTGCGCGACGTCATGGACCGCATGGCTCGCTACAACACCGCCCCGGACGGAGCGGGCCCCGACGGCCTCGGCGAGAGCCCGGGCATGGCCCTCCTCTACGGCCCCGGCTACAACGTCGAGATGCCCACTTCCACCGATGAGGTCGGCCAGGCCATCGTCACCCTGCTCGACGAGGACATCGCCTGGAACGTCCTCGGCCGCATGTGCAAGGAGCAGGGGTGGATGATGATGGACCCCGAGACCGGCCGGACGTTCGGGGGCTAAAGGCCGGCAGAGGGGCGTCGGGGGCTCGGGGAGGGGGATCGCACGAGCATCGGGGGGGCACGCAGTGAAGGACGCGCCATGCCGCAGGAGACCAAGAGCCACGCGGAGGTCGGAGTAGGGGCTGGGGGCGAGGCCCCGTCCCTGGCCGGCTTCGCCGCCGACCTCGCCGACGACGCGACCCGCTTCGACGTCCTCGAAAAGGCCTTCGACTACCGCGGCGACGTGACCCTCCGGCTCTCCGACGGCCGCACCGTCGAGGGGTACCTCTTCGACCGCCGGCGCGGCAAGGGCCCCGCCGATTCGTACGTCCGCGTCATGGTCGCCTCCGGCGGTGAGAAGGTCCAGGTCCCCTACAGCGAGGTCGCCCGCATCGAGTTCTCCACCCGCGACCCCGCCGCGGGCAAGAGCTTCGAGACCTGGGTCAAGAAGTACATCGAGAAGAAGACCCGCGGCGAGGCGGCGAACATCGAGTCCGAGCCGCTCGAATAAGCATTGAGCCCGGGTGTCGCGGGGGCCGCCGCGCCGCGGCGGGCCTCCCCGCGGCAACCCCTCCAAGGCAGCGAGGTCCACACGATGCCCACGTACGTCTACGAGATTCTCGACAAGCAGGGCAACGGCACCGGCCGGACGTTCGAGCACGTCCAGTCGATGAAGGACGACGCCCTGACCAAGCACCCCGAGACCGGCGAGCCCGTCCGCCGCGTCCCCCAGGTCCCGATGATCGCGGGCGACTGGTCCCCGCTGAAGACCGCCGGCAAGCTCAGCAACAAGAACCTCGAGCGGCTGGGCTTCACCAAGTACGAGAAGAAGGGCAAGGGCTACATGGAGCGGACGGCGGGGAAGATGGGGCCGAGGTCGATCAGCGCGGACTGACCTACGGCTCCTCGGCGACTTGGCGTTGCGGGCAGTTGAGCGCTTTTCCGTCCGTTGTTGCGATATCCCACACGCCGGATGTCTCGTTCCAGTGGATCGACGTGATCTGCTCCCGGTTCAGCCGCGGGCTGAGAAGGCAGTCCGCCAGCCTGGAGTTTCGTTGGCGAATCTCGTCCTCCGATGGGGGTGAGGGTCGGTCGGCCATCGGTCTGCTCCTTGTGGGTGCCGCTCATCGGAAATACGCGTCCGTCAGCGACTGCACCGCTGGGTGATCGGCGAACGTGCGTTCCACCCACTGCTGGAGCCGCTCCTGCTGCCGGAGGTTCTCCTCAAGCATCGGTCGGAGAGTCGCGTCGATGGGCTTGCCGTCGACTCGCGTCGACGCCGCTGCGGAGAGCATCGCTTTGAGCGAGGCGACCGACGTCTCCAGTGACCACCAGTAGTCCACGACGTCGTCGAAATCGAGCGTTTCGGTCGCGACCGACGACGGGTCCGGCCAGATGCGCGGATTTGCAGTCTCGACGCTGAAGCCCTGGCTCCAGTCGCTCTCGTCAACCGGCCGGTACCGCAGGAAGTCGTACATCGCCGGGAGTTGCATCGCCAACGGGTTCAGCTTCGCCAGGTGCGCTATCGCGTCGCTGTCCGCACGCCGCACCCCATCTCCAGCGGCCCGCCGCTTCAGGTCGTCGAACGCCAGCCGCACCGCCGCCAGTTTCACCGTCGGGCTCACGGACGAGACTTGCTGCCTCGCCGCCTCCTTCGCGATCTCCGCGCTCCCCGACACCGCCCCCGCGATCCCCGGCTGCTTCGCCAGGATCACCGCGGCCTCCCCCGTCGCGAACCACTGCGCCACCGCCAGCCGCCCCTTGGCGTGCTGCGCCGCCTCGGAGTTCACATCCCCCGTGAACTTCGCGATCACCGGGTACGCATCCGGTCGATACCGCTTGACGTTGGTCGAGGTGTTCCCGACGGGCTCGCTGTTGGAGTAGTCGATCGATGTATCACCGCCGTTATACGAGCGGCGCGTCTTCTTCAGCGGCGGGCCTTCGACGCCCTCGCTGTGGTACACGGGGTTGAGCACCCCCTCAGACCGCTTGTACCCCACGACCAGACGCACCGGCGACTGCACCCCCTCCGCCGGGTTGATCGCCACCTCCAGCCCCATCGTCGTGTGCGTCGCGAAGACCAGCGACCGGTCCAGCAGGGTGTCCCGGCACCCCCCGGCTGTCACCAGCGCCAATGCCGCCAACCCCGCACAAGCCGCCGCGCACCGTTTCATGGCGACACCTCCTTTGGCCCTGTTCCGGCCCCCGCCTCCACCGATTCCCCCGCCAGCTCCGCCGCGGCCGCGCCGGCCTCCTCCCCGACCGCCACCACCCCGATCGGGGCCTCCACCCGGTAGCTGGCCCCGTCGCCGATCGGGCAGACCAGCCGCTGCGCCCGCACGTACCCGACGCGGATCGCCCCGTCCATCGCCAGCACCCCCACCCCGCGGACCTCGTCGTACCTGGCGCCCCCCGCCCACGTCCGTATCCCCTGGCGCAGCAGCCCCACCCCGGCGTAGTCCGGCCCGACCACAAACGGCGTGCACCCCGCGCCCCCTGCCGCGGCGGCGAGCATCGCGACCGCCGCGATCCCCCGGTTTCGAGGGGTGCCGATCTGCCACGGGTTCGTGCCTCGCCGCACCACGCGACTGAGCCTACCGCCGATCAGGGGTTGACCGCAAGCCAAACGCGGAAATTCCCTAGCGGCACAGGAATGTGCCCAGCCTGCGCGGCCGCACCGACCATGCAAAAACGCGGCGGCCTCGGAGCCGCCACGGGTCGGTGTTGCCGTCTAAGTCCGGTCCTGAACGCGACTTGTGCCGGGCGTCAGTCCCGCCACGCCCGCTCCACCACCCCGTTCCGGATCTGCACGAACGTCGCCCCCTGCTCCTCCGTCCGGTTCGATCCACCCACCAGCAGGAACACCCCGCCGCTGCTGCGGTGTTTGCGGGTGTACGCCCACTTCCAGATCTCCGACCCGTCGTCGAGGGTCGCCTTGCTCGTCGGCTCCCCCATCACCGCCCGGATCCAGTCCACCTTCGTCACGCCCGGCTCGATCTCCCCGAACGTCGAGGGCCCGATATAGGCCCCCGACATCTTCGTGTCCGAGCTCCCGGCGATCAGGCAGCCGGGAAGGATGCACAAGGACGAGGCCAACGCCGCGGCGATCAGGACGGGGCGAGCATGCATGGGACGGGTCTCCTTCAGCCCATGGGAATGTACGTTCTCGTAGGGAGAACCGCAACGAGGGTTTCATGTTCCCCATGCCCGATCCGGAAGCCGCGCGGGTGCCCGGCGGATCTCCACCTGCTTTGGGGTGGTTTGGCCCGCGTTCAGGTTGTATACTCGCGCCGGAGGTGCGCCCATGCCGAAGCTCACCGGCCCGATCACCGCCATCGGCGTCTTGAACGCCCTCATCGGCGTCTACCTTCTGGCCGCGGCCGCGCTCGGCCTCTTCATCATCTCGGACTCGGCGCACCTCGACGCCGAGCTCGCCGCGCTCTCCGCCGAGACCGCGGCCGCGGGCGTCCCCGTCGAGCAGATCCAGAGCTTCACCGATTCCAGCACGCCGCTCCGCTTCATGACGATGTTCGCCCTGATCGCGAGCCCGGTGCTGATCGTCACGAGCGTCGGCGTCCTCCGCCTCGCCCCGTGGGGCCGCGTCCTGGCGCTCCTGGCCGCCTGGATCGGCCTCGTCCTCACGCCCCTCGCGGCCGCGGAGCACTGGATGCGCACGGGCGAGGTGAGCTTCAGCATCTACGGCGTCTTCTTCTGGATGCTCGTGCTCACGGTCATGCACTCCGCCGAGACCCGCGCCCGCTTCGCCCCTCGCCTCCGTGCGGACGACGGCATCCCCGCCGGCGCGAGGCTCAGCCCGGCCGTCTGACGGCCTTGCCGCAGTGACCGACAAGCACACTCTTCCGACGCCTTGGGAAGCTCTGCCGCGATTGCCGATCGGGCAGCAGGCGATCGACCTTCGCCACTGGCTGATCGAGAAAGAGGCGGCGGGCACGGGGGCACGCCGCCGGCGCTGACCGGGAGGGCGCCTCGCCCCTACGCCCCCTCCATCATCCGCCCGAACCGCGCCAGCGACATCAGCGGGAAGTAGTGCCGGTACAGGTGGTACCGCAGGTAGAAGACCTTCGGGAACCCCGTCCCCGTGAACGGGTGCTCGCTCCACCCGCCCGCGATGTCGCGGACGTGGTCGAGCGCCGACAGCTCCGCCGTCCCCGCGTCCACCGCCTCCGGGCTCACCGGCCGGCTCGCCTGGTAAGGGGCCTTGTCCTCCCCGAGCTGGTGGTCGCACAGCCACGCCGCGGCACGCTGCGCCCCCTCATCCTCCGGCCCCACCAGGTACAGCAGCGACGCCAGCCCCCACCCCGTCTGCGACGCCGTGCTCGGCCCCCGGCCCGGCGGGGCGTGGAACGGGTCCCCCTCGTCCAGGTACGTGTTCGCCGACTCCCCGAACCCGCCGTCCTCGTTCTGCACGCTCCGCAGGAAGGCGAGCGCCCGCCTCATCGCGGAGTGCTCCCGCGGCAGCCCCGCGTGGTACAGCCCCCCCAGCGCCTGCCACGTCCCGTAGATGTAGTTCACGCCCCAGCGGCCGAACCAGCTCCCGTCCGGCCGCTGCCGGCTCAGGATGTACTCCACCGCCTTCAGCACCGCCGGGTGGTCCGCCGCGACGCCGCAGGTCACCAGCGACTCGATCACCCGCCCCGTGATGTCCGGGCACGAGGGGTCCTGCATCGCGTTGTGGTCCGCGAACGGGACCTTCTCCATCCACGGCCGGTCCTTCGTCCGGTCGAACGCCGCCCACCCGCCGTCGTCGTTCTGCATCGCCAGCAGGAAGCGGATCGCCCGCCGCGCCGTCTCGCGGTTGCGGGTCTCCCCCGGCCGGTCGCCGGCGCGCCACAGCGCCTTGGCGACCATCGCCGTGTCGTCCGCGTCCGGGTACCAGTCGTTGCGGTACTCGAAGGCCCACGCCGCGGCGTTCACGCCGAGCCGGATCCCCCGGTCCTCCCGGCGCAGGTTCCGCACCCAGTCCCCGTTCTTCCGCACCTGTTTGGCGACCAGCCAGTCGCAGCACGCCGCGACCTGCCGCGAGTTCGCGGCCGTCAGCCCCGCCTCGGTCAGGGCGTACAGCGCGATCCCCGTGTCCCACACGGGAGAGAGGCACGGCTGGATGCGGATGTGGTCGAGCCTCGGGTCCTCGTGCGGGTGGTCGATGAAGAAGGCGTCGAGCTCCGCCTCGGCCCGCTGGATCACCGGGTGGTCGCGCCCGTACCCCAGCGCCTGGAAGGCGATCTGCACGTACACCATCGGCGGGAAGATCGCCCCCAGCCCCTCCGTCGTCGCGGGGTCGAGGCGCTCGAGGATCCACCGCTCCGCCTCGCGCAGCGCCTTCTCCCGCAGCGGCATCAGCCCCAGCTTGTCCGCGGCCTTGATCATCCGGTCCACCACGAGGAAGAAGTTCTTCCACGACAGCGGCTCGTCCTTCTGCCACGGCTGGTTCAGCCGCTCGCGGCTGCGCGGATCCACGAACAGCTCGTCGATCCCCATCCCCTCCGGCAGGCGCCGGACCGGCCGCAGCGAGGTGCAGATCGCCAGCGGCAGGATCATCGTCCGCGTCCACGCCGACACCTTGTCCATGTGGAACGGGAACCACCGCGGCAGCAGCACGATCTGCGGCGGGATCGCGGGGCACGCGTCCCAGCTCACCTGCCCCAGGCACGCCAGGTAGAACGTCGAGAAGGTGTTGCAGCGGTCCGCGCCCCCCAGCGCCAGGATCGCCTCGCGCGCCCGGCGCATGTGCGGCGCCCCGACGTCGTCCCCCATCAGCTTCAGCGCGAAGTACGCCTTCACGCACGCCGAGATGTCCGGCGGCGATCCGGGGAACTGCCCCCACGTCCCGTCCTCCCGCTGGCTCAGCCGCAGCTGGTTCGCGATCCGCTGCAGCGTCCGCGGGTCCTTCCCCTTCCCCGACGGCGGCGGCGCGGGCGGGAGCGCATCGCCCTCCTGCCCCAGGATCCACTTCATCAGGAGGTACTCGCTGGCGAGGATCGAGTCTCCCTCCAGCTCCGCGCACCAGTGCCCGCCGACGGGCTCGCGCTCTTCCTCCGCACCCCAGGGCCGGCGCTCGTGCTGCTTGGCCAGCAGCGCGGCGACGCTGGCGTCAACGGCCTGCCTGACGCGCTGCCGCAGCGGGGCGTTCAGCAGGTGGTGGTGCGGCTGCGGCGAGACCTGATGAGGCGAAGATGGCGCTGGCGCGGTGGTCATGATGGTGCGTGCGTGCGGCTGGGTGGACCGGTCGAGAAGCGACCCCCCTGTCCGATCACGACAATACGCCCCGCGCTCTCCCGCGTCCCCCCGCCGCCCCTCTCCCCGAGCCCCGCGGCCCGATCAATCGCCGACCTGCACGGCCCGTACCGGCCCGACCGGCGTCGGCCGCCCCGTCGCGCACAGCCCGATGAGCGTCCACAGCATCGGCGCCGACTGCGCGTTCAGGTGCACCGGGTCGAACGGGCTCACCAGCACCATCCCCACCAGCGCGCACGCCGGCCCGAGGTCGTACACCGCCCACGGGCTCCCGCTCCCCGCGCCCGCCGGCGCCGCCTCCCGCGCCCGCCGCAACTCCCCGCGCAGCGCGATGATCACGATCGCTCCCGCGAGCCCCAGCCCCACGCCGCCGAGCGTCGCGGCGATCTCCAGCGCAGCGTTGTGCGCGTGCCCGTGCACGTTCCGCGTCGCCGGATCGATCCCCTGCTCCGCCAGATGCCCCTTTACCCACGCTCGGTACGCCCCCATCCCGACCCCCTGCACCGGCCGCTCCGCGAACGCCTCCGCGGCCCAGATGGCCATCTGGATCCGCGCCCCCGTGTCCGACTCGTAGTTCCCCTCCTCCAGCGCGGCCCGGACCTCCTCGACCCCGCGCGACAGCCGTCGCCTCAGCGCGCCGGTCACCCCGTCACCCGCCGCCCACGCGACCGCGCCGACGACGACCGCGGCCACGCCCACGCCCGCCACGATGCGCACCACCATCCGCCGCACGTCCGCCCCCCGCGCCCTGGCCGCGTGCGCCACCCCCCACACGAGCGTCACCGCCACCAGCGCCGACGCGCCGATCCACGCCCCCCGCGACCCCGTCGCCAGCACCCCGGCACCCATCGCCGCGGCCCCGATGATCCCCACGGCCCTCGCCCGCCCGCGCCCCAGCATCGCCGCCGGCAGGTGCAGCCCCAGCCCCGCCGTCAGCAGCGACCCGGCGACCACCGGGTGCCACCACCCCGAGACCCGGTCGAGCCTCCCCCGCGCCACCACGCTGAAGGTCTCCGGCCACACCTCGCGCGCCCACGCCGCGGCCGATCCCAGCGCCAGCCCCACCGCCAGCGCGGCGATCAGCCAGCGCCGCCGGTCCAGCACCGCCCACAGCATGAACGGCGCCGCAACCCACCGAAGGTCCGTCATCTCGCCGACGGTCTGCCCGCGGTCCACGCTCCACAACGCCGACAGCAGGCACCACGCCGCCCACGCCATCAGCAGCCGCGCCAGCACCGTCCGTCCGAAGTACCCCTCGAGCGGGTGGATCCCCCAGATCCGGATCAGGAAGCAGACCAGCAGCGGGATGAGAGCCGTCTGCACCGACAGGATCGGGCCGCAGATCAGCACGCACATCGCGATCGCGACGACGATGTGAATCCGGTACCCGAGGACGTCGAAGCGCCGCTGCCGGTCGAAGGCGGCGTCGATCTCCGCCGCCGGCGCCCCCGCGGGCGGGCTCGGATGTTGTCCGGGGGCGTCGCTCATCAGCTGGTCATCATCCCTCCCCCGCATACGCCGGGCAATCCCTGTGGTTTCTCCTTTCCCGAGTCTCCCATCCCCCGCACCCTCACACCCACCGGGCGGATTTTGCTCGGATCTGGAACGAACCCTCACCCAAAGCCGAATACAGTGGTACAACCTACCAACCGTCCCGGGGGGCGGTGCGTAGCAGGGGGGGCCGCTCGTTGTCGCAGGGGGGACAACCTCGCGCTTCCGGCCATCGGTTCGGGGGGGCCGGCGAGGGGCCGGGATGAAGGGTGAAGGGGGAGGGGGGCGGACTGGCCCACTCGGAGGTCGGCGATGAACGACATCAGGCGTGTCCTGCGGCAGGCGGCATGGCGGGTGTGGCTGATGGCCCTCGGCCGGGCTCTGACCTTCGCCGCGACGGTCGTCCTCTCCGGGATCATCCTCCTCCGCATCGCGCAGCAGCTCTTCCTCCTGACGCTCCCGTGGCAGGAGATCGCCGTCTGGTCCGCCGTCGGCGGGGTTCTCGCGGCGGTGCTGTGGACGATCTTCACGCGGGCCGACCGGGCCGCGGTCGCCCGGCGGGTGGACGAGGGGGCCGACCTCCGCGAGGCGCTCAGCACCGCGCTGTGCATCGAGCGATCGGACGACCCGTGGTCCCGCGCTGCGCTGGAGTCCGCCGCGGAGCGGGCCCGCACCGTCCAGGTCCGCCAGGCCGTGCCGATGCAGGCGCCGCGCTTCTGGCCGGTGCCGCTGGCGCTGGCACTGTCGCTCGTGGTCGTGTGGATCGCCGTGCAGCCGATCGACCTCTTCGGCGCGGGCGCCGTCGCCCAGCAGAAGGAGGAGCAGCAGCGGCTGATGGAGCAGGCCAGGTTCGAGGTCGAGTCCGCCACGCAGAAGCTCGAGGAGATGCTCGCCAAGCTCGACGCCGGCCTGGACGAGGCCGACGACGCCGGCGAGGCGGACAAGCCCGAGGCGACGACCCCCGACGAGGTCCGGCGCGACGCCATCCGCAAGCTCACCAGCCTCAAGGACCGCCTCGAGGAGCTCCGCAACAGCGAGAAGGCCCAGGCCCTCGAGACCCTGGAGAAGCAGCTCCGCCAGCTCCGCACCCCCGGCGAGGGTCCGCTGACGGAGCTGGCCAACCACCTCGCCCGGGCCGACTTCTCCCAGGCCGCGGAGGAGCTGCAGAAGCTCATGGAGAAGCTCGAGTCCAGCGGCATGACGCCCGAGCAGAAGGAGCAGCTCGCCCAGCAGCTCGAGAAGCTCGCCGAGCAGCTCCAGAAGCTCGCTGATGAGCGCAAGGAGCTCGAGGACGCCCTGCAGAAGGCCGGGCTCGACAAGAGCCTCGCCGGCGACCCGCAGGCCCTCAAGGAGGCGCTCGAGAAGAGCGAGAACCTCACCCAGGAGCAGAAGGAGCAGCTCCAGAAGATGGCCGAGGCCGCGAGCCAGGCCTGCCAGATGTGCCAGAACATGGGCGGCGCCATGGAGGCGATGTCCAAGAGCATGAGCGAGTCGGGCATGGGCGAGCAGGGCATGGACGCGATGGAGGCCCTGATGAACGAGCTCGGCCAGCTCGAGCAGATGGCCCAGGAGCTCGACATGGCCGACGCCGCGGCCGCGGAGTGCCGGATCCAGCTCAGCAAGCTCTCTGAGTTTGCCCAGTGCAACAACCCCGGCATGGGCGAGTTCGCGCAGGGCCTGGGCCTGGAGGGGACGCGTCCGTGGGCGTCCGGCTCGAGCCAGCAGCAGGGCATGGGCGCCGGCGGCCCCGGCCGGGGCCAGGGGGGCGCCCCCGGCTCCACCGAGGCGGACTTCGCCATGGAGAAGAAGAAGGTCAAGAGCCCCAACCTCGGCGGGCCGATCGTCTCCCAGATCATGATCCAGGGGGAGCAGGTCCGCGGCGAGTCCAAGGCCGAGTTCGCCGCCGCCGTCGCCGCGGCCGAGCAGCGGGCCTCGGAGGAGATCGTCAGCAACGTCATCCCCCGTGAGTACCACGACGCGGTCAAGCACTATTTCGGCCGCCTCCAGGCCAAGGCCAGGGCCGAGGAGGTCGCCGCCCCCGCCCCGCCCCCGGCCTCCGACGCGGGCGGCGACAAGTAGCGGCGACATCCGGCCGGTTCATATGGTCAACAACTGAAACACCACCCAAGGGAGCCCCGAGCGCGAGCTCGGGGTCTTCATTCCTGCACCCCGCGATGAAGATGCAAACGACCCACCGCAGAGGCACAGGGGCACAGAGAAGAGGCAGCAGAGAAACAGGGCAGCGCCAAGGTGCTCGCCCCTGGAGGCGCCGTGCCGACGCTGCCCGGATTCGCTCGAAGCTCCCGCTTCCGTGTCTCCCCTCTCATATCCCCTCTCCACGCCTCTGTGCCTCGGTGGTGAGTCTTCTGCTTCTCCTCCTGACGATCACCGCCTGCGGGCGCGAAGCCGCTTCCGGCGACGGCGAGCCGCGGGGCGAGGTCGTCCTCTACTGCAGCGCCGACCCCGGCCACCTCCGCCCCGTCGTCGAAGCCTTCGAGAAGCAGTCCGGCATCGACGTCCGCCTCGTCGGCGACACCGAGGCGACCAAGACCACCGGCCTGGTCCACCGCCTCCTCGCCGAGAAGGACGCCCCTCGCGCTGATGTCTGGTGGTCCAGCGAAGCGATGGGGACCGTGCAGCTCGCCCGCGCCGGCGTCCTCGAGCCGTACATCAGCGAGAGCGCCGAGGCCGCCATCCGCGAGCAGGGCCTGGGCGGGTGGCCCGCGCACCTCCGCGGCGTGGACCTGACGTGGTACGGCTTCGCCCAGCGCGCCCGCGTCTTCGTCGTCAACGTCAACCGAGTCAACGACGCCCAGGCCCCGCGGACCATCTTCGGCCTCGGCGACGCCACGTTCCGCAACCGCGTCGGCATCGCCCGGCCGCAGTTCGGCACCACGCGCTCGCACGTCGCCGCGATCCTGGCCCGTTATGGCGAAGAAACCACCCGCGCGTGGCTCCGCTCGCTGAAGGACAACGGCGTCCGCCTCTACGACGGCAACATGACCGTTGTCCGCGCCGTCGCCCAGGGGGAGATCGACCTCGGCCTGACCGACACCGACGACGTCTGGGCCGGCAAGCGCAACGGCTGGCCGGTGGAGATGTACTTCGAGGCGCCCACGCCGCTCCCCTCCGGCACGAGCCCCGGCCCGCTGGTGATCCCCAACACCGTCGCCGTCGTCCGAGGCGGGCCCAACCCCGAGCACGCCCGCCGGCTCGTCGATTTCCTCCTCAGCCCCGAGGCCGAGCGCATCCTTGCCCGCGGCGAGTCCCGCAACGCCCCCGTCAATCCCGCCGTCGCCGCCGAGTTCCCCGCCAACTCCTTCCCCGGCGCCGAGCCCCTCCGCTGGGAGCAGATCGCCGACCACGCCGAGCCCGCCATGCGCCTCGTCGAAGAGATCCTCGGCGGCTGATCCTCCAACCCAATCCCCCAAAAGGGAGCCCCGAGCGCGAGCTCGGGGTCGGGTGTTCCCGTGCACCCACGCCTTCAGAGGCAAATCGCGGGGGAGGCGGGGAGAGCGGGGGAACGCGGAGAAGAGAGAGAAAGGGGCAGGACGGCTCGGCGCCGCCCCGGCCCCGCTGGTCGCCTTCTCCCGTTGTTCTCTCGGAACCTATCTCCCTTCTTCTTGTCCTCTCCGCGTTCCCCCGCTCTCCCCGCCTCCCCGCGATCCGCCCTTGATCGATCGGCCGCGGGAACTTGCCCCGCGGCTACCATCCCGCGCCATGAGCACCCCCGACCTCCGCTCTCTCATCGCCGCCGAGCTCCCGGACCTGGTCGCGATCCGGCGCGACCTGCACGCCCACCCCGAGCTCGGCTACGAGGAGCGGCGCACCTGCGGCGTCGTCGTCCGCGAGCTCGAGCGCCTGGGCATCGCCCACGCCGCGGGCCTCGCCGGCGGCACGGGCGTCGTGGCGCACCTCCCCGCGACGGTCGGCGACAACTCCGCCGGCGCCATCGCCCTCCGCGCCGACATGGACGCCCTGCCCATCGAGGAGCGCACCGGCGTCCCCTACGCCTCCACCCGCCGCGGCGTCATGCACGCCTGCGGCCACGACGGCCACACGGCCAACCTCATCGGCGTCGCCCGCGTCCTGAGCAAGCTGGAGCGTCGCCCGAGCCCCGTCACCCTCATCTTCCAGCCCGCGGAGGAGGGGGGCGGCGGCGGGAGGCGTATGTGCGAGGACGGCGCGCTGCTGGGCGAGTCCGCCGGCCGCCCCGGCCTGGGCCCCCCGGTCCGCGAGATCTACGGCCTGCACGGCTGGCCGCTCCTCGCTCTCGGCCACGTCGCTACCCGCCCGGGCCCGCTGCTGGCCGCGACCGACGGCTTCACCATCCACGTCCGCGGCACGCAGTGCCACGCCGCCTACCCCCACCTCGGGCGCGACCCGGTCGTCGCCGCCGCGGCGGTCGTCTCCGCGCTGCAGACCATCCCCTCCCGCAACGCCTCGCCGCTGGACAGCGTCGTCGTCACCGTCGGGATCATCCAGGGGGGGACGGCGCGGAACATCATCCCCGAGACGGTCACCCTCTCCGGCACCGTCCGCACGCTCCGCCCCGAGACCCGCGTCATGGCCCGCGAGCGGCTCTTCGCCGTGGCGCAGGGCGTCGCCGCGGGGATGGGGTGCGCCGCGGAGGTCCAGTGGGAGGAGGGCTACCCGGTGACGCGCAACGACGAGGGCGCGACGGAGCGGTTCCTCGCCGTCGCCGGGCGCACCTTCGGCGCGGACCGCGTCGGCGTCGTCCCCGAGCCGTCGATGGGCGGCGAGGACTTCTCGTTCTACGGCCGCCACGTCCCGGCCTGCTTCTTCTTCCTGGGCCTGCTGCCGGAGGGGCGCGAGTCGATGCCCTCCCTGCACCAGCCGGAGTTCGACTTCGACGACAACGCCCTTCCCATGGGGATCGAGGCGATGTGCGCCCTGGCCCTGGCGGAGTAAAGCCCCCTCCCTCCGCCGCGGGAAGGCAGCGGAGGGAGGAGGATGAAGGGAGTCAGCAGCCGCCGCCGACCGCGTCGAGCCAGTCGGTCAGGAACGACGAGATGTCGTTCGAGTTGACCGCCGCGTCGTTGTTGTAGTCCGCCAGCAGGTGCCCCCCGCCGACGGAGGCGAGCCAGTCGGTCAGGAACGCGCTGATGTCGTTGGAGTTCACCGCGCCGTCGTCGCTCCAGTCCGCCTTGCAGATCTTCACCCGCAGCACCGCCTGCCCGATCGGCAGGAGCGTGGAGTCGCGCAGATCGGCCATGAAGATGAGCCAGCCGTCGTCGGTCAGGACCGCGTCGTCGTTGTTGAAGATGTGCACGTGGGCGTCGTCGTCGGCCAGGCCGTTGCCGTCCACGTCCACCGGATCGCCCTCGCGGACGACGACCAGCCGGCTGTTGTAGACCAGCACCGCGTTGGCGTCGACGTCCGCGGCGTTCGTCACGCCGCCGATCACCCGGTCCCCCTTGCTGTTGACGACGTTGAGGAAGAACGTCGCCGCGAAGGAGGAGTGGCCGAAGAACTCCGTCTCGCCCGGGTTGAGCGTGATCGGCCGGTTGGTCGCCGCGTGCACCACGCCCCCGTTGCCGACGACCCAGTCGTCCGTGTCCGCGTTGGTGCCGCGGAAGAGGTAGTACCCGCCCCCCATGGCGAGCTGCTGGCTCCCGGCGTCGGCCAGCATCGAGGTCACCGGCGAGGTGAACTCCGGCGAGATCGGGAAGCCCTCCTGCGCGACGACGCTCCCGTTGTACACCATGACGAGGTCCGTCGCCGTCGAGCCGTTCAGGTCGCCGTGGTACATGTACTCGTCCCCCGAGGCGCTGGAGACGAAGCGGTCCGAGGAGATCGAGTCCAGCGTCTCCTCCGGCATCACCCGCTGGTCCGCCGGGATCGTCACGTCGGTCTGCGCCAGCACCGAGCCGACGCCGGCCGACTGCAGCTCGAAGATCGCGATCTGCGTCGAGGCCCCGATCAGGCCGGAGTTGCGGAACCGCACCGTGTTCGAGGCGTCGTCCAGGATCCGCACCGCGTTGGCCAGCGTCCCGTAGCCGACGCCCGGCGCCTGCCCGATCGCCTGCGACCCCTCCTGCGCCAGCAGCTCGAACGAGCCCGCGTTCCACCGGGCGACGAACTCGTCGTCGGACGTGGACGTCCCCGCGAGGTCCCCCGAGAAGGCGACCACGCCGGCGTTGTTCACCCCCATCGCCCCGCGGAACAGGGCGTACGTTCGCGAGGTGTCGAAGAACGCCGGATCCCCCTCCATCGCGACGATCTGCGCCCCCGCGCCCGTCGGCACCATCCCCGTCAGGATCACGTCCTTGTCCGCCGTCGGATCGTCCACCACCGCCCGCATCACCCACCGCTGCCCGTCGGCGCTGACGAACGGCCGGTCGAACTGCGTGGTCGCCCCCGGATTGAACTTGAACCCCGGCAGCCCGGGGACGTCCGACGTCGGGCTGGTCGCGATGTTCGTGAAGATCGCCGTGGGGATCGGGCTCGCCGCCGCGCTCAGAGCCGCACCCGCCACAACCGTCAACGCCGCCGCCGAAACAAGTCGGGTCGTCTTCATCGGTCTGGTTCCCATCTGTGAAAAAAATGGCCACAACAACGAGGACGCCGGTGCACACGCGCAGCGCCACGCCACGGCGCCGAGTGTACCCAACTCCAAGTGTCAGCAAAAGATGGAAATCAGATCGATGAGCAGATCGACGCGGACGTCGGTGCTACGCCGCCCGCTCGCCGCGCAGCCACGACAACACCCGACGCGTGGAAGGATGGGTAAGCGGCGTCCCGCCCTCGCCGCGGCAGGCCGCGACGGCCTCGCGCCGGTCCGGTGCGAGTGTCAGCGCCGGCCCCTCAGGGCCCCCGGCGCGGGCGATCAGGCCCAGTGTCCGGAGTTGGACCACCACATTCGGGGGGGTGCCAAAGAGCACCAGCCGCCCCCCGAGCCGCTCGCACCGCTCCCGCACCCACATCAGGTCGCAGATCAGCGACGCCGGCAGCCCCGTCACCCGCGCCAATCCGATCGCCAGACGCCCGCCGTTTCGGCCGGCGAGCAGCCGGAGTTGCTCCCGCATCACCGCGGCCTGGTGCTCCCGCACCGACTCGCACGCCACCTCCGCCACCGTCACCCCGTCCTGATCCTCGCAGATGAACGTGCTCAGCGACGCGAGCGGGCCGGTGGGGCTGGAGATCGGGGAGGTGGTGGGGGTTGGGGTGGGCATGGCGGGCTCCCTCCGCGGCTGTGGCCGAGGCGACGGCGCAGCATGACCGCCCGCGGGGGTGCCGCGGCGTGGGGCTGCTCCGGAGCTCGGGCTGGTTCGCCGGATCCTGCGCCCGGCGATCAAGGGTGAAGGTGCCTAATCGGGACAGCCCCCGCCAGCGGTGCGCCCGGTCTGGGCGCTATCCGCGGGCACCTCATACGGAGAGCGGGAGATGGCCAATCGGGGGAACATGGGCAAACTTATTTGCGGAGCGGTTGGTCCGAACCGGGCGTGGGGCTCGGTTCGGTTCATTGCGATTCAGTCTCAATACACCTAGACTCACCTGCCCACGCCCGGATCCGGGCGCGGCCACGCCTGAGCCCCGGAGGTTCTCCAAGTGCCCCAGTCCGAGCCGTCCACCCCCGCCGCGAAGCCCGGTTGTGCCGGGGGCCAGCCGTGCACCTGCCACCCCCCCGCGACGGGGGCGGCGGAAGGGGCCCCCACGGTGCCGCTGACGCGGCTCCAGAAGGGGCAGACGGGGCGGATCTGCGAGTGCCAGTTGGCGGAAGAGGACGCCGCGCTGCTGCGGGCGATGGGCCTGTGCACCGACGCCCGGGTGCGGCTCTGCCGCGTGGGGGAGCCGTGCATCGTGGCGATCCAGTGCGGCAAGCGGGCGTCGGCGGGGAATGTGGCCGAGGCGGCGAGCCGGCGTGGCAATGGCAGTGCGGAGGGGCACTGGACGGGGAGCCGCATCGGGCTGGCGCGGTCGCTGGCGGAGCGGATCCTGGTCTCGCTGGAATGACGCCAATGATGATGCCGCGGCGGCGAGCGGGGATGGGGGAGAGGGCAAGCGTCCAGGCATGAGCACCGCACCGGCAGGCACGACGACACACCCAGCGCCGACGCACCGACCCGGCGGGGAGGCCGGCGGCCCGGGGGCGATGCTGCGCATCGCGCTGCTGGGCAACCCCAACACCGGCAAGACCACGCTCTTCAACCGACTCAGCGGCCTGCGCCACAAGACCTCGAACTTTCCGGGGACGACGCTGGAGGCGCGGCTGGGGCGGGTGTCGCTCGGGGGCGATGGGATGGCGGGGGGAGTGGGGGGGGCGGATGCCGAGCTGATCGACCTGCCGGGGCTGTACTCGATGGAGCTGGCGCAGCTCGAGTCCCAGGTCTGCCGCGAGGTGCTCGCCGGGCAGGCCGCGCCGCGGGGGGACGTGGTGGCCGCGCCGGACGCGGTCTTGGTGGTGCTGGACGCGACGAACCTGTCGCGGAACCTGATGCTGGCGGGGGAGGTGCTGCGCCGGCGGCTGCCGACGGTGGTCGCGGTGAACATGATCGACCTGGCGCGGCGGAGCGGGCTGCACATCGACGCGGAGAAGCTCGGCGAGGCGCTGGGGTGCCGGGTGGTGCTGATCAGCGCGCGGACCGGGGAGGGGATCGCCGAGCTGAAGGCCGCGCTGACCGGCGCGACCGTCCCGTCCCGGACGCCACCGGGCCAGAGCGCGGGCGATGCCGGGCTGCGGCTGTGGGCGGACGAGGTGTACGAGGCCGCGGCGACGGTCTCCGACGACGCCGGCGACCACCGCCTGACCGACACGCTCGACCACGCCTTCACGCACCCGGTCCTCGGCGTCGGGGCGTTCGTGCTGGTGATGGGGGGGCTGTTCTACACGCTCTTCGTGCTCGCGCAGTACCCGATGGAGTGGATCGAGCTCCTCTTCGCCTGGGCGACCGGGGCGATCGAGGGGACGATGCCCGAGGGGATCCTGCGGGACCTGCTCGCCAACGGGATCGTGCAGGGGGTGGGGGCGACGGTGGTCTTCCTGCCGCAGATCTGCCTGCTGTTCTTCCTCATCTCGCTGCTGGAGGACACGGGGTACCTGGCGCGGGCCGCGCTGGTGATGGACCGGGTGCTGCGGCCGTTCGGGCTCCCCGGGCACAGCTTCGTGCCGCTGCTGTCGAGCCACGCGTGCGCCCTGCCGGGGATCATGGCGACCCGGGCGATCCCGGACCGGCGGGAGCGGCTGGCGACGATCCTGGTCGCGCCGTTCATGACCTGCTCGGCGCGGCTGCCGGTGTACGTGCTGCTGATCACGGTCCTCTTCGGCGACCGGCCGGCGCTCGCGGCCGCGGCGTTCGTGGGGTGCTACGCGCTGGGGATGGTCGCGGGGGTGGCGAGCGCGCTGCTGGCCCGGCGGACGATCCTCCGCGGCAAGAGCCGCCCGATGGCGCTGGAGCTGCCCAGCTACAAGCTCCCGTCGATCAAGACGGCGCTGATCACGACCTACGACCGCGGCCTGATCTTCCTGAAGAACGCCGGCTCGGTCATCCTGATGATCTGCATCGTGCTGTGGTGGCTGGGGGCGTACCCGCACGTTCCGCCGCCGAGCGAGGCGGTCGAGATCCGGGCGCGGGTCGCGGCGGCGGAAAACGGCCAAATGGCAAAGGGCCAGATGGCCGAAGAGGAGGCGGAGGAGCTGCTCGCCCGGGCCGACGAGCTCGAGGCCCGGCACGCCGGCGCCAACAGCTTCATCGGGCGCATCGGCCGCACCGTGCAGCCGGTCTTCGAGCCCCTGGGCTTCGACTGGCAGCTGACCATCGGCGTCATGAGCAGCTTCGCTGCCCGCGAGGTCTTCGTCTCGACGATGTCGGTGGTCCTCGCCGGGCAGGAGGAGCCGGACGAGGCCACGGTCAAGCAGCGGCTGATCGGGGCGACGCGCGACGACGGCGTGACGCCGGTGTTCTCGAAGGCCGCGAGCTGGTCTCTGCTGGTCTTTTACGTGCTGGCGATGCAGTGCCTGCCGACGCTGGCGGTGACGGCCCGGGAGAGCGGGAGCTGGAAGTGGGCCCTGCTGCAGCTGGGGTGGATGAGCGGCGTGGCGTACGTCGCGGCGCTGATCGCGTACCAGGTCGCCGGCGCGATGGGGGTGTAGGGCGATGCCTCGGTTCCCGGTGGACGACTGGCAGTTCTGGGTGGCGACGGCGATCGCCCTCTTCGCCGCGGCGTGGCTTCTGCGCGGGGTGCTGCCGGTGCCGTACCTGAGCAAGCGGCACAAGCGCCGCAAGGGACAGGTCCGGGCCGCCCTGACGGTCGAGGGGAAGCGGGTGGACGACCGGGCGTGCCACTGAGCGATCGAGCGGGCGGCTATCGATCACGGCCCCCCGCCGCCGCTTACCCCCGCTTCTGCGTCAGCTTCTCGTACAGCTCGTCGTCGATCCCGAGGAACTCGCGCATGTGCTGGTCGTAGACGGCCTCGTCCTGCTCGCGGCTGAGGTCCAGGCGCAGCTCGTTGATCACCTTCGTCCCCTGGCCGATCCAGGCGTTCCAGGTCTCGTTGCTGATGTTCGCGGCGATCCACTCGCCGACGGGGCCCTTGAACGGCGGGCGGGCCATCTTGGTGCCGGGCCGGCCGGTGCGCTGGCAGATGAACCCGCCGGCGCCCGCCGCCGCCGCGGGGGACGGGGCCTTCTGGGCGACCTCCGGGACGGGCCGGCCGATGGACTTGAGCAGGTCGGCGATGGCGTTGCGGGGCATGAGGTCGCCGCGCTCCGCGGCGATGGTGAAGCCGCGGAGGAGGACCTCGGCGGCGCGGTCCTTGTTGCCGGCCTTGATCAGGTTGTCCCCGGCGAGCTGGTAGGCCTTGCTCATCCCGGGGGCGAGCTCGGCGCAGCGGAGGAAGGCCGCCGCGGCGTCGTCGTGCCGCCCGGCCTGGGCGTAGGCGGAGCCGAGGGAGAAGTGGGCCATCTCGTTCTCGGGGTCGGCCTGGGCCATGTTCTCGAACTGGGCGATGCGGGCGTTGATGTCCATGCGGGAGGATAGGGAGCGGAAAGGGGCCGAAGGGCGTGGAGCCAAACTGCCAAATAGCAAAGGGCCAAAGGGCCAAATCAGGAGGGGGCGCGGGCGGTCGGGTTGTCGAGGTCCCAGGTGGGGAGGAGGGGGTCGAGGTAGGCCAGGTCGGCGCGGCGGCGGGCGGAGGCGAAGATGGTCCACTCCCACGGGTCGCCCCGGCGCGGCGCGGGCGGGAATCGCATCGCGGCGACCACCACGCCGCGGCCGGCCCAGAGTTGGAGGTCCCAGCCGGTGCGCCAGCCGATCGGCAGGGCGAGGAGGTCCTTCGTCGCGGCAAGGAGCGAGGCCGTCGTGGCGCGGGTCGCCTCGACCTGGTGCTTGGCGCAGATGGCGAAGTCGGAGAGGATGTGGGCGGCGAGGGCCTGGGAGACGGTGATCTCCTCGCGCGACCAATCGTCGGCGGTGTCGAAGTCGCCCTTGTTCCCCCAGACGACCGGGTCGGCGGCGTGCTGGCGGTACGCGAGCTTGAAGGAGCCGGCGCACTCGCTGAGAAAGGCGGTGCAGCCGTTGGCGTCCGGGGCGAGGTGCTTCCGCTGGATCAGCGTGTTGAACCCCCCGCGGAGGCGCGCGGAGCGGGCGTAGTTGGCGTGGAACCAGCGGAGGGGGAGCGGGACCGGGTCGCGGGAGGGAAGCTTGCGGCTCGGGGTCCTCTGGCGGACGCCGTGGAGCTGCTCGATCACCGCGGCGAGGGCGTCGAGGCGGGGGTGGAGGGTGCGGGCGCGGGAGAGGGCCGTGATCGCGGTCTCAAAGGTGTTGGAGTCGCGGGCCATCTTCATGCTCGCCAGAGTTCGAACGTCGCGGCGTCGTCCACTCGCCTCGCGGCGATCTCGCCCCGGTCGGACGCTCCCCACCAGAATCCGTCGCCGGGCAGAGACTCGCGGCTGAATCGGACGGTCCCGCGCTGATCCGGGCCGAGGACGCTCACCCGCCCGCGATCAACGATGGATCCCGGTCCCGCATCGGAGAACCTGCGCAGCCAGGAATCCAGCTGGTCGAGCGGGCCCGGCTCGCCGAGTTCGGCGCGGGCGGCCCGGGCGAGAAACCGCGTGATCGATGCGGTGACGAGCACGGTGACCGGCGGATCGTGGCAGCTGAAGAGCATCCGGGCTGGGTCGGCATCGTCGCCGCCCACATCGTCGATGAAGGAGTCGCCGAAGCCGTCGTCCCAGAGTATGGAGCGCGTGAGGGGTCGGGGGAGAGCGATACCGCCGAACTGTCCGGCGAGCCCGATGGGCCGGTTCGTCTGGCAGCCGATCGTCCGCAGGAGGAGCTTCCGGAGCTCAGCCGGGAGGCGGCGTCCGAGGCGGGCCTCCGCATCCGCCAAATCGGTTGTGATCGCAGGGCCCAGGATGAGCACGCCAGCCCGTGCGAGCGGGGCGAGAGCTTGATGAGGCGTTGGAGCCGGCTCCGGTGCGGTCATCCGGTGAGTGTACAAGAGGAGCGGCTCTCTCCACGGCGTGACGCTACCCTTTACCCCGTGCCCGCCTCGAGCAGCCCCATCCTCGCGACAAACCTCGCCGGCCTGACCCTGCGGAACCCGGTGCTTTTGGCCGCGGGGACGCACGGGACGCTGGACGAGTTCGGGGAGGTCTGCCCGCTGGACCGGCTCGGGGGGGTGGTGGCCAAGTCGGTGACGCCCGAGCCGCGGGAGGGGAACGAGACGTGGCGGGTGATCGACGTCCGCTGCGGGATGATGAACGCCATCGGCCTGGCCAACCCGGGGGTGGACCGCTTCTGCGAGCACCTGGCCGAGCGGGCGGCCTCCATGCCGACGGTGGTCATCGGCTCCGCCGCCGGGTTCAGCGTCGAGGACTACGTGCGGGTCGTCGGGGCCCTCGACGCCTGGGCCGAGCGGGGGATCCCGGCCATCGAGGTCAACGTCTCCTGCCCGAACGTCCGCACGGGGACGGAGTTCGGCCACACGCCCGCGCTGATCAGGGAACTGATGACCGCGGTGCGGCCGGCGGCGCTGAAGGCCAGGCTCTTCGTCAAGCTCTCCCCGGTGACGCCGGACATCGTCGCCGTCGCCCGGGCGGCGATCGAGGCGGGGGCCGATGCGCTGACGATCAGCAACACGATCCCCGCGATGGCGATCGACGTGCATTCGCGCCGGCCGCGGCTGGCGAACGTCACCGGCGGCCTCTCCGGCCCCGCGCTTCACCCCGTCGCCGTGCGGCTGGTGCACGAGGTTTACCGGAAGGTCGCCAAGGACGCCGGCGTGCCGATCATCGGCGCGGGGGGCGTGATGCGGTGGGAGGACGCCGCGGAGTTCATCCTCGCGGGGGCGACGGCGGTCGAGATGGGGACGGCCCTGTTCGCGGACCCCCGCTCGCCGCTGAAGGTGGTCCGCGGGCTGGAGAAGTGGGCGAGGTCGCAGGGGGTGGGGAACATCACGGAGCTGGTCGGGCAGGTCCAGGTCTGAAGCATCCGGGAGCGATGCGCGGAGGTACAGGTGATGATGCGTCGAGCGGTGTTGGCGTTGACGGTGGCGGCGGGGACGGCTGTGGATTCCGGCGCAGCGCTCGCCCAGGACGATCCGCCGGCGATCCCGACGGCGCCGGGCTCTTCCACACCCCCGCCCGCGCCGGCGCCCGAGGATGCAACCAAGGTCAATCTCCCGCCGCTGCTGGTCGCCGGTCGGCAGCGGGGGAACTTCCCCGCGGTGGCCGCGGCGATCGTGCGGCCGGAGGGGACGGTGAACCACGCCGTCCTGGGGGTCCGCCGGCTGGAGTCCAGGGACGTCGTCCGGCTCGACGACGGCTGGCACCTCGGCTCCTGCGGCAAGGCCATGACCGCGACGCTGATCGGGATGCTCGTGGAGAAGGGAAAGCTGCGCTGGGAGATGACGCTCGCCGAGGCGTTCCCGGACCTGGCGGACCGCATGCACGAGGGGTATCGCGCCGTGACCCTCGAGCGGCTCCTCCAGGGGCGCGGCGGGGTGCCGGCGGAGTTCGGGGCGGGGCTGTGGGACCGGGTCGTCGCCTTCAACGGCTCGCCCCGGGAGGCGCGGATGATCATCGTTGAGGACGTGCTCTCCCGACCGCCGCTGGAGGGGGACCAGTACGTGTATTCGAGCGTCGCGTGGGTGATCGCGGGCGCGATGGCGGAGGCCGCGGCGGGGGAGGGGGGGGAGGCGTTTGAAGACCTCATGCAGTCCATGCTCTTCGAGCCGCTCGGCATGACCACCGCCGGCTTCGGCGCCCCCGGCAAGCCGGTGGAGGAGGGGCGCAAGCCCGTCCGGATGGACGCCCCCCGCGGCCACTTCGCCAGCGGCCTCTCCCAGGAGCCGGGCCCGAAGGCGGACAACCCCCCGGCCTTCGCCCCCGCGGGGTCGGTGCACGCGTCGATGGAGGACTGGGGCAAGTTCATCGCCTTCCAGCTCCGCGCCCTGACGGGGAAGCCCTCGCCGCTGAAGCCGGAGACGTGGGCGAAGATCATGAACCCGCCGGAGGGGCAGAACGCGGCGATGGGGTGGATCGTCCACGGGCGCGAGTGGGCCGGCGGCGTCGCGATGACGCACGACGGGTCCAACGGCCGGTGGTACTCCGTCGCGTGGATGGCCCCGCGCAAGGAGTTCGCGGTGCTGGTGGCGACCAACATGGGCGGCGGGAACGTCGGGATCGCCTGCAACCAGCTCGCGTGGGACGTCATCCAGGAGCACCTGCGGCTGACCGAGGGGAGGGAGCCGACGCCGACGGGGAGGTAACGGGCCAGATCGCAAAGGGCCACATCAGGAGGGCGCCATGGGGGGCGGTCCTCCGCCGCCCGTGCTTCGCGGTAGACTGCGGGGACTCTCAAGGAGGGACTTCCCGTGGCTCATCTCATTGCTCGGCGTTGGGTGTGGTTCGCGGCCGCGATCGCGGCCTTCGGGGCCGGGGTTTCAGCCTCGCCGCCGGCGGTCGTGTCGCCGGGGGCGGACGCCCGCGCCGCGGCCGCGCCGACGGAGGCGGATTCCGAGGTAAAGGCAAGAAGCCTCGACGCCCTGCTCGAGCCGATCCGCGCCAAGCACAACCTCCCCGCGCTGGCGGGGGCGATCGTGAAGGGCGATCAGGTCGTCGCCATCGGCGCCGTCGGCACGCGCAAGGCCGGCGGCGAGGAGCGGGTGACCGTTGACGACCTCTGGCACATCGGCTCGTGCACCAAGGCGATGACCGCGACGCTGTGCGCCGTCCTCGTCGAGCAGGGCAAGCTCCGCTGGGACACGCCCCTGGGCGAGGTCTTCCCGAGGCTCGTGTCGATGAACGAGGCGTACCGGAAGGTCACGCTCGAGCAGCTGCTGACCAACCGCGGCGGCGTGCCCACGAGCCTGGACGCGGGCGGGCTGTGGGGGCAGCTCTGGGCGTTCCGGGGCTCGCCGGTCAAGGCGCGGGAGCTGCTCCTGCGGAGCTTCACCAGCCGCGAGCCGGAGGCCGAGCCCGGCACGAAGTTCATCTACTCCAACGGCGGCTTCTCCCTCGCCGGGCACATGGCCGAGACGGTCACGGGCACGCCGTGGGAGGAGCTGATCCAGGAGCTGGTCTTCGAGCCCCTGGGGATCACCACCGCGGCCTGCGGCGCCCCCGGCTCGGCGGAGGCGATGGACCAGCCGTGGGGCCACCGCGCCGACGGCACGCCGGTCCCCCCGGGCATCGGCGCCGACAACCCCGCCGCGATCTCCCCCGCCGGCCGCATCCACCTCTCGCTCCGTGATTGGGCCAGGTTCGTCTCCGCCCATCTCCGCGGCGACCCGGCCAACCCGAACCACTCCGCCGCGCTCGTCAGCGGCGAGACGTACAGGAAGATGCACACCCCCGCCGCGGGCGAGGGGGCGACGGGCCCCGGGAGCGACTACGCGATGGGGTGGGGCCGTCCGTCGCGCCCGTGGGGCGGCGGGCACGTGCTGAACCACAACGGCTCGAACACGATGTGGTTCGCGGTCACGTGGATCGCGCCGAAGAAGGACTTCGCGGTGCTGATCGCGTGCAACCAGGGCGGGGATGGGGCGGCGAAGGCGTGCGACGAGGCGGCGGGGGCGCTGATCGGGGAGGCGGGGAAGATGAAGTGATCGAAGGGGATCGGGCCGCGGCGGCGGACGAGGCCGACGGCTGGCCAGAGCCGGAGTACGTGTCGGTCGAATCGTTGTCGAGGCGGCCGCGTCGCCGGTTCGTGCTGCCGTGTGAGGTGCTCCCCGACGGGGTCGTGAGGTTCATCGACTCGAGGGACGAGGGGCGGCTCGATCGCGTGATGCGGCGGGGGTTCATCGCGTTCGTCTGGATGGTCGCCCTGCTGTGGTTCGGGGGGGCCGCGGCCGTGGCGATGTACGGGATGCCCGGGGCGCCGCTGTTCATTCTCGGGAGCTTTCTCTCGCTCGGGTTGGTGTTCGCGGCTGCCGGGGAGTGGATGCGGCGGGGCGGACGGCCTCGCACCGTGGAGATCGATGTTCACGGGCGAGCGCGGATCAGCGGGCCCGGCGCGGGACAGGGGGCAGGATCAGCAGCGCCGTGGCGCGAGGCGAGCCTGGAGCTGCGGCCGTTTGCGATCTACGCCGATCGGGGGGCTCTGGAGGGGCACGCGCTGCTGATCCGCGCCGGGAGGCACAGGGTCATGCTGTGCGCGGGAGATTCGCGGGCCGAGTGCATCGCGGCGCTGGAATCGATGCCCGCGCAGGTCGGCTCACTGTCCGTGCACGATTCGGATCGCCCGATCATCGGGTCGCCCCTGGTTACGCGCCAAGCGCTCGAGAAGCTGACAAGCTCGGACCCACGGCCGCATTGAAAGGCGAAGCCGCGCCGCCCCGGAGTCAGCGCCCGTTGCGGTGCGCGGCCTCGGGCTCGGCGGCCCCCTCGCGCATCCCCGCCAGCGCCCGGCGGAGCAGGCCGCTTGGCCGCTTGTCCTTCCCGTGGCCGTTGCCGTTCGCGTGGGCCTCCTCGGCGGCCGCTGGGACCGGCTCGAACGCGGGCCCGGGCTCCCCCGCCGCCGCGGCCGGCTTGGACTCCTTGATCGAGCCATCCTTGATCGACCCGTCCTTGCCGATCTCGTCGAGCTTCACCGCGACGCGCTTGCTCACGCCGCGCTCCTGCATCGTCACCCCGTACAGCTCGTCCGCGGCCTGCATCGTCCGCTTGTGGTGCGTGATGACGATGAAGTGGCTCTGGTCGAGGAAGCGGCGGATCACGTTGCAGAACCGGTCCACGTTCGCGTCGTCCAGCGCGGCGTCCACCTCGTCGAGGACGCAGAAGCAGCTGGGCTTGCTCCGGAAGATCGCCAGCAGCAGCGCCACGGCGGTCATGGTCTTCTCGCCGCCGGAGAGCTGGCTGATGCTCCGCGGCTCCTTGCCCGGCGGCTTGGCGATGACCTCCACGCCGGACTCCAGCCAGTCCACCTCGTTGGTCTCGATCTTCTGCCCGTCCGGCCCCTCCTTCACGATCGGCATCAGGCGGATCTCCGCCTTCCCGCCGCCGAAGAGCTGGCGGAACATGCCGTCGGGCCCGGCGAAGTTCTTCTGGATGGTCTCGAAGATCTCCTTGAACCGCTTCTCGCTGGCGACGTTGAGCGTCTCGATCAGCTCGCTCAGCTTCGCCCGCGCCGCGTCGATGTCCGCGACCTGCTTGATCAGCTCGTCGTTGCGGGCCTCCAGCAGGCTCTCCTCCTCGATCGCGTCGAGGTTGACGTTGCCGAGCTTCCTGATCTGCTCGCGCAGCTCCTCCGCGTGCCGCTGGCACTCCTCCGCGTCGATGCGGGCCACGTCCCCCTCGTCCATCATCGCGCGGTAGTCGGCGTACTCGCGGGCCGGGTCGATCCCCAGCTCCTCCACCGCCCGCTGCTCGAGGTTCTCCCGCTTGACCTCCACCTCGCGCCGCGCCACCTCCAGGCTGTGCCAGTCGCGCTCCACCGCCCCGGCGTGCTGCCTCGCGGCGTGCAGCCGCTCCCCAAGCTCGCCCGCCTCGGCCGTCGCCCCCTCCAGGTCGGCGTTGACCGCCGTCAGCGCCGCCCGCGCCGCCTCGGCCGCCCGCTGCGCGGCCACGATCGCCTCCGCCGCCTCCACGATCGTCCGCTCGTGACCCTCCAGCGAGCCGCGGCGCTGCTCCAGGTGCTCCTTCAGGCGGCGCACCCGGCGCGACGCCTCGTCCGCGGCCATCTCGATCCGGCTCCGCTCCCGCCTTGCCGCGGCCAGCTGCTCCGACGCCCGCCCCGCCTCGACCTTCGCCGCGGTCTGCCGCTCCGTCGCGGCGTCCACCTCGGCCTGCACGGCGCGGATCTCCTCCTCCCCATCCTCGGCCGCTTTCGCCTGCTCCTCGTACAGCCGGCCCAGGCTCTCGGCCCGCTCGCGCAGCGTCGCCTGCTCCCGCTCCATCGCCTCGCGCCGGCTGGTCAGCTGCGCGATCTCGTCCGCCAGCCCGCCGCGCTCCCGCTCCAGCCGCGCCAGGTCCGCCACCGCCCGCTCCAGCGCCGACTCGGCGTCGATCAGCCGTCGGTTCGCCGCGGTCAGCTCGGCGCGGAGCTTCCCGGTGCGGTCGGCGCAGCTCGCGGCCTCGGCGTCGATCGACTTCAGCGCCGCCTGCTCGCGGGCCAGCGCCTCGCCCAGCTGCGCCACCTCCGCCTCCAGCGCCGACAGCTCGCTGCGGCGCTGCAGCACGCCCGCCCCCTCGTCCGCCGCGGACATCGGCCCGGCGATCACCCGCCCGTCCGCCTCCAGCACCACCCCGTCGCGCGTGACGAACCGCGCCCCCGCCAGCGGCCCCGCCGCCAGCAGCATCGCGGTGTCCAGGTCCCCCACCAGGTACGTCTCCCCCAGCAGCCGCGCGAGCAGGTCGCTCAGGTCCGCGGCCTCCTCCCCGTCGGCGCTCGGCCGCCCCCGCACGACGTCGCGCAGCGGCACGACCCGCCCGGCGGACTCGACCGCCAGCGCCGCGGCCTCGTCGCGCCGCGCCGGCGCGGGCGTCGTCCCCGTCACGCCGACGAACGTCACCCGCCCCGGCAGCGTCGCCAGCTCCTCCGCCGGCGGCACCTCCGACATCGAGCCGACGACCAGCGCCTGCAGGTCCGCCCCCAGCGCGGCCTCGACCGCCGCGGCGTACTCGCCGTCGGCCTCGATCATGTCCGCGAGCACCCCGCGCACCGCTCCGAAGCCCTCCCCGCCCTGCTTGCGCTTGAGCACGAAGCGGACGGCCTCGCCCAGCCCGGCGTGCTTCTCGACCATCTCGCGGAGCGTCTGGCGGCGCGAGTCCTGCCGCAGGTAGTTCTGCTGCACCTCGGCGACGACGCCGGCGCGGTCCCGCCGGTCGGCGGAGAGTTGCTGCCCGGTCTTCTCGGCCTCGGCGAGCTGCGCCTCCAGCGAGGCGACCTGCTCGCGCGCCGCCGTGGCGGCCGCGGCCAGCTCGTCCCGCCTGGGCTCCAGCGTCTCGCGCTGGCTCGCGTTGGCCGCGGCCTTGCGCGCCAGCGACTCCATCTGCTCGTTCAGCGCGGCCGCCCGGCGGCGCTCGCCCTCCACCGCCGCCAGCAGCCCGGCCCGCTCGCGGTCGATCCTCGCCGCGGCGGCCCGCCGCTCCCCCTGGGCCGCGCGGAGGGCGCCGAGCTTCTGCTGCGCCGCCGTCCGCTCGTTGCCCAGCGCGGCCAGGCGCGACTCGGCCTCGGAGACCTTCTCCGCCAGCGCGGCCAGCTCCTGCGCGTGCGCCTCCGCGGCCTCGGCCAGCTCGGCGACCTTCGCCTCGGCCTCCGCGAGCTGCTTCTCGTCCCCGGCGATCTGCGCCCGCGCCTCGGCGAGCTGCCGCTCGGTCAGCTCCTTCCGCTGCGAGCCGACCTTCTCGGCGTGCAGCGCGGCCTGGAGCTCCGACTCGGCCTTCCGCTGCGCCGCCGCCAGCTCGCCGCGGCGCAGCTCCGCCTCCTGCTTGGCGGCCTCGAGCCCGGCGAGCGCCTCGGCCGCCTCGCCGCGCGTCCCCTCCAGGTTGCTCAGGCTCGAGGTGAGCCCTTCCAGGCGCCTGCGCAGGTCGTCGTACTGGTCGAACATCAGCGCCGCCCGCAGCGCCCGGGACTCCTCGTCGAGCACCTTGAACTGCCGCGCCTTGGCCGCCTGCCCCTTGACCAGCCGCAGCCGCCGCTCCGTGCTCGCCAGCTGCTCCCGCAGCCCGACGAGGTTCGTCTCGGCCTTCTCCAGCTTCCGCTGCGCCTCGATCCGCCGCTGCTTGTACTTCGCGACCCCCGCCGCCTCCTCGAAGATCGTCCGCCGCTCCACCGGCGAGGCGAGCAGCATCGCGTCCACCTTCCCCTGCTCGATGATCGAGTAGGCGTCGGCGCCGATCCCCGTGTCCATGAACAGCTCTCGGATGTCCCGCAGCCGGCAGCGCTTCCCGTTGATCAGGTACTGGCTCGTCCCGTCGCGGTACAGCCGCCGCTCCACCTCCACCACGTCCGCGTCGATCGGCAGCCCCCGCCGGCGCGACCGCCCCGCCGCGGCGGCGCGGTCGATCACGATCTCCGTCTCGCCGCTGGCCAGCGCCGCGGCGTCGAGCTCGCTGGTCGCCGGCGCGGCCCGGCCGTCCTGGTTCGGCGCGACCCCCGCGCCCTCCTCCGCGACCGGCTCCGACGGCGCATCCAGCGCGGGCCCGTCCCCCGTCCCGTGGCCGATCGGGTTGTCGAACGTGAGCGTCACGCTCGCCATGCCCATGGGCTTGCGCCCCGCCGAGCCGGCGAAGATCACGTCGATCATCTCCGTCCCGCGCAGGCTCTTGCTCGACCGCTCGCCGAGGACCCACTTGATCGCGTCCACGACGTTGCTCTTGCCGCAGCCGTTGGGCCCGACGATGCCCGTCACCGGCTCGGAGAAGGTGAACTCCGTCCGGTCGGCAAAGCTCTTGAAACCGTTGAGCGTCAGCTTGGCAAGGCGCATGCGGCCGCAACCTCCGTGTTGCCCTGGCCCGGCCGGCGGCGACCGGCGGGGCACACCCTGACGCACCTCCGTGCGCCGTCACAGCCCCCGCCCTGCGCGTGCCCCGAGCAACACATCGGAGCCCCCGCCCCTGCGACACCATAATGTAGCAGCTTTCACGCCGCCGCGCTCAGCGCTGCGCCCCGTCCGCCGTCGCGCCGGGGCGTCCGGTGTTCAGCGGCACCACCATCGACGGACGGTCCCCGCTCGGTGTCTGCTCCGACCCGCCCGCCGGGCCCGCCGAACGCTGCGCCGGCCCCTCCGGCCGGAAGACGATCACCGGCCCCTCGATCGGCTCCTTGCTCGTCTCCGGGCGGTCCGTTACCGCGGTCACCTGGGAGGCCTTCAGCAACTCCGCCAGCAGCCGGTCGTACCCGGTGGCGAACGCCGCGTTGATCCCGCCCTGGCGGTGGATCTCGTACAGCGCGCCCACCACTTCCGAGTAGCTCAGCCCCAGCCCCGGCTCCGGCGACTCCGGCGTCTGTTTGTGCCCCAGGAGCTCGACGAACCGCAGCATGTCCTCCGGCGCGGCGTACACCGACGCCCGGTTGGTCCGAAAATCCCGGTAGTACAGCCGCACGGGGTCGCTCGGGCTCTCGGCGCTGAGCATCAGCCGGTCCGACCACGCCGAGACCAGCACCGGCCGCGTCACTTCCAGGGCCCCGCCGTCGTGCGCCGCCCCGAAGAGCACGATCTTCGGCTCCCGCTCCTGCGAGACGTAGATCAGCGGCTCCTCCGCCGGCACCGCGTCGATCACGAAGCTCGGCCTCATCGGGCTGGCGCCGACGGGGATGCGGATCAGGCTCGGGTCGTTCCTCGCCGCGAGGGCCTCGTACGCCGCAACGCGGACGTCCAGGTCGGTTTCGTTGACCAGCTCGCGAAGGGCGAAGTTGATCTGGGGGTTGGTCGGCATGTCCCCCAGCAGGGCGATGGCGTCGGTGCGAATCGTCGCGGGGGCGTGCTTCGCCAGGGTTACCAGGTGCGGCACCGCCCGCATGTCCCCCAGCCGCGCCCCGGCACGCAGCGCCGCCAGCCGCGGCGCCAGCTCCGGGTAGTCGTACATCGTCGAGAGGAACGGGATCGCCGGCTTGCCGATCGCCTCCAGGCACCAGCTCAGGTCGTCCGCCAGCCCCGGGTTGCGCTTCAGCTCCTCGACGTACCTTCGGGCGAACTCCTGCGGGAAGCTCTGGTCGATCCGCAGGCACCGGACCAGCTCCAGGAAGTCGCCGATCTTCTCGCGGTACGCCGCGGGGACGCTCACCGCGATGCTCTCGGCGTTCCGCCCGCGGGCGGTCGGCCCGTCATCCCCCGGTCCGGGCGGGAAGCGGTAGTTGATCGCGCTGACCATCGCGCTCGCCCGCGTGTGCGACGGGTTGTCCAGCACGATCTCCAGCTGCAGCGGCTCGACGACCACCCCGCCCCCCAGCACCCGCCCCGTCGTCCGACCCACCGTCATTTCCCCGTTGGCCCCCGGCTCGGCGAAGGGGTTGATGAAGATCTCCCCCCTCGCCTCGGCGATCCGCCGCGTCTTGTACCCCCCGTAGCTCGTCGCCGGCCCCAGCCGCAACTCCGTCGTCCACAGCGTCCCCCCCTCCAGGCTCGTCACGCTCGATCCCGGCAGCGTCCGCACCCACACATCGAACTTCGTCCCCGCCGGCGACCCCGGGATCACCGCGGCGTCCACGATCACCACCGCGACGTTCGGGTCCCGCAGCACCTGCTTGGGCGACTTCCCCGCCAGCGGGCCCGCATCCAGGATCCCTCCCTTCCCGACCCCGCCCCGGGCCAGCTCCCGCTCCATCGTCGCGGCGATCGCCGGCGGGATCTCACCCCCGCCCGTGCCGTTGAGCCCGACGACCAGCCCGAAGCCGGAGACCAGTTGCGGCTCGACGCCGCGGATCGACGCCTCGGCGCCGATCGTTCCCCGCAGCGGCTCGGGGATGTCGCGGACGATCGGGGCGACGGCCTTGGGTTGGGGCTTGGGCCCGCCGCAGGCCGCGAGCGTTGAAGCCGCCGCCGCGGCGATGAGGCCGGTGGTGAGCCAGTCCAGCAGGACCCCGCGCGCATTCCTGGGCCGCATCAGTTGATCTCCGAGCCCCCCGCGCTCTGGTCCGTCATTTTCCCTCGCGCCCCCCGCCGTCACCCCTCGCGCCCCGCATCGGGGCACACGCTACCCGAGCCGGGGCGGGGGTTCAACCGCCAAACAGCCCAAGCCACGCCGGCGCAAGGCCTTGCGCCGCTCGGTCGGCCGGGTGGTGCAAAACCAGGGAAACTGCGGGAAATGGGCACGTTGAGTCTGCCGACAGGTTTCCCCCAGCCTCATCCGGGCGTGGCGCGGGGTCGGTTCCCCCGGTGAGAGTGCGTTAACTTGGCCATTGCGGGGGGGTTGCGACCAAGTGACAGGAAATCCACCCTCACCCCCCATCGTTTTGTATTCATGGGGGTTGAACACACGATGGGTAGTGGTATGCTGTCCGATGGTCCGCGGACGAATCGCGGGCTGCGGTACCCCGGAAGGAGGGGGTGCCGCTTCCGAGAACCGAGCCGCCGCGGCGTGGGAGCACGGCGGAATGCGGCGGGGTGCGTGAGGGGTTAGTATGGGTGGGGAGACCACCCGGGTGTGTTCCAGAAGGCGAGGCGCCGGCCCGTGCGGCGGCGGAGGGATGATCGATGGCCGTTTTGTGCGATTCCCAGATCCGTGAGCTGATCAAGATCGAGCCCTTCGCCGAGAGCGCGAAGCGGCCGGGACGGGTTTCGTACGGCCTGTCGTCGTACGGATACGACATCCGCGTCGGCAGCCGCTTCAAGATCTTCACCCCCACGCCCCGCTCCGGCGGGATCACCGTGGTGGACCCCAAGGACTTCCACGACGATCTCTTCGTCGAGGTGGACTGCGCCAAGACCGGCTGCGACCACGTCGTCATCCCCCCCAACTCCTTCGCCCTCTGCGAAACCGTCGAGACCCTCTCGATCCCGCGGGACGTGCTGGTCCTCTGCGTCGGCAAGAGCACCTACGCCCGCTGCGGCCTGATCGTGAACGTCACCCCGCTGGAGCCGGAGTGGCGCGGCAAGATCACGCTGGAGATCTCCAACACCACGCCGCTGCCGGCGAAGGTCTACGCCGACGAGGGGATCGCGCAGCTGGTCTTCCTCAAGGGGGACCAGGTCTGCGAGGTGTCGTACGCGGACAAGAAGGGGAAGTACCAGGATCAGGATGGGCTGACGCTCCCGAAGGTGGACTAGGGCGGGAGAGGATCGTGGTGATAGGCACGAGGCATTCGGCACTAGGCACTCGGAGTCGCCGTGGACCGGGAAATCCGCTCATATCGAGACCTGGTCGCGTGGCAGAAGGCGTACGCCCTGGGGCTCGCCCTCTACAGGCTCTCGGCGACGCTCCCCGAGCACGAACGATTCGGACTGGTTGCGACGCTGCGACGCACCGCGCTGCTCGTGGCGCGTCTCATCGCCGAGGGGTACGGCAAGCAGAACCCGGCGGCCTACGTCCAGATGCTCAGGAATGCCAGGTCCGCCACGTACGACATCGACACTCAGCTCATGTACGTGATCGGGCTTGAGTATGCGACGGAAGAGGTGTGCCGGCCGCTGATCGAGCAGACGGCGGAGTGTGGCAAGGTCATTTCAGGATTGATCAGGAGCATCGAGGGCTCCTCCAACTAATGCCTAGAGCCTAGTGCCGAGTGCCTAGGAACAGAACCATGAAGATCACCCGCAAGTTCACCACCACCGGCTCCGACCCCTTCGCCTCCGTCAAGTGGGTGAAGCGGTCCAGCCGGATCACCAATCCCGACGGCTCGGTCGTCTTCCAGATGGACGACGCCGAGGTGCCGGAGACGTGGTCGCAGCTCGCCACCGACATCATGGTGAGCAAGTACTTCCGCAAGGCCGGCGTCCCGCAGCTCGACGAGCACGGCAAGCCCGTCGTTGACGACAAGGGCAAGCCCGTCACCGGCCCGGAGAAGTCCGCCCGCCAGGTGATCCACCGCCTCGCCGGCTGCTGGAAGCACTGGGGCGAGAAGCACGGCTACTTCGACACCCCCGCCGACGCCCAGGCCTTCTACGACGAGCTGGCGTACATGATGGTGCACCAGCACGCGGCCCCCAACAGCCCGCAGTGGTTCAACACCGGGCTCAACTGGGCCTACGGCCTCTCCGGCCCGGCGCAGGGGCACTTCGTCCCCGACCCCAAGACCGGCAAGGTCGGTCTGGCGAAGGACGCCTACTCCCACCCCCAGCCCCACGCCTGCTTCATCCAGAGCGTCGAGGACGACCTGGTCAACGAGGGGGGCATCATGGACCTGTGGGTCCGCGAGGCCCGGCTCTTCAAGTACGGCTCCGGCACCGGCACCAACTTCTCCAACCTCCGCGCCGAGAGCGAGCGGCTCAGCGGCGGCGGGAAGTCCTCCGGGCTGATGAGCTGGCTGAAGATCGGCGACCGTGCCGCGGGGGCCATCAAGAGCGGCGGGACCACCCGGCGCGCTGCCAAGATGGTCTGCCTGGACATGGACCATCCGGACATCGACAAGTTCATCAACTGGAAGGTCCGGGAGGAGATCAAGGTCGCCGCGATGGTCGAGGGGATGAAGCACCTCCCCGAGAGCTTCCGCGCCGACGCCGCGAGGCTGGGCCTGAAGCTCGACTACGACTTCAACGGCGAGGCCTACGCGACCGTCAGCGGGCAGAACTCCAACAACTCCGTCCGCATCCCGGACGAGTTCTTCGAGGCGGTGGACGCGGACGGGCAGTGGAAGACGTTCTACCGCACCACCGGCAAGGAGGCCCGCACCTTCCGCGCCCGCGACCTGTGGGACCAGATCGCCTACGCCGCGTGGCGCTGCGCGGACCCGGGCGTGCAGTTCGACTCCACGATCAACGCCTGGCACACCTGCCCCAGCGCCGGGCGGATCAACGCGAGCAACCCGTGCAGCGAGTACATGTTCCTCGACAACACGGCCTGCAACCTCGCGTCGATCAACGTCCTGAAGTACTACGACCCCAGGACCCGCCGGTTTGACTGGGCCTCCTTCGAGCACGCCATCGACCTGTGGACCGTCGTGCTCGAGATCAGCGTGCTGATGGCGAGCTACCCGAGCCGGGAGGTCGCCGAGCTCTCCTGGAAGTACCGCACCCTCGGCCTGGGCTACGCCAACCTCGGCGCGATGCTCATGCAGGCGGGGATCCCCTACGACTCGGACGAGGCCCGCGCCGTCTGCGCCTGCCTCACCGCCATCCTCACCGGCCGCGCCTACCGCCAGTCCGCGGTCATGGCCCAGCAGCTCGGCCCCTTCCCCGGCTACGACGCCGACAAGCAGAACATGCTCCGCGTCATCCGCAACCACCGCCGCGCCGCCCACGGCGTGGCCCGCGACGCGGTGGAGTGGGAGGCGATCAAGATCCGCCCCGTGCCGATCGACCACAAGCTCCTGAAGAGCGGCCGGGTCAACCTCGCCAACGCCGCGGAGCTCCTCAAGCGCGCCACCGGCGCGTGGGACGAGGCCCTCTCCGCCGGCGAGCGGCACGGCTTCCGCAACGCCCAGGTCACGGTCATCGCCCCCACCGGCACCATCGGCCTGCTGATGGACTGCGACACCACCGGCATCGAGCCGGACTTCGCCCTGGTCAAGTTCAAGAAGCTCGCCGGCGGCGGCTACTTCAAGATCGCCAACGCCTCGGTCAAGCCCGCGCTCGAGGCCCTGGGCTACACGCCCGAGCAGATCCGCGACGTCATGGTCTACCTCCTCGGCACGCTCAACCTGGACGCGCCGATGCCCGACGAGGACGGCTCCGTCCCCGAGGGGGCGATCACCTTCGCCCAGTGGCTCATGGCCAAGGGGCTGACGGCCCGGGACATCGACGGCGTCAACGAGTCGCTCCCGGGCGTCTTCGAGCTCTCCTTCGCCTTCAACGCGTGGTCCCTCGGCGACGACGCCATGCGGCGTCTGGGCCTGGACCCCGAGGCCGCCAAGAACGACCCGAGGTTCAACCTCCTCCGCGCCCTGGGCCTGACCCGCAAGCAGATCGCCGCGCTCAACGACGCCGTCTGCGGCACCCAGACCGTCGAGGGGGCGCCGCACCTGGCCCCCGAGCACCTCCCCGTCTTCGACTGCGCCAACACCTGCGGCAAGTACGGCAAGCGCTACATCCACCCCCACGGCCACATCCGCATGATGGCCGCGGCCCAGCCCTTCATCACCGGCGCCATCTCCAAGACCATCAACCTCCCCAACTCCGCCTCGGTGGACGACATCAAGTCCTGCTACCGCCTCTCCTGGGAGCTGGGCCTGAAGGCCAACGCCCTCTACCGCGACGGCTCCAAGCTCAGCCAGCCGATGAACACCAAGGCCGACGAGGACGAGGAGGAGGCGGGCGCCGCCGCGGCCCAGGAGGCGGCCGAAAAAAAGCCTGCGGCCTCGACCGCGGCCCCGGCGGCTGCGGGGAGTGCCGCGCCGACTGAGGCGGGCGCCGACGCCGCCGCCGGCTCCCCCGCGCCGCGCCTGGATGACCGGGCGCACCAGGCGTCGCCGGAGGTCCGCATCGTCAACCGGCCCATGCGCCGCCGCCTCCCGGACACCCGGGCCTCCATCACCCACAAGTTCAACATCGCCGGCCACGAGGGGTACCTGACCGTCGGCCTCTACGAGGACGGCATGCCCGGCGAGCTGTTCATCACCATGGCGAAGGAGGGCTCGACGATCGGCGGGCTGATGGATTCGCTCGGCACCGCCGTCTCGGTCGCGCTGCAGTACGGCGTGCCCGTGCAGAGCCTGGTCAACAAGTTCACGCACCAGAGATTCGAGCCGGCGGGGATGACCAGCAACCGCGACATCCCATTTGCGAAGAGTCTGGTCGATTACATCTTCCGGTGGATGGGGATGGAGTTCATCCCCGGCTACCGCGAGGCCAACGCGCCCAAGCGACCCGGGCCCACGCCGCTGCCGTCCGAGCCCTCGGACGACGCCGGGTCCGCCGCGACCCGAGCGCCAGTCATGGAGGATGTGCCGCAGTGGAACCCCGCCAGCAACGCCCCCGCCCCGGCTCCCGCGGCCGGTCCCGCACCCTCTCCCGCGTCGGCCGGCTCGCCCCCGTCCGATTCGGGGACGACCGCCGAGCGCCGCGATCGCGTCGAGGGGAGCGGCGGCGGTCAGGCGCACCAGGCGTCCGGCTCGGGGAGCGGGGGAGCGGGCGGCGGCGGCCCCGGCGAGGTCGTCGTGACCTCCACGCGGCTCTCCGCGATCATCGGCGAGGAGACGACCGTGCAGGTCCTCTCCGGCGGCGTGGGCGCCCTCTCCCTGGCCATGCAGAACAACATGGGCGACGCCCCCGCGTGTGACGGGTGCGGCGCGATCACCGTCCGCAGCGGCACGTGCTACAAGTGCCTCAACTGCGGCAACTCGATGGGGTGCAGCTGAGCGCCGCGCTCGCACCCCGCCGACCGGCAGCGGCAGCAGCAAGCCGGCGGCGCAGGACGCGGGGTCGGCGCGTGCCACGCGTGCGGACGGATTCCCGCCCCGGATCGTGATCAGGAAGTTCGCGTTTCCGGGCACTGGCGCAGAGACCACAGCCACCACGGCCACGGAGGAGTCTTTCGCGAGCCCAGTCCGCCGACCCCGCCCCTGCCCGCCGCCTTGTCCGCGAGGAAGTTACCGGGCCCTCCCCCCTCCCACAACGGGCCCGACCACCAGGCTCCCTCCCTTCGCCCCCGGGTGCCCTCCCACCGCGCCCGGGGGTTCTTCCTTGCGCTCCCATTCCCCAAAGGAGAGCCCCCGGCGCGAGCCCGGGGTCGAACGTCCCCGTGCATCCCTTCACAAAGGAGATTCACCACCGAGACACGGAGGGCGCAGAGAAGACAAAGGCAGTTTTAACGCGAAGGTCGCGAAGAGCGCGAAGAAGAGCACGAAGAAGGGCGGAAGAGAAGAGAACGCGGGGCCAGCGGGGCAAGCGGGGAGGAGCGGGGAAAGACAAGGGCTGGGATCGCCCGGCGGACATACCCGCCCAAGCTCCCATCCAACTCCAATCCTCTTCAATCCCAATCCCCTCTTCCCTCTGTGCCCGCTCTGTGCCTCTGTGGTAAGTCTTCTCTTCTTCCTCTTCCTTCGAGTTCTTCGCGACCTTCGCGTTGAGACGCTTCCGGCTTCCTCCGTGCTCCCCGCGTCCTCCGTGGTGGATCTTCCTCGGGCAGCCGCTACTCCAGCGCCCGCTTCCCCCGCGGCATCTCGAACGTCTCCCGCGTCCGGCAGTACCCCATCCCGCCCATCCGCCCGATCGCCGCGAGCCTCGCCGGGTCCACGTGGTACCGCTCGCTCACCAGCCCCTCCGCCGCGTGCACGTGCACCACCCGCCCGATCACCACGTTCCCACCCGCCGGCGCCCCGGGGTTCAGCCGCACCACCTGCATCGTCACGCACTCGAAGCTCAGCGGGCTCTCCGCCACCCGCGGCGGGCGCACCCTCACGCTCGCCGCCGGCGTCAGCCCCGCCAGCTCGAACTCGCTCTGCCCGTACGCCAGCGGCTCCGCCGCCGCGGCCATCCGCCGCTCGAACGACTCGCTCACCGCGCTGACCACGAACTCCCCCAGCCCACCCTCCTCCGGCGGCAGCACGTTCCGCATCGTGTCCTTGTCCGTCCCGTCCGGCTTGTTCGACGGGCAGAACAGCAGCGCCATCGGGTCCGACCCCACGCCGCTGTAGAACGAGAACGGCGCCAGGTTCACCCTCCCTTCCGGCGACTGCGACGACACGAACGCGATCGGCCGCGGCACGATGCCGCCGATAAGCAGCTTGTACCGGTCGGCGGGGTCGAGCTGGGCGGGGTCGATCTCCATGCGCGGAGTGTACGGCCTCGCTCGCGCGCCGAACCTCTACCATTGCCCATGCCCACCGATCCCCGTGGCTCCGACCTCACCTGGCCCGCCCTCCTCGCCCACTGGACCCAGTTCGCCCAGTCCTCCCTCGCCCTCCCCAAGACCGCCGAGGGCGACCGCTGGCGCGCCGCCGTCCCCGCGATCATCGGCCTCCAGGCGGTCACCTTCGCCCTGGGCGACCTCGACCGGCTCGCGGATGCCAGCAGTGGGGGGGCGGCAGGGGGGGAGCGGGCCCTTGCCCTCGACAAGTCCGACATGCTCATCCGCAAGCACGCCGCGGAGCTGCACGACCTCTGGCGCGGCGAGCCGCTGCACGGCGAGCTCACCGCGCTGATCGACGACGCCCGGGCCGCCCTCGCCGCGGCACGCGATGGGGGCGTGGAGTGGCGCGTCACCGACGACCGCCTCGTCGCCGAGCACCCCGCCGACCTCGTCGCCGCGCTCCTCGCCGCCGGCTTCCGGGGCGACCTCATGCTCCCCGCCCCCGGCTACACGCTGTTCAAGTCCAGCCCCGCCGCCTTCGCCCGCGCTCCGCTGGGCGCCACCCCCGAGGATGATGTGCTCGAGGTCGTCGCCCGCTTCCTCGGCGGCGTCGGCGAGCCGCAGCGCGTCCCCGGACCGAGGCAGGTCTACCGCCAGTTCGATTTCGCCAAGGGCGGGCCGGTGCGGGACGTCGTCGTGCCGATGGACGCCACACTCCCCGCGGGCCAGCCCCTGCTGGTCCCGGCGATCCAGGGCGGCGAGGCGGCGCCGGTGTCGCTGCCCCCGCGGCGGATGGAGGAGCTGGCCGACCTGCCCGTCGTCTTCGGGGACGCAGACGCATAGCCCCCCGCGGGCGACCGGGCCGCGGACGCGAGCTGCCCCGGTCGGATCGGCGCGAGTTCTGGTATGCTCCCGGCTTCGATGCCGTGGAGCCGTGGGATGGGCCATCAGTTCAGCCGCTCTGCCGCGCTATGCACCTCGCGCATCCGGCAACCGCTGCGACTCCTGGCAGTGTTGGCCGGCATGGTCGTGGGGGCCGCCGGTTGCGTATCGCGCTCGCCGGCGGACCCGGCCCGGTTCAGCGCCGCCGCCACCTTCGCCGAGGGCGCGATCACCTGGCCCCAGCAGCCGGAGGGGTGGTCGGACACGCGGATCGCCGCGAGCGATGAGCCGCGGAGGATCTGGTTCACCATCGCGAATATGAAGGGCGGCGCGCTGGCGACGTCCTTCTATTCCATCCGGGTGAAGCTCACCAAGGTGACGCCCCGCGGCTTGGGCCTGCTCGCGGAGGCGGAGGCCCCCGCGACGACCAGAAGGCCGCGCCTCTACTCCCGCGTCACACCGTGGTTCTTCTTCTCCGGCCGCTCGCCCTCCTTCCCCATCGCGCTCTTCGACGGTCCTGCGGTCAAGGGCGAGAAGATCGAGGCCGAGCGGATCTGCCCGGTGCACGTCTGGCTCCGCGAGCCGGCAGGAGGGCCGGCCCGCGGCCTGGTCGTCGCCCTGCTCAGCCTCGGCGATTCGAGGTACGAGGACGCCGTCATCGACGAGCTCAACCGCCGCGGCTGGGCCGTGCTCGGCTCGCCGTACCCCTACGGCCTGGAGTTCATGTTCGGCCCGTCCCTCGAGGGGCCCTACACGACGGAGGCCTTTGCGCGGGAGATCGCCGCGAGGCTCGACTCACGCCTCGCCGAGTGGGCGTACGGGTGCGAGGCGGTGCTGGAGGAGCTCGCCGAGACGCGGCCGGAGCTCGCGCAGCGGCCGATGGTGATCCTCGGCTTCAGCGCCGGCGCGCTGGGGGCGCCGGCCGTGGCGGCGCGGCTGCACGGTCGTGTGGACGCCGCGGTGCTCATCGGCGGCGGCGCGGACATGCTCCGCATCATCCACACGAGCCACCTCTTCCGCAACGCGGCGCAGGTCCGCTGGGAGGAGGGGCCGATCGCGCCGGAGGTGCTCGACGAGCTCAGCGGCCACTACCTCGCCGCCAGCCGGCTCGACCCGTACCACACCGCCGCGGCGCTGGCCCGCGTGCCGGTGCTGCAGCTGCACGCGCTGAAGGACCGCATCGTCCCCGCCCCCACCGGCGACCTGCTCCACGAGCGCCTCGGCCGCCCGGAGCGGTGGAGCTTCAACGTCGGCCACGAGCTGCTCTTCTGGCGGCTCCCCGCCTACGCCGGCGACATCGCCGACTGGATCGAGGAGGCCGTCCGGGGAGCCGCCGAAAGCGCGGCGCCCGACCCGGTTTCGGGCCGCTGGCGACCCGCTCCCCCCGCCTACGATAGCGGCCCCTTCCAAAATCCAGAGCGAAAGGACCCGACTTATGGCATTGCGTCGCCCCAAGATCAGCGTCATCGGCGCCGGCAACATCGGCGGTGAGTGCGCCCGCTCCATCGCCATGAAGGAGCTCGGCGATGTCGTCCTCGTGGACATTCCCAACAAGGACAAGCCCGAGCTGCACATGCCCAAGGGCAAGGCCCTCGACCTGGCCTGCTGCGGCCCGGTCGAGAAGTTCGACGCGAAGATCACCGGCACCTTCGACTACGCCGACACCGCCGACTCCGACGTGGTCATCATCACCGCGGGCCTCCCCCGCAAGCCCGGCATGAGCCGCGACGACCTCGTGCAGGTCAACGCCGGCATCGTGAAGAACGTCTCCGAGAACGTCAAGAAGCACTCGCCGAACGCGATCATCATCGTCGTCTCGAACCCGCTGGACGCGATGGTCTACGTCGCGTGGAAGGTCACCGGCTTCCCCGCCGCCCGCGTCATGGGCCAGGCCGGCGCCCTCGACGTCGCCCGCTACAAGACCTTCCTCGCCTGGGAGCTGGGTGTGAGCGTCGAGGACGTCCAGGGCCTGCTGCTTGGCGGCCACGGCGACGACATGGTCCCGCTCCCGAAGCGCACCAGCGTCAACGGCATCCCCGTCACCGACCTGCTCCCGGCGGAGACGATCAACGCCTGCGTCGAGCGGGCCAAGGTCGGCGGCGGCGAGGTCGTGAAGCTCATGGGCACCAGCGCGTGGTACGCCCCCAGCGCCGGCACGGTGGAGATGGTCGAGGCGATCATCCGCGACAAGAAGCGCGTCATCGCCTGCGCCGCGTACTGCGAGGACGAGTTCGGCGTCGCCCCGGGCGCCAAGGGCAAGGGCTACTTCGTCGGCGTCCCCTGCGTGCTGGGCGCCGGCGGCGTGGAGCGCATCATCGACTTCAAGCTCGACGAGACCGAGCAGAAGTTCATGAACGAGTCCATTAGCCACGTCAAGGACCTGGTGGCCGTCGTCCAGAAGCTCTACCCCGACCTCGCCTAATCACCGCAACATAGGTTTGAGCGAATCGCGAAGGGAGCCCCGAGCGCAAGCTCGGGGTCTTTCATTCCCGTGCGCCCCTGAAGAAGACTCACCACCGAGACACAGAGAGCACAGAGAAGGCAAAGACTTCTTAACGCGAAGGCCGCGAAGAACTCGAAGGAAGAGGAAGAGTCAAGGCAGAGGAGCACGCGGAGTCAGCGGAGCGAACGGGGCAAGCCGAGAAGAACGGGGGAAGACAAGGGCTCCGATGGCCAAGCGCACGAACCCGCCGCAAGCCCCATCCAGCCCCAGCCCTCTTCAACCCCCTTTCCCACCTCTTCCCTCTGTGCCCCCCTCTGTGCCTCTGTGGTGAGTCTTCTTCTTCTTTCCTTCGAGTTCTTCGCGGCCTTCGCGCTTAACTTCCTCTTCCCTCCACCGGCCCCTCCAGCGTCTCCTCGATCCGGATCGTCAGCGCCCGGTGCCCTTTCCACTTGCGGAACATCCGGATCGCGAAGAACAGCCCCACCGGCGTCACCACCGGCGCGGTGTACACGTACACCGGGTCTCGCATGATCACCGCCACGATCCCCAGGTTCACCGCGATCAGGAACAGCACCAGCGACAGGAGCAGCTGCCCCAGCGAGCCCGGCGGCGCCAGCCTCCGGAGGCTGAACCGCTTGTCCGCCACCCGCATGATCCCCGCCTCGGGGTCGTACCCGCCCTCGAGCTCGAGCGTCCACGGCTCGAACGCCCCCCCCGCGCCGGCGTTCCGGGCATCCGGCGACGCCGGCCCCATCGACAGCGGCGCCTCCCTTCCCCCCGCCCCGCCCCCATAGCGGTCCGCCCCATCATCCAGGACCCGCAGTTCCTCCTCCACCCCCGCATCTTCGACCACCATCTCCGCGACGGTCTCGTCGAGCGCCCCCTCCGGCGCCGCGGCCGCTGTCGGCGGCTTCCGCCGCTCCGCCTCCTGCCGATCCCTCGTTTCCGGCGACGTCGGCGGACCTGCCGCACCACGCGGCTTCCTCCCCGCCGCGCGGCCGTTCTCCTGTCCGCCCCGCGCCTCCCTCCTCACCCTGCTCGCCTTGTGCTCGTCTCCCGGCATCACCGTTCCATCGCTGCTGTGGTCGCGGTACTCCGTCCGTCTATCGACCGATCCATCCCCCGGCTGGCCACTCAGGCGCCCGACCCCGGCGCCGGCCCATCCTTCGCTCCCCCTCTATGAGACGCTCTCGTCCCCGCTCGCGTTCTCAACCCCCCTCCTTCAAACTCCGTCCCGCCCCCCGACAACTCCCC
>JBIQJK010000213.1:0-4197 GCA_044507535.1 Planctomycetaceae bacterium | reverse complement strand
CCAGACGCTGGGCGGCCAGGTCCACGAGGCGGGGGAGCTCGATCTGGCCGGCGAGGATGACGTCCGGGGAACCCTGCCGAGCCGCATTGGGCTGGGGCTGACCCGCCAAAGTGCCCGGCGGCACGGAAGTTACCAACACGGCCGCCGCCAGCGCAACGGCGCACCGAAGTGAACACGGTGTGTGAACGACCCGTTGCCGGACGAGGCTTCGACCCCGGAACTCAAACCCTGCGGAGCAGCGCGGAATCATCCCGCGGCAACCTACCGCATCATCGCCCGGGCCGCAAGGGCAAAGCGAGTCAGTCGCCGAGGCTGCAAGAGTGCTGCCGTGGCCGGGCGGGCCAAGGCCTCCCCGCCCCCCCCAAACAGGCGATGCCGCGCATCGGTGTGCCATCGGCCACACGCTCGTGGTCTATGGGCCGAGGCTAGGCCCGCAGCACCACACATCGATGTGTGGCGTGTGCATTTCTCGCTCACTCCCTTGCACGGCTTCACGCCGCTCAGTAGCCTCCCGCGCAACTGACCCAGGCCGCCCGCCGGCGAGGCCCGGCGCGATTGACCTGTTGCGAGGAGCAATGTTTGGGCGAGGTCGGGCGCGTGGTACGATCCGCTGAAGCGGCTGACGGCGTCCGCCACGCTCGGCTCGGAGAGCCGCGGCAGCGACGGACTCGGCCCCGACCTGATGATCGCCGAACCGACGGCGTACGTGCGACCGGTCAACGACGGGCAACGCCTCCGAGCCGTGGATCAACGACGGGGAGGTGGGCGATCCGACGGCGCCGGGCGAGGCGATCCCGTACGGCAGCTCGAAGCCGGACCAGGCCGACTCGCCATGCGTGCAGAGAACCGGGAGGCCGCATCCACTGCCTTTAAGCGTTCCTTTGAGTTGATGCCCAGCGCGGATGCAGCGAGACACGCAAGCTACTGCCTGGCATGGATGTATCGTGATAGCGCTCGCGCTGCACCATCATGGCTGGCGACCTTTGCAGGAGAATCGCTGGCAAGAAGCCCTCCCATACTTCGAGGCGTCCTTGAGCAGATCACCAACAGTCGGAGCAGCGTGCCAGGCTAGCGAGTGCCTGTCGGCGCTCGGGCGCCATGACGAAGCTTTGAGCTATCTGCTGAAGGCGATTGAAATCAACCCGCGTCAAGCCGATGTCGCCATGACGATCGCGCGCGAGTACGAGCGGAGAGGGCAGTTCTCCGACGCACTGCGATTTGTCCGACAGGCGTTATCTGCGAATCCACAGCACGGACCAGCACTCCGAATGCTGGAGTCGCTCGATCAAGCTCTTGGCGGCTCTGCGTAGCGCGTTTTCAGATGAATCCGCCAGCTTCTTGTCGCACCTGTTCGCTCCATTCGCAATCGTTATTGCTCCGCTCAATGCAGCACACGCGCATCAGATTCGCGGATCCAATACCGCATACATCCGGCGAGCTTTGCGCAAGACAGATATTGCCCCTACGGGTTCCGCGTGGTCAGCGGCGCAGTCGAGTTAGCCGGTTCAAGCCGAGGCGTTACGGCACTGGAGCGAGATACGACGGCAAACCACCACACGTATCCGGCCGAGCTGACGCACACAACGGGACGATCGACTTCCCTGGGAAACCGGCGCGCCCCTCCAGCGGGGGCGCTATAGCATTGATCCGGGGGCGTTCAAGCCACCGTTCTAGGCGTACGGACCGATGACTGAACGATGGTTCTGGAAGCTCGGCTCGATGTGGGATCCGCCGCCCTCCGAGCCGGGCGGGAGGCACGAGGTTGCGGACGCGGACGCGATGCTCGACCGGGTTGAACTGTGCCGGCCGTGGGGCGCCGACGAGGCGAAGTGGATCCTGAAGTCGAGCAGGAGGACTCGGCTCGAGGATTTCCCGCTGACGGCGATCCCTCTTCTGTCCGGCCGCGCCAAGGACGAGCTGGAGGACCTGCTCCGCGGGGACGGCGAGTTCGTGCGTCTGCCTGTGACGTACAGGGGAGCCTTGCTTGATGCGGAGTACTACCTGTTCAACTGTCTCCGCAAATACGATGCGATCGACCGCGCCCGCACGCCGCCGGAAGCCGTGCCCCGGCGCGGACTGCTCCCGCTGTCGGTCGATCTGCGGCTGAGTTATGAGCGGGTGCCGAAGAGTGTCAATGTGTTCCGATGCCGGCAGGCGCCGCACAAGCTTCTCGTATCCGAGAGGGTCGGGGAGCGGCTCATCGGATCGACCCTGAGTGGTTGGATGCTCAGCGACCCGGAGGACCCACCCTGGCGACGCGCCAGCATCGTATCGCCGCACCGCCCTTGACCCAGGGGTTGCTTGGCGAGCGCGATCGAGACTTCGTCCAGCGCACCACCGGTGCTGACCATCCGCTCCGGCCCCCCTTGCCTCCCTTCAACCGAGGAGACAGGCCCCTTGGCCCGCTGGCTGAGCGCCTCCACCCGGACTCGACCGCGGCAGGCCGCATCCGCCTCCTCTCCGCGCTGACTAAGCATAAAGGCCCCCGCTCGGCGACCGGGGGCCCTCTCCAGAGAATCGTGAGCCTTGAGAAAGCGGGCGACCGGGATCGAACCGGCGACATTCAGCTTGGGAAGCTGACGTTCTACCGCTGAACTACGCCCGCGGTGTGACAGGAGTATACGGGGGGTCAGGGCCGTCGCCAAGCCCCGGGGGTGGGCTGGATGGGACCTGGGGGGAGGATGGGGGTTGGGGGAGTTCCCAGAGGAGGGTGGGGGCGCGGGGTGGGGTGGGGGCGGCGGGATCGGCCGCGGCAGGGGTGAGGGCGAAATAGAGCATGGCGAGGGCGAGGCGGGCGGAGCGGTCGCGGACGTCGTCGCGGTCGCCGGAGATAAGGAAGCGGCGGGCCTCGGTGGCGATGGGGGCGCTCGGCGAGGAGGGTTCCCGCCAGGCGCGGCCGATGTAGACGGTGCCGACGGGCTTGGACTCGGTGCCGCCGCCGGGGCCGGCGATGCCGGTGATGCTGAGGCAGTCGGTCGCGCCGGAGCGTTCCAGGCCGCCAGCGGCCATGGCCCGGGCGACGGGGTCGCTGACGGCGCCGTGGGCCGCGAGGAGGTCGGGGGGAACGCCGACCTGCTGCTGCTTGAGTTCGTTGGAGTACGTGATCCAGCCGCCGAGGAGGACGTCGGAGGCCCCGGAGACGCGGGTGATCAGCGCGCCGAGGCCGCCGCCGGTGCAGGACTCGACGGTGGCGAGGGTGCGGGCTCGGGAGCGCATGAGGTCCAGGACGACGCCCTCGAGTGTCTGATCGCCCCGGCCGAAGATGAACGCGCCGAGGGCGTCGCGCACCTGCCGTTCGGCCGCGTCGAGGTGTGCTTCCGCCTCCGTCTCGTGAGGGGCGACGGCGCGGAGGCGGACGGTGAGGACCGCGCCCGCGGCGGTGATGCCGACAAGGGGGCTGCGGGTGCGGGCCATGAGGTCGCCGAGCCTGGCCGCGGCGTCGCCCTCGCCGATGCCGATGAGGTGGAGCAGGCGCGTGCGGACAGCGCGGGCGGGGTCGGGGCGGAGCCGCGGCAGGACGTCGCGCTCGAACATCGGCCGGAGCTCGCGCGGCGGGCCGGGGAGGCAGAAGACGTCGGCCCCCCCCTCCTCTCCCGTCCCCTCTCCCCCTCCCCCCCCACTGCCGCCCACGACGCCGTACAGCCCGGGGGCGGTGCCTACGTCGTTGGGAAGGCTGACGGCGCGGGAGGGGCGGAGGGCCTGGAGGCGCTGGTTGTCGGTGAGTGTGCGGCCGCGACTGGCGAATCGGCGCTCGATCGCGGCGAGGGAGGCCTCGTCGGTGATGAGCGTGTCGCCCATGACTTCGGCGAGGGCGTCGCGGGTGACGTCGTCGAGGGTAGGGCCGAGGCCGCCGGTGACGATGACGAGGGAGAGCTCGGCGGTGAGCCGGCGCAGGGTCGCGGCGAGGCGAGCGGCATCATCGCCGACGATGACGTGCTCGACGGTCTCGATGCCGAGGCCCATGAGACGATCGGCGAGCCACCTGGAGTTGGTGTTGAGGGACTGACCGATGGCCAGTTCGTCACCGGTCGCCACGATCGCGGCGTGGGTGTGGTATGGGGGCATTCGCGATGGTATTGCGGGGTGGATCGGGATGGAGCGTCGTGGAGGTGAGGGGGTTGGGTTCTAGGCACTCGGCACTGGGCACTAGGCACTCGTGTTCGGCTTTGTGGTCGTCCTTTCCAGGTTCCGGAATCC
>JBIQJK010000212.1:0-4235 GCA_044507535.1 Planctomycetaceae bacterium | reverse complement strand
GGCAGAAGAGAACTCCGCCGGAAGGAACCAACGGGGGGGGGTACCCCCTCCGTACACCACCGCCTCCCCCCAGCCCTGGGGAGTGTTACTCGTTACCGTTGTTACCGAGCTTTGAGCATAACCGCCAGGCGCGTTCCCATAAGAGCAATACCGGATCTGCGGTAACGTCGGTAACGGGTAACGCCTCACGCCGCCTCCTCCTCGATGTAGGGCCTGGCCTCGGACCGCAGCGACACGCCGGCGCGGCCCTTGCACGACTTGCCTGCGTGCCGCCGCTGCACCCCGACGAGCCCGCGCTTGTCCAGCGCCTCCCCCAGCCGCCGCCCCTTCATCGCCACCTCCCCCGACGCCTCCGCCCAGTCCTCGTACTCCTTGACCAGCACCGACCACGGCGTGAACAGCTCCGACGCCTCACCGGCGCCTGAGTCGTCCACCACGCAGCACTCCTCGAGGAACCTGCCGATCTGGTCCTCGGCCTCGCGGTACTCCGCCGTGGCCACCAGGACCGCCGCCGGCGCCTCGAGCCCCTCGGCCCGCCACGCCAGGCACCCGCGCACCATCCAGGCCAGGATGCCCGACCATTCCTCCCTGAGCTTCTCCATGAGCTTGGGGTCGCGCTCCTCCGGCGGGATGACGACGGTGAAGGGGATCAGCCGCAGCCGCCGCCAGACCGCCTCGGAGTCCTCCTTCACGCGGGGCTTGTTGTTGGTGACCATCAGCAGCTTGTGGGTGCGGCCGAAGGAGAAGTAGTCCTGCTTCATGAACCGGCCCTTGAGGGTGGCGTCGCCGGTGAGTCGCTTGACCAGCGCGAGCTTGAACTGCCCGCCCTGCTCGGTCTCGCTGGCGACCACCAGCCGCCGGCCCATCAGGTCCGCGACCTCCGTTGGGTGCTCCCGGGAGCCGCGGGTCTCGATCAGGAGCTGCGGGGCCGCCTCGGTGGCGTAGCCGCCCATGATGCCCATCACGGTGTCGAGCATCACGCTCTTGCCGTTGGCCCCGGCGCCGTAGAAGATCGGCATCACGTGCTCAGTGATGTCGCCGGTGAGGCTCATGCCGAGCAGCTTCTGCACGTAGCGGGCCAGGGCGCCGTTGCCGGCGAAGACTCGGTCCAGGAACGCCTCGAACCGCGGGCAGACGGCGTCCGGGTCGTAGCGGACCGGCGCGAGCTTGGTGATGTTGTCCTCGCGGCGGTGCGGCCGCAGCTCCCCCGTCCTCAGGTCGATCGTGCCGTTGATGACGTTGAGCAGGAAGGGGTCGGCGTCGAGGTCCGCAACGCGGACCACCAGCGCCGGCTGGGCGGTGGCGAGCTTGACGGTCGCCTCGTGCTTGCCCTTGGACTCCGACGCGGCCGCCCACTTGGCGAGGGCGGCGCGGACCTCAGGGTCCTCCTCGTTGAGAGCCTCGCGGAGGATAGACCGCGCCGTCTCCCCCGCCAGGCGCAGCGGGGTCCCGTCCATGTCCTCGGTCCAGCGCTGCCCGTCCCACACGAGCCACTTGCCGGTGGCGTGGCAATACCGCAGGTGGTCCTTCCACATCGCCGCGAAACGCTCGGCGTTGCCGAGGTCAGTGCGGCGCCGGCCGAGGGGGCCGCGTGTGGCCTCCGTCGCCTCGGGCGGGGCAGCCCCGCCGCGCGGAGTACCCTCGGCCACCGGGCCGAACGTCGGGCCACCGTCGTGGTCACGCGCCGCATCCCGCAGCCACCCGTAGGGCCGGTCGTGCCCCTTGGTCGCGGCCTCGCGGACCTTGTGCTCCAGCTCCCGGCGGGTCCACGGCGGCTGGCACCTGGGGTTGTACCGCTCCTCGAGCAGCCCTAGCGCCGTCGCCTCCGTCAGCCGGAAGCCGTGCACCAGCGCCGTCGCCGCCGCGTAGGTCGCGTTGTGCCCGCCCTGGCCGCTGATCGCCCCGGGCATCTTGTCCAGGTACGCCTCGGCGCGGCGAAGCACGCGCACATCGTCATCTCCACGGCGGGGATCGGGCTGGCGGGCCGGGAACGGATGGGGCTGAACGGGACCGGATGGGCCGTACCGCTGCTCCATCACCGCGTCGTAGAGGTTCGTGATGCCGGCGATCAGTTCCTCGGCCGTCACCGACGCAGGCTCGCCCTCGAGCGCGTCGTACACCTCCCCGGTCTCGGGGTGGACCGACGGGCCGACGAGCGTCTGCGCCCCCGTGCTGCGCAGCTCGAGGACGACCTCCTTCGTCCTGGGGTCGGAGTACCGCTTCGTCTGGATCCCCGGCACGCGGTACCACCAGTGGCTCCGGGGCCGGGCGCCGTGACCGGTCCTGACCGGCGTGGGCGGGAGGTACTGCTCGGCCAGCTCGACCGCCTCTTCGCAGTCCAGATCGACATCCACCAGGCCGCCGCTGGGCTCGCCCAGGAGGATACCGATGTTGCCGGAGCCGGCGAAGGCGCCGGGCAGGTCGGCCTCGGTGTACCGCTGGCTCTGCCAGCCGGGTGTGCGCGGCCCCTTGGTGCCTTCGGGCACCGAGATGGGCTGCCAGCCTCGGCGCAGGTAGCCACGGGCAGCGTCGAGGCGTTGTGTCGTCGGCATCACCTTCGTCACCATTGCAATCCCGCTTCAGGCCGCCGGCGGCGACACCGGCACGACGACGCGCTCCACCACAAACGCCTCCGTGCCGAACTCCTTCGTCGATAGCCCTGCAAACACCCTCGCTATACTCCGGCCGGTCTCTGTCCCAGCATCGATGACGCACATGCAGCGGTCCGGGTCCATTGCGCATCGTGCATCGATCTGCACCGCGGTTTCGCCCACCAGAGCGGTCACCGCCATCACCGACAGCACCAGCGTGGCCTCGACCTCGTCGCGTGAGATGTCGTCACGGAACACGTAGCGGACTACCTCTCTGCTCATGGCCCCCCTCCTTCCCCGCCTGCATTGGCCGATCCGCCGCCATTCGCAGACATCGCGGGTGCACCGACGAGGTACCCGGGCAGCCCTGCGGCGATGAACCGCTGCTTGATTTCTTCCAGGTCTTGCCTGCCGCCGACGGTCCTCTGTCGGTCGAAGCGCCCTGTCTCCATCGCCCCGAGGCACATCTCTCGTAGCCGCGGCGGCAAGGAGTCGAGGACCTGTCGCACATCAGCTACAAGATCAAGTCGATCATGATTCGGGTCACGAGCGCGTCCACCATCCTCGAGAACGCCGGAGACGGATTCCAAACTCACGCTCCTCGCTCTACCTCCCCGCTTGAGCGCCGCCTTCTCCCGGAATATCGAGGCAATGCGATTGCGGGCAAGCAGGCCCATGTAGGTGATCGGAGCGGCCCGCGAGGGCTCGTACTTCTGCCGCTTGCTCCATAGCTCCAGGCATATCTCCTGCTTAAAGTCGTCCACGTCGCACTCGGCGACGCCTCTGCGACACAGTTCCACGGCCTGATGCTCGATGACGGCCTGAGCCTCGGGGGTTCTTGGGTCTAGCAGGTGCATTGAGCGCCCCCCGTCTTCTGCGTGACCGATGCCCCGCTGACCGTCACCATCTTGAATGGCAGGCCGTCGGACACTTCAAGCCGGGCCACGACACCGTCGCCTAGCTCGCTCAGCGCCTCCAGGCACTGTCGCACCTGAAGCTTGAACTCGCCGGTGCCGCTCCGCTCTCGAGGAACGGGAGCGCGTCGCTCCCCAAAGCGACGCTCCCGGATCACCCGCGGCGGTGGTTCGGGGCAGGGCTCGCCGCCGCGGACCACAAGATCCTCGACCGCGCCAAACCGAATCTCGCTGAGCAGGTCGATGAACCAGCTCGGGTCCGCTGCGTCCTTGCACACCATCTGATGTTTGTCCTTCATGGACCGCCCCCGAGTGAGGGAAGAGTGACAGCCAACAACGGGTGGCCACCATGGCCTCCCGCCGCATCGCCTCCTCACCACCGCGTCTCCCCCGCGGCCGGCCCTGACCGGGCTCGACTCCCCGCCGCGCCCCTTTGAATGGTGCCCAGGTTTCCCCGAAGCAGGTCCTCCCCACCACAAGTAATATACGCAAAGCAGCTCAAACTACCGTGGGTTGTAGCACCCAAAGCTGTCGGGCAGCCTCTATTCGGCGCAACCGACAGCTTTTCTACCTTCCGCATACGAGCGCACAGGAGTGCGTAGAAGCGCACCGGAACGTCCCACGTTCCCGGGACCGCGTCCGCGACGAGCCTCAAGAATTTTCTTCCACATCCGTCGCTGCACCCCCCAGTCCACCTCCGCCGCGACCGCCCTCAGGTCGTGCTCGGCGA
>JBIQJK010000041.1:0-29636 GCA_044507535.1 Planctomycetaceae bacterium | reverse complement strand
CGCCTCCTCCGATGCCAGTTCTCCCGCGCCGGCCATATCCAAGGTTCGTCCCCCGTGCCCGGAGTGCGGCGCGGACCTTTCGCGCCATCCGCCGCGCACCGGCCGGCGCACGCGCCGCCGGCTCGCCCCCATCCTCATCCCCGCGCTCGCCGTCGTGCTCGCCTACACGGCCATGTGGGCCGTGCGGCTGCCGCGGCAGGGGCGGGTGTCGGCGTGGTTCGACTGGCCGTCGGGCTGGCTGACGGACAAGGCGGCCAGCGGCCGGATGGCCTGGCTCAAGCCGTTGATCTCGCAGCGTGAGCGCATCGTGGCGGTCGATCCCGCGATGGGCGAGGTTCTCCGCACCGTGGCCCGCCGTGCGACGCCGACGCTCTTCCCGCTGACGCTCTCGCCGGATGGCGAGTGGCTCCTCCTCTCCGCCGGCCCGGTCGCGCTCGAGCGGGTGAGCACGAGGGACGGCTCCGTCGGCGGGATGGTGAGGATCGCCGGCGAAGACTCCTACAAGCGCTTCGGCGGGCGCGACATCGCCGGCTTCACCCCCGACGGGGCGAGCGCCTACGTCGTCCACCTGGACGCCGCGAAGGGCAAGACGTGCATCGTCAGGTGGAACCTGAGGACCGACGAGGTCACGCCGGTCTTCGAGACCGATGCCTTCACGGCCCCGACCGGCCGCGCCCGCACGGACGCCCGCCGCGTCACGCTCATCCCCGGCGAGCCTCCGATGTTCGCCGTCGCCCCGAGCTTCGGCGAGTCCTACCACACCGGCGGCTACACGGTCTGGGTCCACGACGGGGCGACGGGCGAGGTTGTCCGCGAGATCCCCGTGTCCGGGCCGCACATGAGCCTCTCCTTCCCGCGCATCTCGCCCGACGGCGAGCGGCTGTTCATCAGCGCGATGAGCCGCGGCATCCAGGGCTTCGACCTCTGGACCGGCGAGTCCCTCGGCCATGTGAGGCCCGGCAGCCTGCACGACACCGGCCAGCAGGAGCTCCTCCTCAGCCGCGACGGCGATCTGCTCTTCTTCCCCATCCACCCGGCCGCCATCCTCGTGCGCAGCCTCCCGGAACGCCGCTGGATCGCCCGCCTGAGCACCGCCGGCCTCATCGGCGTCGAGCCGGTCGTCTCCGACGACGCCCGCTGGCTCGCCGTCGTCGGCTTCCAGCCCGGCAGCGCCGCGGGCCCGGCCGGCAAGTACCTCCACGAGCTGATCATCCACGACCTGGGCGCCCTCAAGAAGGACCGTCCGCCGGGGGGTCCATAACGCCGGTCCGCGGTCGCCGGAAACCTGACCTTCCGCCCTTCTCGACGCCCCCCGATCCCCCTACCCTTCCTCCCCATGGCCATCCTCGTCAACTCCGAGACCCGCGTCATCTGTCAGGGCATCACCGGCGCCTTCGGCGCTGCCCATACCAAGGGGTGCCTCCACTACGGCACCAAGCTCGTCGGGGGCGTCACACCCGGGAAGGGGGGGACCAAGGACCCCAACGGCCTGCCGATCTTCGACACCGTCGAGCGGGCCGTCCGGGAGACGGGCGCCACCGCCACCATGATCTTCGTTCCCCCTCCGTTCGCGGCCGACGCGATCCTCGAGGCCGCGGCCGCGGACCTCACGCTGATCTGCGCCATCACCGAGGGCGTCCCGGTTCAGGACATGATCAAGGTCCGCGCCGTCCTCGACGAGATGAACATCACCGCCCCGGATGAGGAGCAGGTGGTGCTGATCGGCCCCAACTGCCCCGGGATCATCACCCCCGGTCCGAAGACCGGCTCGGGCGACTCCGCGGAGGATCCCTACACCAACGCCGGCTGCAAGATCGGCATCATGCCGGGCTACATCCACACGCACGTCTCGCAGGCGAAGACGGGCAAGGCCGTCGGCATCGTGTCGCGCTCGGGCACCCTCACGTACGAGGCGGTCTGGCAGACGTCCAACCTCGGCCTGGGGCAGTCCACGTGCGTCGGGATCGGCGGGGACCCGGTGCGCGGGCTGAACCACATCGATTGCCTCAAGCTCTTCGAGGCCGACCCGGACACCCACGGCATCCTCATGATCGGCGAGATCGGCGGGACCGACGAGATCGAGGCGGCGCAGTTCATCAAGCAGCACGTCAAGAAGCCCGTCGCGGCCTTCATCGCCGGCCGGACCGCCCCCCCCGGCCGCCGCATGGGCCACGCCGGCGCCATCATCGGCGGGGCCGACGACACCGCCGACGCCAAGATCAAGGCCCTGCAGGAGGCGGGCGTCGAGGTGGCGCTCAGCCCGGCGGACATGGGCATGGCCATGGCCAAGGCGATGGGGCTCTGAGCGGGCCGAACCTGTAGATCGATCCAGGAGGTCCCATGAGGCTCATGGGGCCTCTTTCGCTGTGGCCCTTGCGGCCCCTCACTCATTCCTGAACCGCACGTGGCAGTCCTTGCACGAGGACGCCACCATCTTCAGCGTCGCGTCCAGGTCGGCCGCGGGCCGGCCAGCCACGATGGCGTCCTCCAGCTCCTGCGCGCGGGCGGCGTTCGCCGCCAGGAAGTAGAGGAACTCCTCGGAGTCCTTCCTCTTGACGTACTGGTCGTGGCGCACGTCGCGCAGCAGGTCGGCCAGGCGGCCCGCCTCCGCGGCGGGGACCAGGTCGGGGTGGTGGTCCGGCGTCCGCCACCCCGCGGCGCGGATCTCCTCGAGGTGGCTCATCGCCACCTCCATCTGCACCATGGCCTCGACGAACCCCGGCACGGGCGCGACCTCGGGGAACTCCGCCGAGGCCGCGTCGAGCGCGGCGGGGGACGCGGGCGAGGCGAGCCGCACGCACTTGTACAGCCCCGGGTAGCTCGGCGCCGTGCCGGCCTCCTTCATGAAGGCCACCGCCTCCTCCGGCGTCAGCAGGTCCAGCAGGACGGCCGCGCTGGCCGCGGCGGCGGGCCCGCGGTGCTTGCCGTGGTGGCAGTGGATGAACACGGGACCGGGCAGGTCCCGCACCGCCCGCGCGATCTCCGCCTGGCGCTGCTTGGGGATCCCGCTGTAGGTCGTGGGCAGGTGCACGTAGCGCATCCCCCGCGCCCTGGCCCGCTCCAGGTCGGGCTTCGCCCCGTCCACCGAGATGATCGTCTTCACCCCCATCGCGGCGAGGGCGTCGAACTCGGCGTCGCCGTGGGGGACCGGCCCCGACAGCAGGTCGTCCGCGACGGTGCGCACGTGGAAGGCGTGGGCAGGCTGCGGCGCTGCCGCGGCCTCGGGGGGGGCGGCCCCGGTTGCGGGTGGATCGGACGCGAGCGTGCCGGAGGTCGAGCGCGGACCGCAGGACCACACCCCCGCGGCGGCGGCGAGTGCGAGGAGAGCGGGGACGGCTGCGGCGGGGGTGGTGCGGGTGCTCATCGCCGCACTATACCGGAGCCCATGCCGACCGGTTCTGCCGCCGTCAGGCCTTCGGCCTGTCGGCGCTCCCTCCAGTCAGGGCTCGCTGAGCGTCGGGTAGTCCGTGTACCCCTTCTCCGTCCCTCCGTAGAAGGTCGTCGGGTCCGGCTCGTTGAAGGGCCCGGCGCGGCGGAGCCGCTCGGGCAGGTCCGGGTTCGCCAGGTAGAGCCGACCGAAGGCGATGAGGTCGGCGGCGCCGGAGGCCAGGGCCGACTCGGCGCGCTGCAGGTTGTAGTCCCCGCAGGCGATGATGGGGCCGCGGAACCTGTCGCGGAAGTCGGCCGCTCCGAGCGCGACGCCCCCGTGCCGCAGGTCCGCCTCGCCCGACTCGTTGATGTGGAGGTACGCGAGGCCGAGCTTGTCCAGCTCGGCGATGAGGTGGCCGAAGGTTTCGCGCGGGGTCGAGTCCCGCATGTCGTTGAACGCGCCGCCGGGGCTGAGCCGGACCCCGACGCGGTCCGCGCCGCACGCCTCGATCGCGGCGCGCGTCGCCTCGAGGGCGAACCGCGCCCGGTTCTCGATCGACCCGCCGTATCGGTCCGTCCGCCGGTTGCTCCCGTCGCGGATGAACTGGTCGATCAGGTACCCGTTGGCCCCGTGCAGCTCGACGCCGTCGAAGCCGGCCTCGATCGCGTTCCGCGCCGCGGCGCCGAACTCCGCCACGATCCGGCCGATCTCCTCGGTCTCCAGCGCCCGCGGCGTCACGTAGGGCTGGGGGCCGCTGTAGGTCGTCGCCATCCCCCTGGGGGCGATCGCCGAGGGGGCGACCGGGAGGGCTCCCCCGGGTTGGAGCGACGGGTGGGAGATCCGGCCGACGTGCCAGAGCTGCAGGAAGATGACCCCGCCGCGATCGTGCACCGCGTCCGTCACCCGGCGCCACCCGCGCACCTGCTCGGGCGTGTGGATCCCCGGCGTGGCGGGGTAGCCCACGCCCTCGGGGGAGATCTGCGTCGCCTCGGTGACCAGCAGGCCGCCGCCGGCGCGCTGCGCGTAGTACTCCGCCATCAGCGCCGTCGGCACGTTCCCCTCGCCGGCGCGGTTGCGCGTCATCGGCGCCATCACCACGCGGTTCTTCAGCGTCAGCCGGCCGATGGTCACCGGGGTGAAGAGTTTCCCCGCCCCCGCTGCTGTGGTCGTGGTCATGATCGGTCGCTCCTCATGGCCCCCCCATCCCCGCTCCGCCCCGTCCCGCCCCAGCCCTCCCGTCCAGTTTCAACGCCGCGCCGCCGCCGCGCATTCCCGGCGGGTGAAGGGCGCCGCGCTGGACGGCGGCGGGGTCCCATCTTATGCTCGTGGCAACGACTATTGTCAACACGGCCATGCGGCGACCCACCCTCCAGCACGAGCTTCGCAAGAAGCGGCCCTTCGACGCCCCCGAGGTCGAGGCCCACCTCAACATCGTCCGCACCGCGGCGGCGCTGGGGGTCGAGCCCGCGCGGATCCTCCGCGAGGCGGGCTTATCGGGGCCGGCGTACAACGTCCTGAGGATCCTGCGCGGCCACCACCCCGCCGGGCTCCCCTCCCAGGCGATCGGGGCGCAGATGGTGACGCTCGTGCCGGACGTGACGCGCCTGGTGGACCGCCTCGAAGGGGCGGGGCTCGCCGAGCGGGCCCGCACGGAGCAGGACCGGCGCGTGGTGCTCGTGCGGATCACGAAAGCGGGTCTGGATCTGCTGGCGAGGCTGGATCGGCCGATTGAGGAGGCGCACAAGAAACAACTCGGCCATCTCTCCCGCAGGGAGCTCGCCGAGCTAAGCCGCCTGCTGGTCAAGGCACGATATCCAGAAGGGGCGCCCCCGGGCCCCGGCGCTCTCGCCCCGCCGCCCCCCGCCGCCCCCGCGGCCCGGCGGCGGGGCGGCGGGGCGGAATACCCGCGAAGAAATCCTCGTTGAAACGAGCATCAACGAAAGGACCCCAGCCATGAAGGCCACCGTCACCGTCCGTTATCCCCTGAGCACCGACGTCGGGCTCCTGCTGATGCGGCTCGCCGTCGGCGCCGTCGGATTCTTTCACGGCGCGCAGAAGCTCTTCGGCGTCTTCGGGGGCACGGGCATCTCCGCGTTCGCCGATATGCTCGCTTCCAAGAACATCCCCCAGCCGCTGGTCAGCGCCTACCTCGCCGGGGCCGCGGAGTTCCTCGGCGGCCTGCTCGTCGCCGTCGGCCTGCTGACCCGCCTGGCCGCCCTCCCGTTCGCGTTCACGATGTTCGTCGCCGTCTCCACGGTCCACAACAAGGCCTTCAGCCTCGAGCACAACGGCATGGAGTACGCGCTGACGCTGCTGCTGGTGCTGGTCGGGCTCGCCCTGACGGGCCCGGGCCGCCTCTCGGTGGACGCGCTCTACTGGTCGAGCCGGGCGAAGAAGAAGAGGGACGAGGCGTAGCAGGCCGGGCGCGCGGGCGGGGGACTTCTCGATAGGTCCTGTGGGACCTGTGGGACCTCCAGGGCCTGTTTCCTTTTTTCTATTTTCTACCCGGCGTCCGACTCTACTTGACGCAGCGGTAGACGAACGCCGGCGGGATGTTCCGCCAGACGACCCGGGAGATCGTCATCGACGAGAAGACGCGGCGCGCCTCGCGTCGGAAGTGCCACGCGCCGCGCATCGTCAGGCCGACGTGGTAGCCGAAGGTCACGAGCATCCCGCCGGGCCTGAGCGCGCGGTGCGCGGCCTCGAGGATGTCCGTCCTGAGCTGGTCGCTGAAGCTCGGCCACGGGAGCCCCGAGAGGACGTAGTCCACGCCGCCGCGGCCCGTCCCCTTCTCGCCGATCCCCAGCTGCGCGCACAGGCGGTCGATGTGCGCGGCGTTGTCCTCGAAGACGACCACGCCGGGGAACCGGTCGCGCACCAGGTTCGCCATCGCCGCGTTCCGCTCGATCGCGAAGAACCGCGTCTGCCCGCCCAGCCGCCTCAGGATCTCGGCCGTGAACACGCCGGAGCCCGGCCCGAACTCCACGACCGCCGACGCCCCCGCCAGGTCGAGCCCCTCGACCATCTTTCTCGCCAGGTGGATCGAGCTGGGCGCGACGGCGCCGATCACACCCGGTCTGGCGACGAACTCCTTGAGGAACCGCCGCTTGACCGCCACCCGCTGCCTGCCGCCGGGCGACGCGCCTGCGGCGGATGTCGAGACGTCCGGCGAGGTTGCACTATGGACCGTCGATGTCACGCGAAAGCTCCCGAGCCGCACCCCCGGCGACTCGGAGTTTAGTGCCCGCCAACCGGCGGTGTCGCGGCGGCCCGCCGGTCGGGCTCGCGTCCCTCCGATGCCTCGGGGCCGCCTGAGCGGCCCCCGCGTCCGCAACTCCGTTCGACTCCGGGCCCTCCATGAAGCCCCCGAGGACGAACAAGCCCTGACCATCGACACGAGCCCGGAGGGCATCTATACCGACGATGGCGACGGCCCCCCGCGTCGCCACTCATGCCGGTACACGCTCACGGGCCTCCCGTCCCCCGGGGAATGCCCGGAGTGCGGCCGGGGGTTCGGCCTGGCGGATCCCGCAACGTTTACGACGCGGGCGCCGTTGATCGGCTGGGTCTTCTGGCTCCCGGGCCTGCTGATGGCGGGCGTGGGCGGGACCGCCGCGATGGCGGTCGCGGTCTACATCATGGGGAGCTGGGGATGCTCGCTGTGGTTCGGCGCCCCCGCCGCGGTCGGCTGCGTCGTGGGGTACCGGTTCCGCGCTGCGTACGTGCTCCTGCCCGTCGCCATCCTGACGGGGGTGGCGGTGTTCCTCCTGGGCGTCGTGCCGCTGCGGCTCGGCGGCGTCTTCTGCGCCCTGATGCTGAGCCTGATCGTGTTCGGGCCGATCGCCGGGGCCACGGTGATCGGCGCCCTGCTGCGGCTCTGGTTGAAGGGGACGCGCTTCGGCCAGCGCCGGCACCTCCCCGCGATCGGCATGCTGCTGGTCTGCGTCGCCCTGGCCGCGGTCGAGGGGCCGCCGCCGCGTCGCGCCCCCGGGTCGATCTCGGGGGAGCGGGTCATCGCCGCTTCGCCCGACGCCGTGTGGGCCGCGATCCAGTTCTACGAGGAGGTCACGCACGGCCCGCCGCCTTTGCTCCGCGTGGGCCTGGCCCGCCCGCTTTACACGACCGGGGCGTCGGCCGCACCCGGGGACGTCAAGGTCTGCATCTCCAACAAGGGCCGCATCGCCAAGCGGATCACCCGCGCCGACGCGCCTGCGCTGCCGGCGTTCGACGTGATCGAGCGGCGGATCGGCTACGAGCGAGACGCCGGGCTGATCGGCGGCCGCTTCGAGCTCGCCCCCGCCGGCGCGGCGGCCACCCGGGTCCGTCTGACCACCACCTACGAGCCGCTGCTGACGCCGCGGTGGTGCTGGCGGCCTGCTGAGCGTCTGGCCGTGGGCATGCTCCACGGCCACGTGCTCGAGGGGATGGCGATGCAGGCCGAGGCGGCGCGGCCGCGGGCGGGCCGGTGATGCGGCTCGACGCCGACTCGAGCTGGCGCGTCGATGCGGGCGCGTGGATCGATCTCCCGCTGCCCGCGGGCGTCGTCTGGGGCCGGATGCGGGACCCTGCGGGGCTCCTGGCGACGGACCCGCTGCACGTGCGTGTGGTCGTGGGGCGCGGCTACGTCGTAAGCGACCTCTCACGGCGGGGCGTGCGTGTGGGCTTCCCTCATGTGTGTTCCTACACCGTGCGTCCGCGGGGCGAGCGGGCCTGCCGCCTGTACATCGGCGCGCGCGGGCGCTGGACCGCGACGCGGGCGCCGCGTCCGCTGGACCGCGCTTGGCTGTGGCGGGTCCTGCGGGCGACCGAGGCGCGGGTGGGCGATCGGACGCTCGCGCACGCCCTGTGGTTGCACCGGCGGCTTCCCCAAACCTCCGCCCCGATCAGGACGAATTCACCCTGATTTTCCGGCACCTCCAGCCCCCGCGGGTATAGCTACCCACGAGCCATCGACTCCCGCCGGGCGCCCCAGGGCGGGGCTCCGCCGAGGCGTCGAGCAGGAGACCGAGCCATGAAATCTCTCCACCCAGGGCAGTGCGGCCTCTGCGCCCACTTCGGCGAGACGCACCCCGACACGCAGCAGCTGGTCAGCATCCGCATCAACAACTCGGCGCCGGAGGACTTCGTCGATGAGTGCGGCCATCCGCGCCACGCGAGCCTCAACCTGCGCGTCACCCCGATCAGCGGCTGCGACGGCTTCGAGCCCGCGCCCGTCCCCGGGCGCCGGGCCGGCGCGTGACACCCTTCCCGTGAGCGCCGTTCATGGACAGCAACGGGGGGAAGCAGGGGGCGCGGCCCGGGCGCGCGGAGATCGAGGTCGAGGAGGACCCGCGGTACGCCGCGGCCATGTGGCGCGCCGAGCGGATCGCCTGGGTGTGCATGGGCCTGATCCTACTGGCCGCGCTGGCCGGCTTCTTCGGCAACGGCCCGGCGAGCCGGCGCACGGCGGGCGATCCGGAAGGGCCGCTGAGCGTCGTCTACGAGCGCTTCATCCGGCATCAGGCGCCGGTGGTCCTGAGGTTCCGGGTCGGGCCCGGGCTGGCCGATGCTCGGGGGCGCGTGCGGCTCTGGGTGAGCCGCGGCTACCTCGACGGGGTCCGGGTCGAGCGGATCACGCCGGAGCCGGAGCGGGAGGAGGCGGCCCCCGGGCGCGTGGTCTTCGTCTTCCCCGCGGCGGAGCCGTCGCGGCCCTTCGCGGTGCGGATGGAGTTCCAGGCCGAGTCGATCGGATCGTTGGCGGGCGTCGCCGGGGTCGAGGCCCCGGCGGCTGCGCGCGTGGAGTTTGCGCAGTTCGCGTATCCGTGATGCGCCGGGCGGGGGCACCCCGGCGGGCGGGAGGTGAGGCGGATGGATTCGGTCGTGCGGGTGCTGGTGATCTACGCCTTCCTGCTGGCGGTCTTCCGCCTCGCCGGCAGCCGCACGCTCTCGGAGATGACCACCTTCGACCTGCTGCTGCTGCTGATCATCTCCGAGACCACCAGCCAGTTCCTCGTCGGGCAGGACTCGTCGATGATCAACTCCTTCCTGCTCATCCTCACTTTCGTCGCCGCCGACGTCGGCCTGTCGCTGCTGAAGCAGCGCTCGCGCACGGCCAACCGGGTGATCGACGGCGCGCCGGTGGTGATCGTGGAGCGGGGGCGGCCGCTGCGGGACCGCATGGCCAGCGCGAGGGTGGACGAGCAGGACATCCTGGAGGCCGCCCGGATCGCTCACGGTCTGGCGCGGCTGGATCAGGTCCGGTACGCGGTGCTGGAGCGCAGCGGCAAGATCTCGGTGATCCCCGCGGAGAACGTGGGGGAGGCGGGGGGGGCGTGATGACGTGCCGCCTTGCCAGGGCGCGAGGCGGCGGCAACACTGCCCCCACGCCGCGGTGGGGGGGGGCGGGGGGGCGGGGAGGATGGAGCGAGCCGCATGGCCAAGGGACAGCACCTGACGAAGCACCAGCAGAAGATCGTCAGCCGTTACTACGAGCACAAGGACACCATCACGGCGCAGAGGCTGCAGGAGCTCGTCTCCGACATCTACCTCGCCGCGCCGGGGAAGGAGGCCGACAAGCTGTGGAAGAAGGCGGATGCCGCGCTGCGGAGCGCGGGCGTCCCCCCCGAGAAGGTCGATCGCGCGGTCGCCTCGCGCAGCGCGGAGGCGCTGGCCGCGATCGTCAACGACCTCACCAAGCCGCGCTAGCCGGCGCGGAGGGTCGGGTCATCCGATCCGTGGCCCGTGGGGGGCGGGGGCGGGCGGCATCCGCTGTGGCATGTTCGGGCGACACATGGGCAGCAAAGGGAGTGCAGCCATGAACGAGGCACCCAGGAAACTCAGCGCGGAGCGGTTGTTCGAGGCGGCCGAGGCGGTCCTGAGGACCCTCGCCGAGATGTCCAAGCGCGGCGACGGCCCGTGGCCGTACCTGCCCGACCTGGTCGGCACCCCCGCCGCGCCACGCTCCCTCGACGGCTTCAAGCAGGCGGAGGTGCAGGAGGGGACGATGTTCCTGGTCCGTCTGGGCTTCATCTCGCTCAGCCAGACGCCCTGACCGGCGTTCCGGAGCGGTGGTTCCACGGGGCGCGGCCGCGGCCGCGCCCCTTTTCTTTTTTGTGCCGCCCCCGCCCGGGAGCCCCGCCCGTCTGCCGACCCGGGGGCTGATTCGAGGGGCGAACCAACCGCCCACCGTGTGGACTTCTACTATCTGGGCCGATGCCTGCCGGCTCCCCGATCACGGTCTGGACCTACATCTCGGCGTGGCTCTGGCGGCAACTGCTGCTGACCGCCGGGATCCTCGTCACGGTCCTCGCCTTCGCCGCGGCGGTGAAGTTTCTCGCCGAGGGCCGGCTCAGCCCGCTCGACACCCTGCGGTTCATGCTCTACTCGATGCCCCCGATGCTCGAGTACGCGCTGCCCTTCGCCGGGGGCCTCGCCGCGACCCTGACGTACCACCGCTTCGCCGCGGACAACGAGGCGCTGGCCTGCCAGGCCGGGGGCGTCTCGTACCGGTCGCTGCTGGTCCCGGGCCTGCTGTGCGGGCTGGCGCTGGCGCTGACGCTCATCGCCCTGACCAACCGCGTGATCCCCACGTACCTCCGGCGCATGCAGGACATGGTCACCCAGGACGCCACGCGCGTTCTGGTCAACTCGATCCGGCGGGGCGAGGCGTTCAGCTTCGGCGACGGCATGCTCGTCTACGCCGACCGCGTCGAGCCCAAGGGGCCCAACGAGCAGGCCGGGGCGTACCAGGTCCTCTACCTCCAGGGCGTCCTGCTCGCGCAGCTCGACAAGAACACCAAGCAGGTCAAGGCGGAGGGGTCGGCCCGCGACGCGTTCGCCTGGTTCTTCCGCGACGCCGGCCCCGCGGAAGAGGCCGGGGCCAACCCCAACTCGGGCTCGGACGCCGGCCGTCGCGGCGTGACGCGCATCACCCTCGTGCCGCGCGACTCGCTGGGCTGGGTCCGCGACCAGTTCCGCGTCGAGAGCGACCCGCCGGTCATTACCGCGACGGTCCCCAGCCCGATCCGCGACGACCCGAAGTTCTTCGGCTGGCGGGAGCTGCGGGAGCTGCGGGTGTACCCGGAGCGGATCGGCCAGATCGACGTCCGCCGCCGGCAGCTGGCGACGATCCTCGCCGAGCGGGCCGTCGTCGAGGACATGAGCCTTGCGCTCGGCTCCGACGGGCGCGTCCGGCTGATCGACGGGCTCGGCCGCGCGGTCGTCCTCCGCGCGGGGGGGCTGGAGTGGGACGCCCAGGAGAGGTGGTGGCGGATCCTTCCCCCCGCCGCCCCCGGGCGCGGCGACGGGCGCATCGCCATCGACACCATCCTCGACGACGGTCGCGAGCGCAGCTACAAGGCCGCCCGCGCCTGGCTCCGCTCGCTCCCCCGCCCCGAGGCCCTGGGCGATGCGCTGACCTTCGAGATCCGCCTCAGCGAGTTCAGCGCCCAGGGGGCGAGCCCCGAGCCGGGGATCGGCGTCCAGATCACCGAGGCGGGGCAGTTCGGCGACCGGACGATGAAGGGGATCAAGCCGGCGCGCGACCCTTTGGCCAGCCTCATGGCCATGTCCTCGCGCGAGCTGCTCGACATCGCCGCGGCCCACCTTGAGGCGGTGCCTCACGACGCCATCGTCCGCCAGCCCGCCGAGATCCTCCGGGAGGACATCGACGAGCTCATGCGCGAGATCGTCTCCAAGGAGCAGGAGCGCATCGCCATGAGCATCGCGTGTCTGGTGATGGTGCTCACCGGCGGGGTGATGGCCATGCGCCTGCGCGACAGCCTCCCGCTGGTGGTGTACCTCTGGAGCTTCTTCCCCGCCCTGGCGGCGGTGCTCACCGTCGTCGGCGGCCAGCAGATGGTCCACGAGCACGGCATGGTCGGGCTGCCGCTGCTGTGGGGGGGCGTCGGGGGGCTGGCGATCTTCACCGGCGCCGAGTACTGGAAGCTCCGCAAGCACTGACCCCCCCACCCCCCCACCCCCCACCCTCATCACTCCCACCCCGCATTCCCCTCCGACATCAATCCCTGTGCTCATGACCACCGCCGCCGTCACCCCGGTTCCGCCCTCGCCCCCCGCCGCGTCGCCGTCGCCGGCGGCGCCCGTGGAGAGGGCGACGCGGCGGGGGTACGGGCTGTGGTCGATTGTCGCGCTGGCGGTGGCGCTGGGCGTGGCGCGGGTGGCGTACCTGGGGATGTTCTGCCCGTACACGCTGGTGGAAGATGAGGCGCACTACTGGGAGTGGGCGCGCCGGCTCGACTGGAGCTATTACAGCAAGGGGCCGGGGATCGCGCTGGCGATCCGCGCCTTCACCTCGCTGATGGGCGACACGGAGTTCGCCGTGCGGCTCCCGGCGGCGGTCGCCTCGATCGTGTCGGCCCTCTTCGTCGGGCTGCTCGCGGCCGACGTCGCCGGGCGGCGCGGGAGCCCGTGCTGGCGCATCGGCTTCTACGGCGCGGCCGCCTTCGCCCTGGCGCCGGTGATGCAGGCGGTCGGGCTCGTCTCCACGATCGACGGGCCGTGCGTCGCCTGCTGGGCGGTGGCGTGCTGGGCGGGGTGGCGGGCCATGGAGCGCGGCTCGCGCTGGGCGTGGGTGACCCTCGGCGCGGCCGTGGGGGTGGGGTTCCTCTTCAAGTACACCATCCTGCTCCTCCCGCCGGGCCTGCTGGCGTATGCGCTGCTGCGTCGCTGGGGCGAGGGGGAGGTCTCGCCGGCGCGGACCTGGGGCCGCTGGGCCGCGGGGGGCGCGCTCCTGACGCTCGCGGGTCTGTCGCCGGTGCTCATCTGGAACATGCGGCACGGGTGGCCCACGGTGCTGCACCTGCTGGGGCACCTCGGGCTGGCCGCGGGGGACATGCCGCCGCCGGCCGACCCTGGGCGCGGCTGGTCGCCGAAGTGGTTCTTCGAGTTCATCGGCGTGCAGTTCGGGATCGTCGGGCCGGCGCTGGTGCTGGCGTGCGCGGGCGCCGCGTGGGGGGTCTGGTCGTGGTGGGAGGCGGCGCTGCGGCTGCGGCGCGCGGGCGTCTCCACGCGGGCGCTGCCGACGGAGGAGGAGCTCGAGCCGCTGAGCGGCATGCTGTACCTGGTCTGCTGCGCTGCGCCGGTGCTGGCCTTCTACCTCGTCGTCGCGCTGGTGGCGGAGGCCGAGGGGAACTGGGCGATGGGGGCGTACGTGACGCTGCTGCCGCTGGCGGGGTGGATCGCGGCGGACCACATGCGCGAGTACGGGCAGAAGCTGCTGGCGTGGCGGCGCTTCGCCGCGGGCGACCGGCCGTGGAGCGGGATCCTCCGCCGCCGCCCCGAGACGCCGGGGCAGATGCTGTGGCACGCGGCGATCGTCTACGGGCTGGTCGCGGGGGTGGGGATGCTGCGGCTGGACCTGGTGCAGGCCGGTCTGGCCCGCGCCGACGCCGGGCTGGCCAGGCTCGGCGTCCGGACGAGCCTGGCGGGCGTGGTGCCGACGGGCCGGTTCCTGAACGCGGACGAGATGGGGCGGAACGCCGCGGAGCTGGCGGCGGACCTGCGGGTCGCCACCGGGCTCGAGCCGTTCATCGTCGCGCAGCACTACGGGCGGGCGAGCCAGCTGGCGTTCTACATGCCCGGGCGGCCGACGGTCTACTGCGCCAGCAGCCGCACCGGCGGCCGGCGGACGCAGTACGACCTCTGGCCCGAGACGGACCTGGACGACCCCGCGCTGCTGGGGCGGCCGGCGATCGTCGTCGGGCGGGACGCCGCGGCGTGGCAGCAGGCGTTCTACGGCCTGTCTCGTCTGGGTCCGCTGCGGGGCGACGGCAAGGGGGAGACGCGGCCGGCGTTCGTGGGCGTCGGCTTCCTCGGCCTGCCGCGGCCGGGGGAGAGGGCGGTCGCGGGTGGGCCGGGGCGTGCGGGGGGCGTGCCGTGACGACCGCCGCGGGCCGGAGCGAGCTGCTCGGGGCGGCGCGCCGCCCGCTGCGGGTGCGCGCGGCGGCGGCGGCGGCGGCGTGGGCGGGCGCGGTGCTGGTGGCGACCGCGCTGGACCGGGGGGCGTACGAGGCCCTGAGCGTCACCGACGAGCATTCTCGGCGCATGCTCGAGAGCGCCGACTGGTACCGCGTGCTGCGGGTGCTGGGGTCGATGTGGCTGTGGGGGCCGGTCGCGGCGGCGTTCATGATGGTGGACCGGGCGAGGGTCCGGGAGGGGGCGAGGATGAGCGGGGGGTGGACCCGCCGCGGGGTGATGCTGCTGACGTGCGCGCTGCTGAGCGGCGGGGCGGCGGAGCTGCTCAAGGCGATCGTCGGGCGGCTGCGTCCGGAGAACTCCGGGGGGTGGTACGCGTTCATGCCCGTGGGGGAGCGGCTGGGGTGGAACTGGTCGGACCTTGGCATGCCCAGCAGCCACGCGGCGGTGGCGTTCGGGGCGGCGATGGCGCTGTCGTTCACGCACCGGGCGGCGGCGCCGCTGCTGTTCGTGGGGGCGGCGGGGTGCGGGCTGACGCGGGTGGTGATGGAGCAGCACTACGTCTCGGACGTCGTGGCGGGGGCGGCGGTGGCCTACGCTGTCTCGCTCGCGGTCTGGCGGGTGGACGCCCGCAACAACGGCGGCGTCGGGCTCGGCGCGCCGGGGGCGGGGGGGAGGATGATGATGATGGAGGTGCGGCCGCGGCCCACGCGGGGGAGCGCAGCGCCATGAGCACGCTGGACCGGTACATCGCCCGGCAGTACGCCTTCAACGTCGTCGCGCTGATGGTGCTGCTGTTCTGCTTCGTCGTGACGATCGATGTGGCGCTGAACATCGACCGGTTCGTGCTCAACGCCGAGCGGTTCGCGCGGGCGGCGGACCCGGCGGCGGCGCCCGGGGCGGCGGCCGAGGAGCCATCGTCGCTGCGGGTGGCGGTGGTGACGGTCTTCCTGGTGGTGGACCTGTGGTGGCCGCGGCTGGTGCAGCTGTTCAGCTTCATGCTGGGGCTGGTGCTGGCGGGGGCGATGGGGTTCACGGTGACGCAGCTGGTGCGGCACCGCGAGCTGGTGGCGATGCTGGCCGGGGGGATCAGCCTGCACCGGGTGGCGCGGCCGATCCTGCTGGTGGCGGTGGCGGCGACGGGGGTGCAGGTGCTGACGCAGGAGCTGGTGATCCCGCGGATCGCGCCGCTGCTGAACCGCGAGCACCGGGACGCGGGGAGGCGGGACTGGTCGGGCTTCGAGGTGAAGCTTCCGGCGGACGGGCAGGGGCGGCTGTTCTACGCCAAGTGGTTCGACCCGGAGACGGGTCGGGCGGAGGTGATGCACGTCTGGGAGCGGGACCGCGACGGGCGGGCGGTGCGGCGGATCAGCACGGACCTGGCGGTGTGGCGCGACGGGGCGTGGGAGCTGACCGAGCCGCGGGAGCTGGTGCTGGCGCCGGTGACGGCGGAGGGGGACGACCAGGCCCCCCCGCGGGCGGCGGTGGAGCGGCCGTCGTCGGTGACGCGCCTGGAGACGGACATGGACCCGACGACGCTGCTGGTCAAGCGGCACGCGGGGCTGAGCGGGACGCTGAGCTGGCGGCAGATCAGCGAGATGGTCTCGAGCCCGCTGATCAACGAGCAGATGCGGGCGCAGCTGGAGCGGGTGCGGTGGGGGCGGGTGGCGCTGATGATCTCGAACCTGCTGGCGCTGGTGATCACGCTGCCGTTCTTCCTGATGCGCGAGCCGAAGAACATGGTGGTGCAGTCGCTCAAGTGCGCCCCGGTGGGGATCGTGGCGATGATGGGGGGCGTGCTGGGGACGGCGGTGGCGGTGCCGGGGCTGCCGCCGGGGCTGTCGGTCTTCCTGCCGGTGCTGGTGCTGACGCCGGTGGCGATCGCGGTGGCGTTCTCGGTCAAGACGTAGGGGGAGGGGACAGGGGGTCAGGGGGACAGACGGCGGCGCCGCCTTTGGCTGCCCTTGCGTCCCCTGGGACCTGTTCCCTGACCCCTGTCTCCTCTTCGGATAAGCTTGCTTCGGGCGGCGGGGCGCGAGGGCGCTGCACTCCATGACCTCCGTCGTCTTCTATTTTCAGGTCCACCAGCCGTGGCGGCTGCGGCGGTACACGGTCTTCGACGCCGACCCGTTCTACTTCGACAACGCCAAGAACGGGGAGATCTGCCGCAAGGTGGCGGAGAAGTGCTACCGGCCGGCGACGGAGCTGATCCTGGACCTGGTGCGGCGGCACGAGGGGCGGTTCCGGGTGAGCTACTCGATCTCGGGGGCGGCGCTGGACCAGTTCCAGGAGTTCGCGCCGGACGTGATCGACCTGTTCAAGCGGCTGGCGGAGACGGGGGCGTGCGAGTTCATCGGGGAGACGTACCACCACTCGCTGAGCTTCCTGTACTCGCGCGAGGAGTTCGCCGAGCAGGTCCGGCTGCACACGGAGAGGATCCGGTCGCTCTTCGGGCAGACGCCGCGGGTGTTCCGGAACACGGAGCTGATCTACAACAACGACGTCGCGCACGTGGTGTCGAACATGAAGGACGAGGGGGGGCGTCCGCGGTTCGCGGGGATGCTGTGCGAGGGGGTGGACCACCTGCTGGGGTACCGCTCGCCGAGCTACGTCTACCGCCCGCCGCACACGGGGGCGGGGCCGGACGGGCGGCCGTTCGGGCTGCTGCTGAAGAACTACCGGCTCAGCGACGACATCGCGTTCCGGTTCGGCAACCGGGGGTGGGCGGAGTGGCCGCTGTCGGCGGAGAAGTTCGCGCACTGGGTGAACCAGATCAACGGGAACGGGTACCTGTGCAACCTGTTCATGGACTACGAGACCTTCGGGGAGCACCAGTGGGCGGACACGGGGATCTTCCAGTTCCTCGATGCGCTGCCGGGGTGGATCTACGACACGAACCCGGGGCACAACGACTTCCTGACGGTTGGGGAGGCGCTGGCGAAGCACGAGCCGGTGGGGGTGTACGACGTGCCGCACATGATCTCGTGGGCGGACACGGAGCGGGACCTCTCCGCGTGGCTCGGGAACTCGATGCAGAGCAACGCGCTGCAGGAGACGTACAAGCTGGAGCGGGCGGTGCGGTCGCGTCTGGCCGCGGCGGAGCGGTCCGGGGATGAGAAGGAGATCGCCGAGGCGCGGTACCTGCTGGAGGACTGGCGGAGGCTGACGACCAGCGATCACTTCTACTACATGTGTACGAAGTACTGGGCGGACGGGGACGTGCACAAGTACTTCAGCCCGTACGACTCGCCGTACGACGGGTACATCAACTTCATGAACGTGCTGGATAATGTGCGGGCGCGGGCGGCGGGGAAGTAGGCGCTCGGCGCTCGGCACTCGGCGCTCGGGTGCATTCATGCTTGTGCGGGCGCAAGCGTGCCACCCGGGGGGCGGCTCAGGGCAGGGGGCGGAGGACGGCGCGGACGGGGCTGGCGTCGAAGTTGATGAGCTTGAGGGGGAGGGCGATGAGCTCGTAGTCGCCGGGGTGGACGTCGGCGAGGTCGAGGCCCTCGAGGATGGCGATGTCGTGGCGGTGGATGGCGTGGTGGGCGGGGAGGTCCTTGGAGTCGATGAGGTCCACGCTGGGGGTGTCGATGCCGATGGTGATGACGCCGCGGGAGGCGAGGGCGTCCACGAGCTCGACGGAGAGTGCGGCGAAGTCCTGGTTCCAGGTTTCGTGATTGGGGAAGGTGCCGGTGCGGATGAGGACGCGGGGGTGGGTGATCCGGTCGAGGCCGGCGCGGAGGTCGGCGGGGGTGACGCGGTGCGATCCGGGGACGGGGGCGTCGAGGACGTGGCAGGGGCCGAGGTAGTGGCGGAGTGGGCGCTCGCCGACGCCGGGGGCCGGCGGCGGGGCGTAGTGGTTGGGGCCGTCGGCGTGGGCGCCGAGGTGGACGGTGGCGCGGAGGGTGGAGAGGGTGATGTTGTCGCCGCGGGCGGTGTCGAGGAGGACCTCGCGCGTGGGCGGGGTGTCGCCGGGCCAGACTTTCATGGCGGGGGTGATGGGTGCAGTGATGTCGTAGATGACGGGGTCGGGCATGGGGGGGATCGCCGGGGTGGTGGGCGTTGGTCAGGCGGTGGGGCGGGCGGCGCGGCGGTGCGCGAGGACGGCGAGGGCGCCGATGATCGCGGCGAGGAGGACGGCGGCGCCGGCGATGTGCGCGATGGGGAAGATGAAGGTGTAGATGTTCGTCGGGGTGCCGATGAGCCAGGAGGCGCGGTCGAAGAAGGCCTGGGCCTGCGGCGAGGAGGCGCCGGGGGGCCGGATGGAGACGGTGTGGATGCCGAAGGCCTCGGCGCCGCGGGCGTAGCAGCCGGCGGCGAGGGAGGCCTGGGCGACGACGCCCGCGGCGACGCCGCCGGAGGTGGCGATGCCCCCCGCCGCGCCCCCGCCGGCTAGGGCGAACCCGCCGAGTCCGGCGCCGCCCCCGAAGGCGAGCAGGCCCATCCCCGCGCCGCCGCCGACGCCGACCACGCCGATGCCGGCCCCGCCGCCCATGGCGACGACGCCGACGGCGTACTGGTTGCCGAAGGCGATGCCGCCGGAGGCGCGGTCGCCGATGGCGATGATGCCGCGGGCGCGGCCGAAGGTCTCGTCCGAGTCGGGGTCGGGGCCGATGGCGACGTCGATGATGGGGAGGCCGAAGAGGAGGGTCTCGGAGCGGTAGCGGCGGCCGCGGCCGGTGGAGGCGTGGCGGCCCCGGACGAGGACCTCGACGAGGGGCTTGCCGCACTCGGGGCAGACGGGGGTGTCGGTCGCGCCGGTGAGGTCGTAGCGGCAGTTGCTGCAGTAGGGGGCGCCGGGCCTGGGTGCGGCGTCGGGGGGCATGGGGGGAGTGTAAATGGCCAAAGCGCAAAGGGCCAAATGGCCAGATCAGGAGGGGCGGGGAGTCACGTTGCGTTCGTTGAATCGGCCGCGGCCTTGCGGCGGGCGAGGGCCTGGTCGACGAGGCGCTGGATCTCGGACTTCCACTGGTCGGGGGGCATGCCCGCGGCCCGCCGGCGGGGGAGGGCGGCGATGACCTCGGCGAGGAGGTCGTCGAGCTCGCGGCCGCGGCGCTGGGCCTCGGTGTAGGGGACGGTGGAGAAGGAGACGAGGTTGTACTGGGGGATGAGGGTGTCGGGGTGGAGGGCGTGGACGGTCTGCTCGACCTTCTTCTTGTAGAGGAAGTCGGGGTCGCCGACCTTGTCGCGCATCTCGATGAAGTTCTCCAGGGCCATGTCGGCGATGGCGTCGGCGTTGGGCTTGCGCTCCTGCTGGAAGGCCTCGAGGGCGTCGAGCTGGTTGTTGGGGTGGGCGTCGAGGGCGCGGGCGAGGGCGAGGCAGTCCTCGAAGGCGGCGTTCATCCCCTGGCCGTAGAAGGGGACGACGGCGTGGCAGGCGTCGCCGATGAGGACGACCTTGCCGTGGCGCTGCCAGGGGTAGCAGCGGATGGTGACCAGCGAGCTGGTGGGGTTGGCGAAGTAGTCGTGGGTGAGGGTGGGCATGAGGGGGACGGCGTCGGGGTAGTGCTCGCCGAAGAAGGCGAGGACGTCGCCGGGGGTGGTGAGCTCGTCGAGGCCGTGGGGGCCGGTGAAGGGCCAGAAGAGGGTGCAGGTGAAGGAGCCGTCGCGGTTTGGGAGGGCGATCATCATGGCCCCGCCGCGGGGCCAGATGTGCAGGGCGTTGGGGTCCATGGCGAATGGGCCGGAGCCCTTCATGCGGGCGATGTCGGCCTCGGTGAGGTTGGCGAGGCGGGAGGCGGGGGGGATGTAGAGCTCCTTGTAGCCGTGCTGGAGGTAGGACTGGGAGTAGTCGAAGCGGTCGGTCTTCTGCATGGCGAGGCGGACGGCGGAGTAGGCGCCGTCGGCGCCGATGATGAGGTCGGCCTCGACGCGGGTGGTGGCGCCGCCGGGGGTCTGGAGGATGGCGGCGGGGGGGGCGTTTGTTGCGGGGGCGAGGTCGACGTCGTGGCAGGGGTGGTCGAAGAAGAGCTCGACGTTGGGGTATTCGGCCGCGGCGTGGATAAGGCTGAGGTTGAGCCCGCCGCGGGAGGCGGCGTTGATGGCCTCGCTGGGGTCCTTGGAGTAGGGCTGGAAGACGAGGTCGGCGTCGGCGCGGGGGGGGTGCATCATGCGGCCGCGCATGGGGATGGCGTTCTGGGCCATGACGCGCTCGGCGAGGCCGGCGCCGGCGAGGCCGGCGAGGCCGCGGTGGGAGAGGGCGAGGTTGATGGAGCGGCCGCCGATGTAGCCCCTGGCGCGCGGGTCGGGGCGGCGCTCGTAGATGCGGACGCGGTGGCCGGCCTTGGCGAGGTAGCAGGCCATGAGGGCGCCGGCGAGGCCGGCGCCGATGATGATGATGTTCTTTGGGTGAGTTGGCATGGTGCGCGTGGGGACGGAAGGGTTTTCACCACGGAGTACACGGAGGGCACGGAGAAGAGCAGAAAATGGTAAGCGAGAGATGCGTTACACGACACGGCGGAACTCAATGGTTCTTGCGGCGGCGTCGTGGATGGCGTAGCGCGGGGCGGGGTCGTCGTCGCGGCCGGGGGCGATGGAGCCGGGACAGAGGATGTAGCGGTCCGCGGGGTCGAGGGGGATGGGCGTGTCGTAGACGATGGGGTGCCGGCGGGCGGCGCCGGGGGTGGAGCCGAGCCAGCTGAAGAAGAGGGGGAGGTGGGCGTGGCCGATGATGGTGAGGTGGTGGGGGGTGTGCGGGGGGCGGGAGGTGTCGTCGAGGACGCTCCAGGCGGCGTAGCGGTCCTTGATGGGGCGGTCGTTATCGAGCGGAGAGATGTGGGTGTAGAGGGTGGTGGCTTCGGTGATGCGGGTCGGGAGGGCGGCGAGGTAGGCGGCCTCGGGGGTGTTGGGGTGGGTGAGGGCGTAGAGGTCGTCGTGGTTGCCGCGGACGGTGGTGATGTTGCGGGTGATGAGTTCGTGGATGGCGGCGGTGTTGTGGGCGCCGCCCTCGACGATGTCGCCGAGGCAGATGGTGCGGTCGCAGTTCGAGCGCGCGATGTCGGCGAGGGTGGCGAGGAGGGCGGGGTGGTGGGCGTGGATGTCGGAGATGAGGGCGGTGCGCATTTCGGTTTTCACCACGGAGTCACGGAGATCACGGAGCGGTTGGGAAGATTCGTGCGCCCTTGTTGCATGCTTTGATTCCGCAGGATTGGGTTTGAAGATGGGGCGGGAGGGGGCGTGGGAGCGTTGGAGCGCTGCGGATCGGCGGGCGGCCTTCTGGTCTTGCCTGTCTTGAAACCCTGTCTTCCTTCTTCTCCGTGACCGCTCCGTGCCCTCCGTGACTCCGTGGTGAAAAAGGGAATCTACGCCGGCGTGATGATCGCGCGGAGGGTATCGGCGAAGCGCCAGACGTCGTGGAAGGTGTTGTAGAGGGGGACGGGGGCGACGCGGAGGACGTTGGGCTCGCGGAAGTCGCAGATGATGCCGCGGGCGCGGAGTGTCTGCGTGAGCTCTTTGCCGTGGCCCTTGACGGCGATGGAGAGGTGGGCGCCGCGGGCGTTGGGGTCGCGGGGGGTGAGGATCTCGAGGGCGCCGGGGGGGAAGGTGTCGAGGAGGGACTCGAGGTAGGCGGTGAGTTTCAGGCTCTTGGCGCGGAGGGCGGGCATGCCGACCTGGTCGAAGATCTCGAGGGAGACCCTCAGCGGGGCGAGGGCGAGGATGGGGGGGTTGCTGAGCTGCCAGCCGTCGGCGCCCTCCCGCGGCACGAAGTCGGGGGTCATCTTGAAGCGGGTGGCGGGGTCGTTGCCCCACCAGCCGGCGAAGCGCGGGAGGGCGGGGTTCTTGCCGTGGCGCTCGTGGACGAACGCGCCGGCGACGGCGCCGGGGCCGGCGTTGAGGTACTTGTACGAGCACCACGCGGCGAAATCGACGCCCCAGTCGTGGAGCTGGAGGGGGACGTTGCCCGCGGCGTGGGCGAGGTCCCAGCCGACCATGGCGCCGGTGGATTTGGCCGCGGCGGTGATGGCGGGCATGTCGAACCACTGGCCGGTGCGGTAGTTGACGCCGCCGAGGAGGACCAGGGCGACGGACTCGCCCTCGGCTCGCAGGTAGTCGGTGACGTCCCCGGTGCGAAGGGTGTGCTCGCCCTCGCGGGGTTTGAGCTTGACGATGGCCTCGGCGGGGTCGAAGCCGTGGAAGGCGGCCTGGCTGGCGACGGCGTAGTCGTCGGAGGGGAAGGCGCCGTCCTCGATGACGATGCGGAAGCGGGTGGAGGTCGGGCGGTAGAAGGAGACCATCAGGAGGTGGAGGTTGACGGTCAGCGAGTTCATCATGACCACCTCGCCGGGGCGGGCGCCGACGAGGCGGGCGCCGGTCTCGCGGAAGAGCTCGTGGTAGGAGAACCAGGGGTTCTGCCCCTCGAGGTGGGCCTCGACGGCGAGGCGGGACCAGTCGTCGAGCTCCTGCTGGATCGCGGCGGGGGTGGCCCTGGGCATGAGGCCGAGGGAGTTGCCGACGAAGTAGGCGCAGGGGTCGTCAGAGGGGGTGGCGCCCCTGGTGATGTCGCGGATGGAGGGGATGGTGAAGAGGTCGCGGGTGTGGCGGAGGGGGTCGGTCTCGTCGAGGTGGCGGGCGTGGCGTTCGGTGTGGGGGGAGGGGGGGGGCATGGGGGGAGTTTATAAAGCCTGCGCCCGACCGGCGCACGCATCCGTCCGAGCCGCGACCGTCAGGGAGCGGCTTGCCCGCGCGGGCGTGTTGGCTGCGATTCAGCCGGTTCGGTCGGCCGCGAGAGAAGGAGAAATCGGCGCGGGCACGGGTGGTGAAGGGGCTACGTGCAAGCGGGCGAGCCGCTCCCTGACGGTCGCGGTTCGGATTGGGACTCGGAGAAGATGCGGCCGGCCGCGCCGAGGAACTCGATGGCGGTGGCGCTGAGGAGCTGCCGCTTGGTCTCGGGGGTGAGGTCGGGCATGGAGTCGATCATCGCGCCGGGGACCTCCTCGCCGAGGGGGAAGGGGTAGTCGCTGCCGAGGGCGATGCGCTGGGGGCCCATGAGGCGGATGAGCCAGCGGAGCAGGTCGGGGTCGTGGGTGAGGGAGTCCACGTAGAAGCGCGCCGGGGCGGTCATGCTCCCCGCGTCGTCGTACTGGGCGAGGTAGCCGCGGGGGCTGTGGCAGCCGTCGATGGAGCACAGGTCCGGGCGGACCTGGCAGCCGTGCTCGATGCGGCCGATGGTGCCGGGGAAGGAGCCGCCGCCGTGGGCGAAGGCGATGCGGAGGTTCGGGAGCCGCTCGAGGACGCCGCCGAAGAGGACCGAGCAGATGGCCCGGGCGGTCTCGGCGGGCATGCCGACGAGCCAGGGGAGCCAGTACTTGTCCATGTTCCCCTTGCCCATCATGTCCCAGGGGTGGACGAAGACGGCGGCGCCGAGCTCGGCGGCCGCGGCGAAGAACTCGAAGAGGGCGGGCTCGGAGAGGTTCCAGTCCTTGCCGCGGGGCTCGCCGTTGAGGCCGGGGCGTTCGACGTGGGAGCCGATCTGGACCCCTGCTAAGCCGAGCTCGCGGACGCAGCGCTCCAGCTCGCGGATCGCCAGGTGGGGGGCCTGGAGCGGGACGGTGCCCAGGCCGGCGAAGCGGCGGGGGAAGGCGCGGACGACGTCGGCGATGTGGTCGTTGAGCAGTCGCGAGAGGTCCAGCGTGTCGCGGGGTTTGGCCCAGTAGCTGAACATGACGGGGACGGTGGAGAGGACCTGCACGGAGGCGGGGCCCATGGTGCGGGTCATGTCGTCCATGCGGACGCCGGGGTCCCAGCAGTTGGCCTGGATCTCGCGGAAGAACTCGCCGTCGATCATCATCCTCGCGCAGCAGGGCTTGTGGTGCTCGAGCTGGATGAAGCCGCCGTAGCCGTAGCGCTCGCGGAGGTCGGGCCAGTTCTCGGGGAGGATGTGGGTGTGGAGGTCGATTTTGAGCATGGGATCAGCGGAGTTGGGGCGGCTCACTGCGGGTCGGTGGGTGGCGCAGCGTCAGGTGAGAGCACGATGACCTCGTTGTATCGGACGAAGTCCGCAACATTGAACGTCAGCAGGTGCGTCAGACCGTGCCCGAGCATGGCCGCGACGATCCTCGCGTCGTGCGACGCCTTTCCCTTGCAGTCGCGTTCGCGCACGAGCCGGAGCCAGAGGGCGAGGATGCCGGGGCGGTCTTCGAGGACATCAAAGGAGCGGCGGAGGCGATCGATCTCGGCGTGCGCGGCGGCCGTCGAATACCCCAGGCCGTTGCTCTCGATCGGGCGGGTCGCGACCGCCCAGAACTCGTAGAGCACCTGCGGCACCAGGTGGACACCGTGGCCTGCTTGCAGGAGCCGGCGAACAACGTCCTTCGCCGCGGGGTGCTGCGGGTGATCGGGCTTTACGAGTCGCAGGAGGATGTTGGTGTCGGCGAGAACTCTCATTCTCCCCGGCCCTCGTAGATGCTCTCGCGGCTGTCGTCGAGCGGCACGCCCGCCGTCGATGGACGGGCCATGGCGACCCATTCGTGGAACGCTTGAAGCCGGCGCTCGATCTCTTCGGGCGGCAGCTCACCGGGCCCGAGCGACGCCCAAGCGTCGCAGCCGGCGGCCGCCTGCGCCGCCGGCTGCCGCAGGGACTGCTCGACCGTCCGCCTGGCGAACTCCTCGGGAGTGAGGCCGGCGGCCTTGGCGCGCTGGCGGAGCAGCTCCTCGGCTTCCGGGGACAGGTTGAGGTGAAGCGTCATCGCCGGGCCTCCTGCACGGCCAGATTGTACGGGGCGGGTCTTGGCGGGTGGTGGGTGCAGCTTGGGAGAGAGATGACCGGGCTTTGGGCGATCTCAGCGGCCCCGAGAGAGAAAGTCCCGGACGCGTCGGGCACGCTCCGGGTCTCCCCGGGCGTCGGCCTCGGCGGCGATCCGGGTCAACTGCTGGCGCAGATGGTATGCGTCGGCGCGGAGGCCGAAGCAGGCGGAGAGCGCATCGGGGAGGAGGGCCTCGCGATCGAGGGCGCGAGAGATGAGGTCGAGCTTGACGTCCAGGGGCGCGGTGGACCTTCCGAGCATCCTCGTGACCGATCCGGCGATCGAGTCGGGGCCGTCGAGGAGCGGCTCGATGAACCACGGATCGAACGGCCCGAACTCGCCGATCAGCCTCGCGGCCGCGTTGCGGATCGAGTCGGAATCGTCGTCGAGCGCGGCGGTCCGGGCCTGCACCGAGGCCGGGGAGTCCGGCTCGACGCGGCAGAGGGCCTCGAGCGCCGCCTCGCGGATGTCCTCGTCCGTGTCGCCGAGGCGCTGCGTGAGGACCTCGAGGAGGATGGGGCTGGGCTTCGCGTATTGCAGCTTGTACAAGGCCGAGAGGCGCTGCTCGCGGGATTCGGCGCGGGCCAGTTCGATCAGCGGTTGCGGGGCATGAAACGCGTTCGGCCACGCTTGGAGGATGCCGCCGACGATCTCGCCGCCGGGGTTCTGTTCCGCGTACACCGGCAGCGCACGCTCCGCGAGGTACCGGTTCCTCAACTGGGCCGTCACGACGACGAGTCCAAGGCCGGGGACGCTGGGATGGTTCGCGAGTTCGAACAGCCGGTCCGAGGCCACGAGCGCGTCCTCGCCCATGAGGCTCATGGCGAGGGCCGCGGAGGAGACGTGCTCGGGGTATTTGACCTCATCGAGCGATGCGACAGCCAGGAGACGCTTCGCCAGGCGGCGTCGCTCGTCGCCGGGTGGAAGCTCGGTCACACGGGGATACTGGTCCAGGACGCCGGACGCCCACCGCATAAAGGAGCGCGAGAGGCTGCTCTGATCCGGCCACCGCGCCGTGGCGGCGACGAGCGTGGGCGTCGAGAGGTGGCGGGGCCACGTGCCGCGGCGGAGGTCGGGGATGAGCCAGACGGGCGCGGCGGCCACGCCCAGAGCGATCGCGGCCAGGAGCAGGCGGCGGGGTCGGCGCGTGCGGCCCATCCGCCGCTCGTCAAGGGGTGAGCGCCCGCACTCCGGGCACGCCGCGATGGCGCCGGGGCCGATCTCGTACCAGCATCGCGGGCACCGGCGTCGGCCCCGGGCGGGGTCGCCGATCAGGGAGCGGATGGCGAGGCCCGCGCCGGCGAGCAGCATCCACGCGGCGAGGAGGCGGCTCCAGTACCAGTTCAGGGAGATCAAGACCGAATCGAGGGGGGTCGCATCCACGCCGTGGACGCGTCGGACCTCGATCAGGGGGAGCGTGACCACGATGCTCGCGGCGAGCATCAAGGCAAGGAGCGCGAGCATGGGGCGCGCCGGGCCGCGGCGGCGGCCGGAGGGACGCCCGGTCAACCGGCTCCGGCGTCGCAGGAGCATGGTGAAGCAGACAATCGCGAGCGTCGCGGCGCTCCACCAGCCAAACCAGACGATCTGTTCCTCGGGTCGCATCGACGCAGGCTCCGACAGGCACCAACCGGAAGTAACACACCGCCATCGGAAATGGAGCGGCGGTGCATTGCATAGAGCGCCCGGGAGTCAGAAGGGTTCACCGCTTTTGGAATCTCTCCAGTTGGAAGCCCGGTCAGGTCCACACGATGGACGCGACCACCACGCGTTCTGATTCTTCAAGCGGGATCCGCCGGACCTGCTCGGGCATGTCGCTCAGGGCGTTGAGGCACCCCTCGGGCGTCCGAGGCCCGGCCGCTTTCAACAAGCGGCTCGCGGGGCGTCGATCCCCGTGAGCCGTGGGTTCCAACGTGCAGGTGTCCGGAGGTGCAGGGGGCGATGGAGGGCGCACGCGGGCGGCGCCGCGGCGTCGCATCACCGCCTGCGGGCGGTCTTCTTCGCGGCCGTCTTCTTCTTGCCGGTCGCCGCGGCGCGGGCGGGCGTCTTCTTCTTCGCGGCGGGCTTGGCCCGGCCGTTGGCCTTCGCCTTGCCGTTGCGCTTCGCGGCGCCCGCGGTCCCCGCGGCCTTGACCTTGCCGCCTTTGAGCTCGATCGCCCCGGCGCGCTGGATCACGTGGCCGCAGTTCTTGCAGGTGCGGTGCTCCTCCGGGCCGCCCCAGAAGTCCTCCATGATGATCTTCAGGTCCTCGTCGATCTTCTTGAGCTGCCAGCGGGCCTCGTGGACGAGGGTGTCGCAGCTGGGGCAGTACCACTGCAGGCCGTCGAGCTGCCCCTCGGGGCGGGGGAACTCGACGATCAGGCCGACGGTGCCCGCGGGGCGCTGCGGGCGGTGGGGGACCCAGCGCGGCAGCAGGAAGAGCTCGCCTTCCTTGACCACGATGTCCCGCGGCGGGGAGCCGTCCAGCGGGCGGACGCGGACGGCGATGTCCCCCTTGAGCTGGTAGAAGAGCTCCTCGGTGGGGTTGACGTGGAAGTCGTTGCGCGTGTTGGGCCCGCCGGAGACGAAGAGGATCACATCCTCCGCGCCGGTGAAGAGCTGCTTGTTGCTCACCGGCGGCTTCAGGTTGTCCTTGTTCCGGCGGATCCACTTCTGGAGGTTGATGACGGGGAACTTTCCGGGGCCGCCGTCGAGGTCGGAGTTGGCGGCGGGGCTGCTGCGGGTCGCTGAGCCGTTGCTGGTCGTCATGGTGGTCATGGGCGTTCTCCCTCGTCGGCCGGCCCGCGGGGTGTGATGGTGAGGGGGCGGGGGCGTGCGGGCTTCCTTCATTTGACCGCGGCGGGGCGGTCGCGGCAACTCCCCGGGGCGCGGAATTGCCAACTCCTCGCCGCGGGCTGACAATCCGCGCCATGACCTCGCAGGCCCAACCCGGCTCGTCCCTCCGGTGCGCGCCGCTTCCCCGCGTCGCGCTCGAGACCACGCTGCTGCTCCACGGCGTGCCGCGGGGGGCGGCGATGGAGCTGGCGCGGGAGCTCGGGGAGGTGGTGCGGGGGGCGGGGGCGGAGCCGGCGCTGGTGGCGGTGGTCCGGGGGCGGGTGGTGGTGGGGGTGACGGAGGCCCAGCTGGCGGAGCTGCTGGCGCTCGACCCGTCGCTCGTGCCGAAGCTCAACGCGGCGAACCTGGGGGTTGCCCTGGCGCTCGGGCGGTCGGGGGCGACGACGGTCTCGACGACGATGGAACTGGCTGCCGCGGCGGGGATCAGGGTGTTCGCGACCGGCGGGCTCGGGGGGGTGCACCGGGGGTGGGCGAAGGACCTGGACATCTCGGCGGACCTGATGGCCCTGACCCGGTTCCCGGTGGCGGTGGTGACGGCGGGGGTGAAGTCGATCCTCGACGTCGAGGCGACGCGGGAGGCGCTCGAGACGCTCGGGGTGCCGGTGGTGGGGTGGCGGACGGAGCGGTTCCCGGCGTTCTACCGGCGGGAGGCGGGAGGGACGGACGGGCCGCGGGTGGATGAGCGGTTCGATGATCTGGCCGAGCTGGCGCGGTTCGTGCGGCTGGAGCTGGCGCGGTCCGGGCGGGGGGTCGTGGTGGCCAACCCGATCCCGGAGGCGGACGAGGTCGCCGCGGCGGACTGGGAGCGGTGGCTCGGGGAGGCGGGGGCGCGGGCGGCGGAGGTCGGGGTCACGGGGCGGGAGGTGACGCCGTACATCCTCGGCCAGCTGCACGCGATCTCCGGCGGGGCGACGCTGCGGGCGAACATCGCGCTGGTGAAGAACAACGCGCGCCTGGCGGGGGAGTTGGCCCGGGCGATGACGGAGTAGGGGCGCGGCGGAGGGGGCACCCGGAGGTATGGCCGATAATCGGAGGACTCCCGGGGTCGCGGGTGGGGCTTGGAAATGGCTCACGGCCCCTTCCGAAAGACCCTTCTACGATGCCACTGATGGACCCCGGCCCGCTGATTCTGCTCCTGATCGGACTCGCGCTCGGCGGCGCGGGGGTGTGGATCATCTCCAGGAAACTGCGGGCCCCGGCCAGGGAGTTCGAGAAGCGGATCGTCACGCAGACGATCGCCGAGCACGTCCGCGCCGTGGGCAAGCTCGTGGGCCTCGAGGTCTCGGCGAAGGAGATCGCCACGGCGACAAGCGGGTGGCCGTGGCTACCGCCGATCCTGCTGACGCAGGCGCGGCTGGCGATGATCTTCCAGTTCGAGAAGCAGTACTCGGTGGACCTGGCGCGGCTGCGTCCGGCGGACGTGCAGGAGGTCGCGCCGGGGCGGTTCCGCGTGGTGCTGCCGCCGATCGAGGGGGCGCTGCGGCTGACGGACGTCTTCCCGTACGACATCCAGAGCGGGCGGGTGATCGGGCTGCTGGACGTGATCCCGATGCACGCGGACCGGCAGAAGGATTTGATGAAGCGGGCGCAGGCGCAGGCCGCGGAGCTGTTCGTCAAGAGCGACGCCCGTTACCTGAGCGAGGCCCGGGCCAGCATCGAGCGGCACGTGCGGTCGCTGCTGGGGATGTTCGGGGTGGAGGTGGAGGTCGCCTGGAGCGACGAGTCGGCCGCGGCGGGGACGGGGGCGGACGCGGTGAAGATGCAGTTCTTTA
>JBIQJK010000211.1:0-4286 GCA_044507535.1 Planctomycetaceae bacterium | reverse complement strand
CGCCTCCCGCGCCCTGCCCGATCAGTCCCAATGGGTCCGCCATCGGTCTCCTCGTCCCTTATTACGCGATCAGGCGCAACGCCTGCGCGGTCATCTGCTTGATCGCCTCGGCCGCGGCGACGTTCGCCTCGTACGCCCGAGCCGCCTCCACGGCGTTGATCTGCTCAACCACCGGGTTCACGTTCGTCTCCGCCACGTACCCCTTGTACGGCCCGTCCTTATAGGCGTACGGGCTCTCCGGGTCGTACTTCCGCGGCTGCGGCGGCGTCGGGTCCAGCTCGATCCCCGCCACCCGCACCCCCATCGCCTCCCCCCCGCGCCCGGCCCTCGCCGGCGCGAACTGCACGATCCGCCGCTGGTACGGGCTCAGCTTCCCCTCCGCATCCAGCAGCGTCCCCTGGTTCGCCAGGTTCGCCGCGATCACCTCCAGCCGCGTCCGCTGGGCGATCATGCCGCTGGTCGAGATATCAAGCGCCCCGTACATCCGTCATCCCTGTCGCCCCCCGCCCGCTTCCATCCTGATTTGGCCCTTTGGCCCTTTGCCATTTGGCCCTTTTACACCCGCTCCGAGATCGCCGTCCCCAGAATCTGGTACCGGCTCCGCAGCAAATCCGTCGCCACCCGGAACGCCGCGGCCGTCTCCACCAGGTCCTGCATCGTCGCCTCCAGGTCGCGGTTGTTCCGGTCGTGCGCCAGGATCCCGCGGCTCGCCGTCCGGGGCGTGATCGTCATCGACCCGTCCCGCGCCACCGACACCTCCCGCGTCCCCTTGAACTCCAGCGCCCCCCACTCACCCCCCGTCCGCGCCCGCCGCCGGTCCACCGCCTCGGCCAGCGCCTCCTGGAACGCCCGCGGCGACGCATCCATCGGCCGGAAGTCCGGCGTCGAGATGTTCGCGATGTTGTGCGCGATCACCCGCTGCCTCGCCGCCGCGAACCGCACCGACGCCTCCAGCGCCGGAATCGCACCCGAACTGGTCAGCTCCTCGATCAGCACGCGGCCAACACCTCCGCCCCACCCTCCCGCAAACGCCGGACCACCCCGCCCCGCGCAACTCCTGCCCCCCCGCCTCCCGGGGTGCCACGGCCGGCCGCCCCTCCCCCCTCTCCTCCCTCTCCCCCCCTCCGCGGCCGGCCGTGCCCTCCCACCCCCCACTCCCCGCTACAGCGTCGGCTCCACCAGCTTCGCCTCCTTCCACTTCTTCAGCTTCAGCCCCAGCGTCCGCACCCCGATCCCCAGCGCCTGCGCCGCCCGCTGCCGGTGGCCACGGTACTGCTGGAGCGTCATGACGATCGCCTCGCGCTCGATGTCCTCCAGTTGCCGCCCCAGCACGGCCACCGTCCCCGGCTGCACCGCCGGCGCCCCGCCGACCGCCCCCGGCGTCTTCGCCTCGACGATCACCGACCCGTGGTGCCCGTTGCCGTTGCCGTTGCCGTTCACCCCCGCCGCCGCGGGCGCGGCCATCAGGTGCGGCGTCGCCGGAACGGTCGGCAGCATGCCCCCCTCCGCCGGCACCGGCGCCTGCGCCGGCGCGCCCCCCAGCCACGGCTCGACCAGGTCGCGCCCGATCACCTCCGAACGCGACAGCACCGCCGCCCGCTCGCAGATGTTCTGCAGCTCCCGCACGTTCCCCGGCCAGGAGTACGACATCAGCGCCGACATCGCCGCCTCGTCGAACCGCCGCCCCAGCCGCGCCTCCCGCTCCGCGATCGTCCGCAGGAAGTGCTCCGCCAGCGCGGGCACATCCTCCAGCCGGTCCCGCAGCGGCGGCAGGTGGATCGGCAGCACGTTGAGCCGGAAGAACAGGTCCTGCCGGAACTCCCCGCGCGCCACCGCCTTGGGCAGGTCGCGGTTGCTCGTGGCGATCACCCGCACGTCGATCCCGATCGACATGCTCGAGCCCACCCGCTCGAAGCTCCGCTCCTGCAGCACCCGCAGCAGCTTCGCCTGGACCTGCGTGGAGACCTCGCTGATCTCGTCCAGCAACAGCGTCCCGCGGTCCGCCAGCTCGAACCGCCCCTTGCGCAGCCGCTCCGCCCCCGTGAACGACCCCTTCTCGTGGCCGAACAGCTCGCTCTCCAGCAGCGACTCGGTCAGCGCGGCGCAGTTCACCGCCAGGAACGCCTCCGCCGCCCGCGGGCTCAGGTCGTGGATCGCCCGCGCCACCACCTCCTTGCCCGTCCCGCTCTCCCCGTACACCAGCACCGTCCCCGCGCTCTCCGCCACCGCCATCACCTGCTCGCGCACCCGGCGCATCGCCGCCGACGTCCCCACCAGCCGGTCCAGCCCGCGGACCCGCCCCGCCCCGCCCGGCGCCGCCCCCTCCTCACCGGCCCGGCGCAGCAGCGCGTTCTCCCGCACCAGCCGCCCGTGCTCGATCGCACGCTTCACCGCCACCACCAGCTCGTCCCCCTCGAACGGCTTGGTCAGGTAGTCGAACGCCCCCAGCTTGATCGCCTGCACCGCCGTCTCCACCGCCCCGAACGCCGTCATCAGCACCACCGGCAGGTCCTCGTCGATGGCGCGGATCTTCTCCAGCAGCTCCAGCCCCGTCATCCCCGGCATCCGCAGGTCCGTCACCACCGCGTCCGGACGCCGCCGCGCGATCGACTCGATCGCCGCGTTCCCGTCCGTCGCCGTCACCACCCCGAGCCCGGCCCGCTGCAGCGTCGCCCCCACGCTGTCCCGCATCATCTCCTTGTCGTCCACCACAAGAACCGTGCTCATCGAAACCTCCGTCGCGCGGCGCGGGCTGGAAGCCCGCGCCCTCTTCCTCTTCCGCCCCTCCTCCCCTGGCCCCACGGCTGAGCGCTCCGCCCGGCCGTGCTCTCCCCCCTTCCAGGTCTCCGTCCCCCTTGCACCCCGGCGCTACTCCCCCTCCTCCCCCCGCGGCAACAGCATCTCCACCACCGCCCCCCCATCCTCGTGGTTCTTCACCACCACCCGCCCCCCGTGCGCATCCACGATCCGGTGCACGATCGCCAGCCCCAGCCCCGTCCCCGTCGCCCGCGTCGTGAAGAACGGGTTGAACATCCGCGACCGCACCTCCGCCGTCACCCCCGGCCCCGTGTCGCGCACGCTCAGCACCGACATCTCCCTCGCCCCCCCCTCGCGCCCGCGGATCCGCCGCACCCCCGCGTCCACCGTCAGCTCCCGCCGCGCCGACCCGCTCCCCACCATCGCCTCCACCGCGTTGCGCACCAGGTTCACCATCGCCCGGTGCACCAGCCCGCTGTCGCAGTCCAGCACCATCTCCTCCCCCCGCTCCAGGTCCAGCCGCCGCACGCTCACCCCCGCCGGCTCCCACGCGACATCCTGCTGAACCTCCGCCAGCGCCCGCTCGATCACCTCCGACGCCCCCACCCGCACCCGCCCCACCCGCATCTCCCGCGCGAACGCCAGCACGTCGCACACCACCGCGTCCAGCCCCCGCACGCTCGCGATGATCTTCCCCGCCGTCTCCCGCTCCCGCGGCCGGTCCGCCATCTCCTGCTCCAGGATCCGCGCGTACAGCCCGATCGACGCCAGCGGGTTGCGCACCTCGTGCGCGATCCCCGCCGCCATCTCCCCCAGCGCGGCCAGCCGGCGCGACCGCTCGATCTGCTCGTTCGCCTCGCGCAGCTCCTCCTTCAGCCGCCGCACCTCCGCCCTCAGCGCCTCGTGCGTGGACTCCAGCCGCGCCGTCACCTCGCTGAACGCCGCCAGCAGCTGCGCCAGCTCCCCCTCCGCCATCACCGCCCCACCGGCGGGCCGCTCTGTCACGCTCATCGTGCTCATCCGCGCCGGTCCTCCGTTCCGCCGAGCCGCGCCGCCGCCGCGGCCCCGCCCCCGTTCGCCGCGCCGTACGCCGCCAGCGCGCCCCGCCCGCGGCTGATCTCCCCCAGCTCCTTCGCCACCGCCGCCCGCCGCTCCTCCAGGCTCGCCCGGTCCGCCTCGTCCCGCGCCCCGATCGCCTCCATCAGCCCCCCGATCTCCTCCACCAGCGCGGCCACCCGCCCCCGCACCTGCGGCTCCAGCATCGATGCGCTGCGCTCCCACACCCCCCGCAGCGGCTCCAGCTCCTCGCTCAGCCGCGACACCTCGTCCACCACCCCCTGCCGCTCCCCCAGCACCGACAGCAGCCCGTCGGTGTCCCCCGCCGCGATCAGCTCCGCCTGCCGCCGGCTCATCACCTCCAGCTGCGCGCACAGATCGCGCTGCGCCTCCAGGATCCGCGCCAGCCGCGGCCCCCACACCGAGGGATGCAGGTGCACACCCCCGTCCCCGGACGCCCCGCCCCACCCCTG
>JBIQJK010000210.1:0-4294 GCA_044507535.1 Planctomycetaceae bacterium | reverse complement strand
CAATCCCCACCCCCGGCTCCCAACAACCCCGATCTCGGGTAACTTCTACACATAGCCACCCCGCCCCAGCTTTCCCTGGCGAGAGGGCCGGGGTGACCGCTACCCGGCCTCCCTCCCCCTCGACGCGGCTTCCCAGCTCCCGCTCACCTCCACACCCGCTCACCTCCACACCTCCACATGCAAACCCCCGTCCTCCAGGTCCACGCCCTCACCAAGTCCTACGGCGACACCCTCGCCGTCCGCTCCCTCGACTTCGCCCTCGATCCCGGCGACGTCGTCGGGCTCGTCGGCCCCAACGGCGCGGGGAAGACCACCACCATGCGCTCCATCGCCGGCATCATCCCCCCCACCTCCGGCGGCATCACCATCGACGGCGTGGACCTCGCCGCCGACCCCGCCGCGGCCAAGCGCCGCATCGCCTACGTCCCCGACGACCCCAAGCTCTTCGACGCCCTCACCGTCATGGAGCACCTCCGCTTCATCGCCGCGGCGTACCGCATCCCCAAAGCCGAGTTCTCCCCCGCCGCCGAGTCCCTCCTCGCCAGGTTCGAGCTCACCGAGAAGAAGAACGCCCTCGCCTCCGAGCTCTCCCGCGGCATGCGCCAGAAGGTCGCCATCTGCTGCGCCTACCTCCACAACCCCGCCGTCGTCCTCCTCGACGAGCCGATGACCGGCCTCGATCCCCGCGGCATCCGCACCATGAAGGACTCCATCCGCCAGCGCGCCGCCGCGGGCGCCGCCTTCCTCGTCTCCTCCCACCTCCTCGCCCTCGTCGAGGACCTCTGCACCAAGCTCCTCATCCTCCACCGCGCCCGCCGCCTCTTCTTCGGCGCCATGACCGAGGCCCGCGCCGCCTACGCCTCCCTCGACGCCGCCAACGGCCAGTCCCCCGCCGCCGACGCCTCCCTCGAAGAAGTCTTCTTCAAAGCCATCGAAACCCCCGACGCCCCCCCGCCCGCGCCCCCCGCACCTCCAACCTCGACCATCCCCCCCTCCTGATTTGGCCCTTTGCCATTTGGCCCTTGTTCCCGATGCCCCACCCCCTCCTCTACCTCCTCCTCCTCCGCCTCCGCGCCGTCCCGCGGAACCTCTTCTTCCGCCCCGGCTCCACCAAGCGGCTGGTGATGACGATCCTCGGCGTCGCCATCGTCCTGCTCTGGCTCGCCCCCAGCCTCATGGGGATGTACTTCAACCGCCGCGCCACGCCCCCCGACCCCGAGCGATTCCGCCTCGTCGCCCCCTTCGCGCTCCTCGCCCTGGCCTCGATGGGCCTCTTCTCGATCAGGAAGGGGGGCATCGCCTTCACCCCCGCCGAGGTGGACCTCCTCTTCCCCGCCCCCTTCTCGCGCCGCGCCCTGCTGCTCTACAAGCTCGCCGCGACCATCCCCGGCGCGGCCTTCTTCGCCCTGCTCTTCTCCATCTGGTTCGGGCGCTTCTCCCCCTCCTGGCCCGGCGCCTTCGCCGCCGCGATGCTCACCTCCATCTTCCTCCAGCTCCTGACGATCGGCGCCGCCATGGCCCTGCTCCGCCTCTCCACCCTCGTCCCCAACGCCCGGCGCCTCCCCCACCTCGCCGTCGCCGCTCTGATCGCCGCCCTCCTCCTGATCGCCGCCCAGGCCGCCCCCCTCATCGACTTCAACAACCCCCTCGACTCCGTCCGCGCCGTCGCCGACCTCCCCGCCGTCCGCGCCCCGCTCGCCCCCTTCCGCGTCTTCGTCCACACCTTCAGCGCCGAGTCCGCCGGCGTGCTGGCCGTCGGCCTCGCCGCCTGCCTCGCGATCGACGCCGCCCTCGTGCTCATCATCCTCGGCCTCGACGCCGACTACCTCGAATCCGCCGCGGCCGCCAGCGAGCGCCTCCACGCCCGACTCCAGCGCGCCCGCCGCGCCGGCGGCCTCACCGCCGCGCCCCCCAAGCGCGCCGCCGGCTACGTCCCCGACCTCCCCTTCCTCGTCGGCGCGGGGCCGATCATCTGGTTCCAGCTCACCCGCCTGCGCCGCTACCCCGCCGCCCTCGTGCTCCCCCTGGTCTTCGCCCTCCTCCCCATCGCCTTCCTCTGGCGCGCCCACCACACCGGCGGCGGCGGCGAGAACCTCGTCCTCTTCGGCATGGCCCTCCCGATCGTCGCCTTCCTCGTCACCCTCCTCCGCTTCGACTTCCGCGCCGACCCCGACTACTTCGACTTCCTCAAGTCCCTCCCCATCCGCCCCGTCGCCATGACCCTCGGCCAGCTCGCCGTCCCCATCGGCGTCATGTGCGCCATCATGCTCGCCTTCCTCCTCGCGGCCACGCTCATGGGCCCCGTCCCCAACCTCCTCTTCTACCCCGCCATCGCCTTCGCGCCCCTGATCAGCACGATCCTCCTCGCCACCGACAACCTCGTCTACCTCCTCGCCCCCGCGCGCCCGCCGGCGCACGGCTTCGACCTCCAGGCCGCGGGGAGGCAGGCCGTCCTCGGCCTCGCCAAGATCCTGCTCCTCGCCCTCGCCGGCGTCCCCACCCTCCTGATCGCCTGGCTCATCCACGCCGCGACCGACTCCACCGTCGCCGCGGCCGCCGCCGCCTGGCTCCTCCTCGCCGCCGCCGCGGCCGCACTCATCCACGCCACCTCCCTCGCCTACCAGCGCCTCGACATCTCCCGCGACATGCCGACCTGACCGTGCCGCGTGCTTAGGGGGGCCAGCCCGCGTCTCCCCCCTCTACCTCTTCTCCTCCGGGCGCCACGGCTGGGCGCTCCGGACCGGCCGTGCCCTCTCCCTCTCTCCCACCCTCTTCACCCTCCATCTCCCGCTCCCCACCTCCCAATCCAAAACTTGCATCCCCCTCCTCCGAACGACGACAATGCCCCGACCCGGAGCCTCCGCCACATGCCGAACCACATCTCCCATCGACCCCCCGCCTCCAACAGCCTCGGCGTCGCCGGCTTCGTCGTCTCCCTCGTCGGCATCCTCTCCTGCGGCCTGCTCGCCCCCATCGGCATGGTCATGTCCTACGTCGCCATGCGCCGTCAGTCCGACGGCCTCGCCATCGCGGGCTTCGTCATCGGCCTCGTCGGCTCCCTCTGGCTCCTGGTCGCGCTGATCTTCGGCCTCTTCGGCCTTCTCCTGGCCGCCCTCGGCATCGCCGCCGCCGCCTCCGGCGGCGCCTGAGCCTCGCCGCCGGCCGGTTCACCCCTCTGTTCTGGGTGTTCCCTTCCCAGCGCTCAACCGGCGTTCATGGCCCCGCGCCCGTTCCGGTGCAACACTGACGTGCATCGCGCTGCACTGGACGCCGCACCCCGCTCCCCAACATCCCGCACCAGGAGCCCCCCATGCCCCTCGGCAAACGCCCCCTCGCCGAGTTCATCGGCACCTTCTGGCTCGTCTTCGGCGGCGCGGGCGCCGCCGTCCTCGCCGCGGCCTACCCGGACCTCGGCATCGGCTACCTCGGCGTCGCCCTCGCCTTCGGCCTGACCCTCCTCACCATGGCCTGCGCCATCGGACACATCTCCGGGTGCCACCTCAACCCCGCCGTCAGCGTCGGCCTGTGCCTCGGCCGCCGCGTCCCCGCCTCCGACCTCCCCGCGTACATCATCGCCCAGATCCTCGGCGCCGTCGCCGGCGCGGGCGTCCTCTACCTCATCGCCACCGGCAAGCCCGGCTTCACCGCCGCCGACGGCTTCGCCTCCAACGGCTACGGCGCCCACTCCCCCGGCGGCTACTCCCTGACGGCCGCGATCGTCGCCGAGACCGTCCTCACGTTCATCTTCATCTTCGTCATCATGGGCGCGACCGACAACCGCGCCCAGCCCCCCCTCGGCCCCGTCGCCGCGGGCCTCTGCCTCACCCTCATCCACCTCATCTCCATCCCCGTCACCAACACCTCCGTCAACCCCGCGCGCAGCACCGGCACCGCCGTCTTCGCCGGCGGCTGGGCCCTCGCCCAACTCTGGGTCTTCTGGCTCGCCCCCCTCGTCGGCGGCGCCCTCGGCGGCCTCGCCTACCTCGCCCTCGCCGGCCACCACCCACCCCCCGCCGTCGAGGACACCACCCCGCCCGCCCCATAAGCCAGCCCCCCACGCACCGGGCGCCACGGCTGGCCGCCCCGCGCCGGCCGCGCCCTCTTCCCCTCCTCTCTTCTCTTCCTCTCCCTCTTCCCTTCGCCCCCCCTCTCCCTTGGGGGGGGTGGGAGGGGCCGGGCGTGGGCTCCAGGGCCTCCCTCCCCAATCTACATGGCTTCCCGACTCCCCCTCTCCCCATCCGCCCCCTTCCAAGCCCCCGCCCTCCGGGCGGGGTTTGGGGGCGGGTTCCTCTCC
>JBIQJK010000040.1:0-30219 GCA_044507535.1 Planctomycetaceae bacterium | reverse complement strand
CAGGAACACTATCGCCCGGCGTACTCCCGGGCGCGTGCGGCGAGCCGGCTGTATTCGTCGCGCTTGCTTTGAAACACCCTCCGCCACGCGTCACGGTAGAACCGCGGCTCTTCGCCCACGGGCGTGCGCGAGGGCGGGTTCGACTTCAGCAGCTCCGGGTAATCGGCGATCAGCTCCTCCGCATCCAGGATCGCGGTCGCGGCGCCGTCGAGGGCCTGCAGGGCGGCCTCGCCGGCCTTTTTCCGCTTGTGGTGGTAGTCCGGCGCGGACCGGTAGGGGACGTCCCGCAGCGTCTGGTCCGCGCGCTCCAGCGCCCGATCGACCGCGGCGAGCCTCGCCGACACGAGCTCCTTCGCCTTCCCGAGCCCGCTGGTGACTTCCCGCGTGGAGCGCGGCGCGGCCGTCACCCGCATCGCGGAGAGCAGGTCCCCCGGCGAGCGGGCGGGGCCGGCGGCGAAGCCCATGTCGATCGCCAGCGCCGCCTCGAGCTTCACGCTGACGGTCTCCAGCGCCGGCGACCGCGTCACCACGGGGATCGCCGCGCTGTCCAGCGGCGGCCGCTCGATCGTCAGGCGCGGGCGCGGGGCGCCCTCGTCGGTCACCGCCCAGGCGTCGTCGGTGGGCGCGAGCATCGCCGCGGCCAGCTCGGTGTCCACGCCGCGGAGGCGCAGCGCCTGCCACGCGGCCCCCTGCAGCTCGCGGTCGATCGTGCCCCAGTCGGTCCCCTCGGGGGCGGTCTCCCGCAGGTCGCTGCCGGGGCTCAGCTCGATCGTGGCGCGCGGGTCGATGAAGATCGGCGCGGGGGGGAGGGGGGCGTCGGCCTCCTGCCCCGCGGCGGGGGGCGCGGCGACCAGCAGCGCGAGGATCGCCTGCCCGGTGCCGATCCGCCGGTCGCGCCCGTCCACCAGCCACGCCGCGACCGGGATGCGCATCGCCCGGATCTCCTGCGCGATCCCCCAGACGACGTCGGCGCGCCAGCGGTCGCCGTCGAGCTCGAGCAGCAGGAACTCGACGCCGTCGTCGCGGGCCCGCGCCAGCTCCGCGGCCACGTCGCGCACGAGCTTCGTGCAGTCCAGGTCGCCGCGGAGGCGCAGGTGCAGCGTCCGCTTGGCCGCGCTGCGGGGCGGCTGCTCCGCCGCGGCGGGAGCGGGGCGTGCCGCGGCCGAGCCGAGCGCCAGCGCGGCGACCGTGAGGACGAGCAGCCGGACGAAATGGAGACGCCGCGATCCCATGCTGAACTGAATCAACCTGCGTGGGCCGACCCCGCCCCGCCCGGGGCAGCCTACCCGCAGCGGGGCCGGGGCCGCAAGCGATCTGTTCGGTCGGGGGCAGGTGGGCCGGCTTGCCGCGGCGGGGACGCGGGCCCGTGCAACTCCCCTACCGTTGTCGCCTATGTCAACGCCGCCAGTGATCACCCGCTTCGCACCCTCTCCGACGGGCCACCTGCACATCGGCGGGGCTCGGACCGCCCTGTTCTGCTGGGCCTACGCCCGGCGGACGGGAGGGCACTTCCTGCTGCGTGTCGAGGACACCGACCAGGCCCGCTCCAGCGAGACCGCCACGAAGGGGATCCTGGAGGACCTCGCGTGGCTGGGGATCGACTGGGACGAGGGGCCGCGGCTGGAGGTGGACGGCCGGATCATCGGCGGCGATCCGCGCGGCGTCGGGCCATTCTTCCAGGCGCAGCGGGTGGACATCTACAACCGCTACATCGAGCAGCTCGTCCGCGAGGGGAAGGCGTACCCCGCCTTCGAGACGGCCGAGGAGCTCGACGCGAAGCGGAAGGAGGCGGTGGCGAAGAAGCAGACGTACCGCTACGACCGCGCGGCGCTGGCGATCCCGATGGAGGAGCGGCTGCGGCGGATGGGGCTGGAGGGTGGCGGGGCCGCGGAGCCGCACGTCGTCCGGCTGCGCGTGCCGGACGAGCCGATCCGCGTGACGGACGCGGTGCTCGGGGAGGTGAGCTACGCCGCGGGGGAGCTGGACGACTTCGTCATCCGCAAGGCGGACGGCTTTCCGACGTACCACTTCGCGGTGGTGGTGGACGACGAGCTGATGGGGGTGACGCACGTGCTGCGCGGGCAGGAGCACCTGAACAACACGCCGCGGCACGTCGCGCTGCAGAGGGCGCTGGGCTTCCGGACGCCGGTGTACGCGCACATGCCGCTGATCGCCAACATGGACGGCAGCAAGATGAGCAAGCGCGACAAGGCGAAGGCGTCGCGCGCGTTCATCAAGGCGGTGATGAAGGCGGCGGGGGAGAAGAACCAGGCGATGATGATCGCCGAGGCGAGCAAGAGCTTCGGCGTGCCGAAGGAGTCGATCCAGGCGAGCCTGGAGCGGGCGCCCAGCGTCGAGCGGTTGGCGGCGGCGGCGGGGGTCGACCCGGCGCACCTCGCCGCGTTCGTGGCGGGGGAGAACGACGACCCCGCCGTGGCGGCGAAAGTCGCCGAGTTCTACGGCCTGCCGCTGCCGGAGATCGAGGTGGAGGACTTCCGCCGCGCGGGGTATCTGCCGGGGGTCATCACCAACTTCATCGCGCTGCTGGGGTGGTCGCCGGGGGGGGACCTGGAGAAGTTCGACAACGCGTACCTCGCGGCGAACTTCTCGCTCGAGCGCATCGGCAAGACCAGCGCCAGGTTCGACCGCGTGAAGCTGCTGTCGTTCAACGGCGACGCGATCGCGGCGATGAGCGACGCTCAGTTCGCCGCGGCGTGGCGGGAGTGGATGGGGCACTACGCGCCGGCGGAGCTCGCCAAGCTCGAGTCCCGCGGCGAGGGGGCGCTGGAGCGGGTCGCCGCGGCGGTGAAGCTGCGGAGCAAGACGCTCCGGGATGGGCTGCGTGCCGCGGCGTTCGCGCTGGTGGGGGACGACGAGTACGCGTTCGACGAGGCGGCGGTCAGCAAGGCGCTGAAGAAGGGGACGCCCACGGGCCTGGAGATGCTCGCCAAGGCCCGCGACGTGCTCGCGAGCCTGGAGCCGTTCGACGCGAAGTCGATCGACGAGGCGGTCGGGGCGCTGGCGCAGCGCGAGGGCGTCGGCCCCGGGCAGGTCGCCCAGCCGATCCGCGTCGCGGTGACCGGGAGCACGGTCAGCCCGGGGATCGGGGAGACGCTGGCGGCGCTGGGGCGGGAGTCGGCGCTGCGGCGGATCGGGCGGTGTCTGCGGGAGTGCGGCGCGGCGTGAGAGCGTCGCGATGGTCCAGGTCGTCATTGATGTGACTGGGCCGCCAAGTCCTCTTGGATGGCCTTGATTGCAGACCATGCGACGATGGAAACCGACAGGAACAGCATCAACCCCGGGTTCATCATCCACTCTGCACCGGTTAGCACCCATACCCCCAGAAGGATCGCCAGCGCAGCGATCCATGCGGCCGTCCATCGGCGAGGCCGGCGCGGCTCGCGCGGCTCGCGGCCTGTCCGCTTTGCAACCCCTGCCGCGATGTCCTCCTCACGCAGACCATGCGCGGCCAGAACGGTGATCCCGCCACATTCCGGGCACATCACGGACCCATCATCAACAGGGAGACCGATGAGCGGGTACCGGCATCCGGAACAGCTGACTTCCTTCAACCGCGAGCGGATCGCGGCCCGCATGATGACGGCATAGGGAGTGAGTGCCGCGGTCAATGTCACGACCAGCGTAAGTACACCCCGCAGCACGTGCATCGCACGGCCCTGGATGCAGTCCGCATCAAGCCAGACGCTCCTCCGGCCGAGCGCCCACTCCAGCCACAGCTCCCCGCCGAGCACGATCGACAGACCCAGCACGATGGTGATCGGGAAGGCCACGGCGAGCCCGATCGCCCTCGCCGCCCGAAGGTCGTGGAAGACCGCCGTACACTCGTCGTCGCTGAAGCCGTCCAGCTCCGGCACCAGCCGCCATGGCCTTGTCGCGAGCGTCGGGATCCGGGTCGGCCGGAGCATGACATACTCTACCGATGGGCGCGGTGCCACACGAGAACGCCCTCACCCTCATGGACCGCCACGACCTCTACGAGCTCTGCGTCCAGTCCCCCCGAATCCTCGCGGCCTTTCTCCATGGCGTTCACGGCGCGGATCCCCTGGTCCTCCGCGAGGACTTCTGCGGCACCGCGGCCCTGTCGCGCCGGTGGATCGCCGACGGGATCAAGCGCGGCGAGCGCCGCCGCGCCGTCGCGGTGGACCTCGATCCCGAGGTTCTCGGACGCGCCGCCCGGGAGGCCGCCGCCGCGGGGATCGCCGACCGGCTGATGATCATCCAGGCCGACGCGGCCGACCCGGGCGAGCACCGCGGCGGCGCGGGCGCGGCCGCGCTGGCGCCCGACGTCGTCTTCGTCGGCAACTTCTCCATCGGCTACATCCACACCCGGGCGGCCCTGCTGGGGTATCTCCGCGCCTCGCGGGCCCGCCTCGCGGCCGCGAACTCCGGATGGGGCGGGGGCGTGTTCGTCTGCGACACCTACGGCGGGGCGGGGGCGTTCCGACTCGGCTCGCTGGAGCGCACGCACGTGGGCCGGCGCGGCGAGGTGGTGAGGTACCTCTGGCGGCACGTCGCCGCGGACCCGCTGACGGGGATCGTCGTGAGCACGATCTCCTTCCGCGTGATCGAGGGGGGCGAGGCGACGCTGGAGCTTCCGGACGCGTTCATCTACCGCTGGCGGCTGTGGAGCATCGCCGAGCTGCGCGAGGCGATGGCCGAGGCGGGCTTCGCCTCCACCGAGGTGTACACGAAGGTGGACGTCGCCCCCGGGGAGAGGCCCGAGCCGGTGACGGGGCCGGAGGAGCTGGGGGAGGACTGGATCGTGTGCGTGGTGGGGCGGGTGTGAGGCGGCGCCCGGCGGGCAGCTCTACACTCGCGGCGTGAGCAGCGCAGACGTGCCAACGTTCGAGCAATGGCGGGAGTACTGCTTTACGCAGGGACACGCCGACTTTTCCACGTTCGACGACGCCGCGAGCGAGCGGGCCGAGCGGTTCCTGTCGATCCCCGCACCGACCGCCGCCGACTACCTGTGCACCCTCTTTGAGAACGCCGCCGCCCTCGAGGCCCTGTACACCCCGGATCAGATCGGCGACGCCACCTGGTTCATCTTCGGCGTCGGGTCTGGGTACTTCGGCGATATCCGTTGTCAAGGCGCCAGCCACGACCAACAGGTGCGCGTCTACGGGTCAATGCTGCGCATGTACACCGACCTGTACGACCGACTCTGCAACCAGCGCGGCCGCTCGCTCGATGACCACACCGGCTCCGACAAGCTCGACATCGCCGTGTTCATGATCTGGGACATGGGCTGCGTGGAGGGCGCCGTCATGTTCCCCGATACCTCGCCGCACCTGGTCGAACCCGGCTTCGCGACGCTCCGGGGCATTCTCGAGCGTTGCAACACCGGCTCGTGCCTCAAGGGCGCGCTGCACGCGCTCGGACACCTGAGGGACTATCACCCAGAGCGAGCGGGCGAGCTCATCGATCGCTTCATCAGCGCGCGGGGGCCGGGGCTCCCGACCTGGCTCATCGGGTACGCGGAGCGCGCCCGGAGCGGGTGTGTGCAGTAAGCCTCGCCGCGCCTCGCACCCTCGGCCGCCACCGGTCCTCGGACCCTTCTCCCCTCCGGGGCTTCCCCCCCCCCCGCCCCGAGACCCCCCGCCGGGCCCCTCCCCCCCCCACTTCTATCATTTCCACCTATGACCACCGCCCCCCCTCCCCCGAGCCCCGCATCCCCGACGCCCCCCGCCCCGGGCTCGCCGCCGCTGCACTTCATCGACGAGATCATCCAGGCGGACCTCGCCGCGGGGCGGCACGGCGGGCGGGTGCACACCCGATTCCCGCCGGAGCCCAACGGCTACCTCCACATCGGGCACGCCAAGAGCATCTGCCTCAACTACGGCCTGGCCGAGCGCTACGGGGGCAAGTTCAACCTCCGCTTCGACGACACCAACCCGGCGAAGGAGGAGCAGGAGTACGTGGACTCCATCAAGCGCGACGTCCTCTGGCTCGGCGGCGACTGGAACGGCCCCCACGGCGGCGGGCTCTACTTCGCCTCCGACTACTTCGAGCAGATGTACCTCTTCGCGGAGGAGCTGATCAGGAAGGGCAAGGCCTACGTCTGCGACCTCACCGCCGAGCAGGTCGCCGAGTTCCGCGGCCCGCCGACCCGCCCCGGCAGGGACAGCCCCTTCCGCGGCCGCTCGGTCGAGGAGAGCCTCGACCTCTTCCGGCGCATGCGCGCCGGCGAGTTCCCCAACGGGTCCAGGACGCTCCGCGCCAGGATCGACATGTCCTCCCCCAACCTCAACCTCCGCGATCCGGTGATGTACCGCATCCTCCACGAGGAGCACCACAACACCGGCTCCGCGTGGTGCATCTACCCGATGTACGACTGGGCCCACGGCATCGAGGATGCGCTCGAGGGGATCACCCACTCGCTGTGCACGCTGGAGTTCGAGGACCACCGCCCGCTGTACAACTGGTTCCTCGAGGCGATCAACGAGGGGCGGACCGAGGACGGCTCCGGCCCGTGGGGCAAGAGGATCCACCACCCCCAGCAGATCGAGTTCTCCAAGCTCCGCCCGACCTACATGCTCCTCTCCAAGCGGAACCTGCTGAAGATGGTGACCGACGGCACCGTCCGCGGCTGGGACGACCCGCGGATGCCGACGATCAGCGGCCTGCGCCGGCGCGGCTACACGCCCGGCAGCATCCGCGCCTTCGTCATCGGCGCCGGCGTGACCAAGTACGAGGGCCTGGCCGACCTCACGCGCCTGGAGAACGCCATCCGTGACGAGCTCAACAAGACCGCCCCGCGCCGGATGGCCGTGCTGAATCCGCTGAAGGTCACCATCGAGAACTACCCGGAGGGGCAGTCCGAGGAGCTCGACGCGGTCAACAACCCCGAGGACCCCGCGGCCGGCACGCGGAAGGTCCCCTTCTCCCGCACCCTCTACATCGAGCGCGACGACTTCATGGAGAACCCGCCGAAGAAGTTCTTCCGCCTCTCCCCCGGCGCCGAGGTCCGCCTTCGCTACGCGTACTTCATCAAGTGCGTGGACGTGGTGAAGAACCCCGCCACCGGGGAGGTCGAGGAGCTCATCTGCACCTACGACCCGGCCACGAAGGGGGGCGACAGCCCGGACGGCCGCAAGGTGAAGGCGACCCTCCACTGGGTCTCCGCCCCCCACGCCGCGGCCGCCGAGGTCCGCCTCTTCGACCGCCTCTTCAAGGCCGAAGAGCCCGGCAAGGCGACGGGCAACTACATGGACGACCTCAACCCCGACTCGCTGAAGGTCGTCGAGGCCCGGCTGGAGCCGAGCCTCGCGGCGGCGAAGGTGGGCGAGCGGTTCCAGTTCGAGCGCATGGGCTACTTCTGCGTGGACGCCGACAGCGAGACGGCCGGCAGGCCGGTCTTCAACCGGACGGTGACGCTGAAGGACTCGTGGGCGAAGGCGGCGGCGGCGCGGGGCTCGTAGCCCCGCCCCTTCCCCGCGCCGCGCCCGTTCGGAGCCCGGCCGTGCTGGACAAGCTCCCGCCATCCTGGCGGGCCCACATCACGCCCCAGACGCAGGCGCAGCTGCTGATCCAGCGGCGGCTCGGCCTCCTACCCGAACACACCGGCGGCGTCGACGTCGGCCCGCGGGCCTGCCCCGAGTGCGGCGTCCCCTGGCCGCTCGTCCCGCCGCCGTGCGAGGGGTGAACCCGCGCCCCTCGCTCCGCCGCGGCCAACACTCCCTCATCATCATGCCCACCCGCCCCGCCACACCCGCCGACGTCCCCCACATCCTCCCCATGGTCGCCGCGCTGTGCGCCCAGCACGAGGCCTGGGACATGGACCGCTACGCCACGCGACACGACGTCCTCGACCGCTACGCCCGATGGCTCCCGCAGCGCATCGCCGACCCGCGGTCGGTCCTGCTCGTCGCCGAGACCGCCCCCCCCTCCCCTCCCCACCCCATCCTCGCCGGCTTCATCGTCGCCACGGTCGAGCCCAACATCCCCATCTACCGCCGGGCCGAGTTCGCCTTCATCCACGACCTCTGGGTCGATCCCCCCCACCGCCGCCGCGGCCACGCCGGCGCCCTCGTCCGCCACGCCCTCGCCGCCTTCGCCGCCATGGGCGTCACCCAGGTCCGCCTCGAAACCGCCGCGGCCAACGACGCCGCGCGCCGGCTGTTCGCCTCCCTCGGGTTCCGCGTGGGCACGATCGACATGCTCCGCGGGCTCGCCCCCGAAGACCGCGGGGGCTTACACTGACGCTGCCATGGGCGCGGCGGAACGGCATATAGCAACTCACTTTGGCGTCGATGAGCGCGCCGCCCGGCGCTCCTCGCCGCCGATCGGCGCCAGTTCAGCCTCGTGTCGGCGCTGACCTTCGTGCTGGTTGTTCTGGCGGTCGCCGTGCTGACCACCGCGCTTGCCGCCCTGCTTCTGAGCGTCTACCTCGGCGCGGCCGGCCTGGTCATCGCGGTCCCACTCGCCTTGGTGATCGCGCCCTTGCTTGGATTGCTCATGGAAGCGCATTCCCGGGCCACCGCCGCCGTCCGCGTCATCGAGAACGCCCGCCTCCGCCACGAGTGCCTCCACTGCGGCTACGACCTCCGCCCCAACCTGGGCGACACCGGTGTCCCCACCTGCCCCGAGTGCGGGAAGCACGGGCTGCCCTCCCGATCCGCGAACTGCCGGCGCTGCGGCGACCCCCTCCAGGGCCTCCCCGCGGTCGCGGCCGCTCCCGCTCGCTGCCCGGAGCGCGGCGCCGTTGACGACCTCCCGGGCCGCCACCGTGCCGCTTACGACCAAGAGGCTTGACAGCCGGGGCTGCTCTTGACTGAATGAATGTTCGACCGGTCGTCCGTTCACGAACGCGTACCCGCCGAACCCCGCGCCCAGGCGCCCCGGAGCACACGCACATGCCTCTGAACGTCACCGAGATCAACTGGCTCGCCGTCGCCGTCCCCGCGCTGGCGACCTTCATCCTCGGCGGCCTGTGGTACACCGCGCTGTTCGGCAAGAAGTGGGCCGACCTGCACGGCTACACCGAGGAGAAGATGAAGCAGATGCACGAGAAGACGCCCCCGCCGGTCTTCTTCGGCACCATGCTGGTCTGCTACTTCCTCGTCGCGGTGGTCATCGCCGTCATCGTCGGCAGCTTCAACGTCGGCTCCGCCGCGAGCGGGGCGGCCCTGGGGGGGCTCCTGTGGATCCTCACCGCCGCGATCGGCATGACCGGCCACATCGCCAGCGACCGCCACATCGGCATCTTCGCCATCGACTCGGCGTACCAGCTCATCTACCTCGTCGGCTCCGGGGCGATCATCGCCGGGTGGCGGTAGGAGCGGCGGACGAGGGGCGCGTGACCCGGCCAGGGCCCGCCGCAGGGCCCGGGGAGTCAACTACCCGTATGGCGACGCCGCAACTCTGCCGCCTGCGTCTGGTGCTGAGCCCCGACCCGTCCGGGGGCTTCACCGTCACGTCGCCGGACCTCCCCGAGCTGCTCACCGAGGGGAGCACCGCCGCGGACGCTCTGGCCAATGTGCGCGACGCCCTCGCCGCGGTCCGAGAGATCTACACCGACCTCGGCCGACGACTTCCGCCATCTCTCACACCCGAGCCGAACACTGGGGCGATTGAGTTCGAGACGCTGATCGAGGCAGCATGAACTACTGTGCTGAGGCACGGTGGGACATGTGCCGATAGACCAGCACGCAGCTGCAAACTCCGACAAACGACCCGGTGACGACGCCGAGTCGGCACCTGTTGCTGCCGATTCCAACGCCGAGTATCCGTGAGCCCGGCGCCGGCGGCGGCCCATGGCCGATGGACTGTCGTATATGCGCGACGAGGAACACAGCGCCGCTCGCAAGAAAGACGACGCCGCACGTCGCGAGCAGCACGATGGGCAAGAACCTCGGATGGCCGCTGCACGATCGGGGCCGAGCGAGCCTGGCAACAGCATCCCCGAAGAGCCAAGCTCCGAACGGCACGAGCGCCGCAGCCACAAACGACAGCAGGCCCCACGCCGAATGGGTTGTGTTCGATGCGCTGGCGATCCAGTCCACGATTGGCCGTAGGACATCCCACACGCCGGGAAGTATGCCGGCTCGACCGTCACTCCGCTACTCCAATCACCACTCTGGCTCTCGTTCCTGGGACCGCGCCAGACCCGATCACCCCCCCTAAACTCCCCCCCATGTCACTCATCTGCACCGGCACCATCGGCATCGACTCCGTCTACACCCCCCACGGCCAGGCCGAGCGCGTCCTCGGCGGGTCGTGCACCTACTTCGCCGCCGCGGCGTCCTTCTACGGGCCGGTGCGGATCGTCGCCGCCGCGGGGGACGACCTTCCCGAGGATCACCTCGCCTCCATCCGGCGCTTCCCCCAGATCGACACCGCCGGCCTGGAGATCCGCAAGGGCTCCAAGACCTTCGCCTGGGGCGGCAAGTACCACGCGAACATGAACTCCCGCGAGACGCTCTTCACCCATCTTGGCGTGCTCGAGGAGGCCCCGCCCCCCGTCCCCGAGACGTACCGCGACTCGAAGTACATCTTCCTGGCCAACACCCACCCCGCCGTCCAGCTCGGGCTCCTCGAGCAGTTCCCCGCCCGCCGGCTCGCGGTCGCCGACACGATGGACCTGTGGATCAACATCGCCCGGGCCGACCTCGACAAGCTCCTGGAGCGGGTGGACGGCCTGGTCCTCAACTACGACGAGGCCGAGCTGCTGACCGGCAAGGCCAACACCGTCGCGGCCGCCAGGCACATCCTCGACATGGGCCCGGCCTTCGTCGTCGTCAAGAAGGGGGAGCACGGCTGCCTCTTCGCCCACCGCTCCGGGCTGATCGGCGCGCTCCCCGCCTACCCCGCCGAGACGGTGATCGACCCCACCGGCGCCGGCGACAGCTTCGCCGGCGGCATGATGGGCCACATCGCCGCGTGCATGCCCCCCCCCGGCGCGGGCGGGGAGATGGTCCCGTTCGACACCATCCGCCGCGCCCTGGCCCACGGCACCGTCGTCGCCTCGTTCAACATCGAGTCCTTCAGCCTCGGCCGCCTCGCCACGCTCACCCGGGATGAACTGAGCGATCGCTACGAGCAGTTCGCCGCGATGGTGCGGATCTGACCCCCCGGCCGCGCGGGGGATGAGCCCGCTTTTTCGCGCTCTCCTCCTCTCTTCACCTCCGGCGAATCCCCGGGTCTTCCCGTTGTCCGACTCCCCCGCGGCGCCCCCGGGCCGTCCGCACGAACGGGGCCGCGCGGGCGCATCCATATACTCCCTGCATGGCCTGGCTCAGTCGCACACCGCGTCCCTCTGAATCCAGCGCCCAGCCTCCGCGCTCCGACTACCTCCACCCATATCGCGAGATGGCCGCCCGCGTCGGCGCGAGCTTCGACGCCCTCCTCTGGTCCAGCCGCGAGACGCAGGCCGCCCGGTTCCAGGCCGCGATCGACATGATCGACCTCACCGGACGCACGGTCCTCGACGCCGGCTGCGGGCACGCGGACTTCGCGCTGCACATGAACGACCGCGGCGTGGAATACGCCCGCTACATCGGCCTCGAGGCGCTCCCGGAGATGCTCGCCGAGGCCCGCCGCCGCAACCCGCCGCGGGCGGAGTTCATCCAGGCGGACTTCGTCGCCGACCCCCGCGCCTTCGACGCCCCGCGCCCCGCGCCGCAGGTCATCGTCTTCTCCGGCTCGCTGAACACCCTCGACCAGGAGGCCGCGCTGCCGGTCCTCGAGCGCGCCTGGCGGGCCTGCTCGCAGGCGCTGGTCTTCAACTTCCTCTGCCGCCCCCGCGCGTACGACGAGGGGCGGCTCCGCGGCAGCCCCGTCCGCAAGTTCGACGCCGCGGCCATGGCCGCCTGGGCGATCGACCGCACCCCGCTGGTCGCCTTCCGCCAGGACTACCTCGAGGGGACCGACGGCACCATCGTCATGCGCGTCGGCTGACGGCCCGCGGACCACGGAAGAAGCAGTTCACCACAGAGACACAGAGAGCACAGAGAAAGACAGTTCTGGATTGACAGAAATCCAGTCTCTGCTCTTCTCTGTGCTCTCTGTGTCTCTGTGGTGAAATCTCTTCCTGTCGGGGGCCGGGGCTTACTTCTTCTTGGCGCCCTTCTTCACCACGACCTCGCTGGACCCCATGATCGCGGCCTGCGCCGCCGCGAGCCGGGCGATCGGCACGCGGAAGGGCGAGCAGCTCACGTAGTCCATCCCGATCTTGTGGAAGAAGTGCACGCTGGCGGGGTCGCCGCCGTGCTCGCCGCAGATGCCGATCTTCAGCGCCGGGCTGGTCGCCCGCCCGCGCTCCACGCCCATCTTCACCAACTGGCCCACGCCCGACTGGTCAAGCTGCTGGAACGGGTCGCGCTCCAGCAGCTCCAGCCGCAGGTAGTCCGGCAGGAAGCTGTTGATGTCGTCGCGGCTGTAGCCGAAGGTCATCTGCGTCAGGTCGTTGGTCCCGAAGCTGAAGAAGTCCGCGCTCTCGGCGATCTCGTTCGCCGTCAGCGCCGCCCGCGGCACCTCGATCATCGTCCCGATCTTGATGTCCAGCCGCTTGGAGTAGTCCTGCTCGGCCTTCACGCGGGCGATCGTCCGCTCCGCCAGCTCCCGCAGGTACGCCAGCTCGCGCTTGGTCCCCACCAGCGGGATCATGATCTCCGGCATGGCCTTGATGTTGGACCGGTAGCACTCGATCGTCGCCTCGACGATCGCCTGCACCTGCATCTCCAGGATCTCCGGGTACGTCACGCTCAGCCGGCACCCGCGGTGCCCCAGCATCGGGTTCAGCTCGTGCAGCTGCGCCACCCGGCGGCGCACCCTCTCCAGCGGGATCCCCAGGCTCTTGGCCACCGCCGCCTGCCCCGCCTCGTCGTGCGGCAGGAACTCGTGCAGCGGCGGGTCCAGCAGCCGCACCGTCACCGGCAGGCCCTTCATCGCCGTGAAGATCCCCACGAAGTCGTCCCGCTGGTACGGCAGCAGCTTCGCCAGCGCCTTCTGCCGCTCGTCGGTCGTCTCCGCGAGGATCATCTCCCGCATCGCCAGGATCCGCGGCCCCTCGAAGAACATGTGCTCCGTCCGGGTCAGGCCGATCCCCTCGGCGCCGAACTCGCGCCCGCGCTGCGCGTCCCGCGGCGTGTCGGCGTTGGTCCGCACGCCCATCGTCCGGTGCTTGTCGGCCCAGCGCATCACCGTCGCGAAGTCGCCGCTGAGCTTCGGCTCCACCGTCGGCACCGCCCCCTGGATCACCTCGCCGGTGGACCCGTCGATCGAGATCACGTCCTCGCGGGTGAAGGTCCGCATGCCCGTGTCGGTCTTGACGCTGAAGCTCCCCGCCTTTGCGTCGATCTGGATCTCGCTCGCCCCGGCGACGCAGCACTTGCCCCACCCGCGGGCCACCACCGCCGCGTGGCTGGTCATCCCGCCGGTGGAGGTGAGGATGCCCGCCGCGGAGTGCATCCCGTCCACGTCCTCCGGGCTGGTCTCCTTGCGGACCAGGATCACCTTCTCACCCGCCCGCGACCGCGTCACCGCCTCGTCGGCCGTGAACGCCGGCTTGCCCACCGCCGCCCCCGGCGAGGCCGGCAGCCCGACCGCCAGCACCCGCGCCACCTTCTTCGCCGTCGGGTCGAAGCTCGGCAGCAGCAGCTGCGTCAGGTCGCCCGCGGGGATCCGCAGCAGCGCCGTCTTCTCGTCGATCAGCCGCTCGCGGACCATGTCGCAGGCGATCCGCACCGCCGCGAACCCCGTCCGCTTGCCCGTGCGGGTCTGCAGCATGTACAGCACACCCCGCTCGATGGTGAACTCGATGTCCTGCATCTCGCGGTAGTGCTTCTCCAGCGTCCCCTTGATCTTCAGGAGCTGGTCGTACACCTTCTTGTTCCACTTGGGCATCTCCGCCACCGGGCGCGGCGTGCGGATCCCCGCCACCACGTCCTCGCCCTGGGCGTTGATCAGGAACTCCCCGTAGAACTTGTTCTCGCCGGTGGACGGGTTCCGCGTGAAGGCCACGCCCGTCCCCGAGTCGTCCCCCATGTTCCCGAAGACCATGCTCTGCACGTTCACCGCGGTCCCGTTGAGGCCCGCGATGTTCGCCAGGCGGCGGTAGCTGATCGCCCGGTCCGCGTTCCAGCTCTTGAACACCGCCTCGATCGCCAGCTCCAGCTGCTTGAACGGGTTCTGCGGGAACTCGTCGCCGACGTACTTGCGGTACACCTCCTTGTACCGCTGCGCCAGCTCCACGATCCCCTCCTCGGGGACCGCCGTGTCGTCCTCGGTGCCGTACTTGCTCTTGATCGCGCTGAACTCGTGCTCGAACCGCTCGTGGTCCACCCCCATCACCACGTCCCCGAACATGTTGATCAGCCGCCGGTACGCGTCGTACGCGAAGCGCCGGTTCCCCGTCGCCGCCGCCAGCCCCTCCACCGACGCGTCCGTCAGGCCCAGGTTCAGGATCGTGTCCATCATCCCGGGCATGCTCACCGCCGCCCCCGACCGCACCGACACCAGCAGCGGGTTCTCCGTCGAGCCGAAGACCTTCCCGGTCTCCTTCTCGAGCATGTTGATGTTCTTGTGCACCTCGTTCATCAGCCCGTGCGGGAGGCGCTGGCCGTTCTTGTAGTACGCCGCGCACGTGTCGGTGGTGATCGTGAACCCCGGCGGCACCGGCAGCCCGATCGACACCATGTCCGCCAGGTTCGCCCCCTTGCCGCCCAGCAGCAGCTTCATCGACGGGTCCCCCTCCGCCTTGGTCTTGCCGAAGTAGTACACCATCTTCGCCGGCTTGCGGCGCAGCGCGGGCCCCGCCGCGGCCCCGTTGCCCCCGGAGAGGCCGTTGGCGCTGGTGGTGGAACGGGTAGAAGCCTTCTTGCTCGACTTGGTCGCCATGAAAGGACCCTTATGCGTTGAGGGGAGCGGACTGGAAAGGCAGGGGGGCCGCCGGGCTCGGGCTCGGCGGCTGGTAGGCAGCCGCGGCCGCGTGGGAGGCCCCTTGGGGCCTGCACCGCGGGGGGATAACTCTAGAACGAACCCGCCCGGATGACGAGTTTTGCCCCGTTTTCCCGCTTACCGTGCGGCTTTTCGCCCCCCTACGCCCGCGCCGGCACGCCCCGGTCACACGCCCCCGAGCGTTATCATCTCGCGTGACCAGCAGTTGCGAACCCGCCCCCTTCCCCCTCACCGCCACCCCCGCCTCCCTCATCGCGGCGTGGCCGCGGCATCGCCCCCTCATCGCCCTCTTCTCCGCCCACGACCCCCTCCACCCCTCCCCCTGGGCCCGCTGGTCCATCTTCACCGAGCCCGTCGGCACCCTCCGCGCCTCCGCAGCCCCAGCCGGGCAATACTCAACCCCCGGGAAATCCCCAAGCCTCCACACCCGCTGGATCGGCCCCTCGGATGGGGCGATCGAACGCGCCCTCGCCGCCGCGGCGACCGCCAGCGACCCTGTCGCGGCGCTCCAGTCCGTCACCCGGGGCGCACTCGCCCCGACAGCTCCTCACCCCGACAACCCGGACACCCCCCCGTTCACGGGGGGCTGGATCGGATGGCTCGGCTACGCCCTCGGCCACCACGTCGAGCCCGCCTCCCGGTCACCCGCCGCCGCGGCCGATGACGATCGCGACTGGCCCCTCTTCGAGTGGCACCGCTGCCCCGCGGCGTACATCCACGACGCCTGGGCGGACCGCTGGTGGATCGCCGGCGATCCCGATGCCCGCGCCGCTCTTCCGCAGCCGCCGTTCACCCGCGCCGACCCGGTCCCCTTCGACCTCGGCCCGATGACGAGCGCCACCGGGCGCGAGGGATACGAGTCCGCCGTCCGGCGCACCATCGACCACATCGAGGCCGGCGACATCTTCCAGGCCAACATCGCCCACCGCCTCACCGGCTCGTTCCGCGGCTCGGCCCGCGCAATCTTCCTCGCCCTGGCCGCGAGGGCCAACCCCTGGTACGGCGCGTACCTTGAGCGCCCCCTCGCCGCGGAGGCGGGCGACCAGCGCCGCATCATCGCCTCGATCAGCCCCGAGCTCTTCCTCGACTGCCGCGGCCCCGCCGGCCACGTCGTCACCCGCCCCATCAAGGGCACCCGCCCCGCGCGCCCCGGCGAGCCCGACCTCGAGCGCGACCTCCGCGCCAGCGCCAAGGACAGCGCCGAGCTCACCATGATCGTGGACCTCATGCGCAACGACCTCGGGCGCGTCTGCCGCGCCGGCTCCGTCGCCGTCGAGGAGCTCCGCGCCATCGAGCGCCACGGCGCCCGCGCCTCCGCCGCCGGCGTCCTCCACGGCGTCGCCACCGTCACCGGCGCCCTCCGCGAGGGCGCGGGCCTGGCCGACCTGCTGCGCGCCGCTTTCCCCCCCGGCTCCGTCACCGGCGCGCCCAAGATCCGCGCCATGCAGATCATCGACGAGCTCGAGCCGGTCCCCCGCGGCCCATACTGCGGCGCCATCGGCTTCGTCAGCGACTCCGGCCGCGCGACGTTCAACGTCGCCATCCGAACCGCCTGCATCACCGCCCCCCCCCTCCCCCCACAGCAGCCACGAGACGAGGTCGCCGAGGGCGGCGTCCTCGACTACCACGCCGGCGCCGGCATCGTCGCCGAGAGCGACCCCGCCGGCGAGTGGCGGGAGACCCTCGACAAGGCCGCGGGCGTGCTGTCCCTCACCTCCCCCTCCCCTGCCGACACCATCACCGCCGCGGCCGCCACGCCATCATGACCACCCATCCATCATCACCCGAGGACCCCGCCGGCTACCGCCTCACCCCCGCCGGCGGCCCCGCCGTCCGCACCGACATCATCGACGTCTACATCTTCCGCCGCGCCCGCCGCCGCCCCGACCCCCTCGACCCGGTCCAGGCCCCGCCCCCCTTCGACGCGCCAGGGATCGAGTTCCTCCAGCTCCTCCGCGCCGGCGCGCCGCTGGCCAACACCTGGCACCCGATCATGGGCCACATCGAGCCCGGCGAGACCGCCGCCGCGTGCGCCCTGCGCGAGCTGAGCGAGGAAGTGGGCCTTGCCGACGACTCCCCGGACCTCCTCGGCCTCTGGGCCCTGGAGCAGATCCACCCCTTCTTCGTCGCCGCGATCGACGCCATCGTCCTGAGCCCCCGCTTCGCCGCCGAGGTCCCCCCGACCTGGGAGCCCACCCTCAACCCCGAGCACACCGCCGCCCGCTGGGTCCACCAGCAGGACATCACCACCTCATTCATGTGGCCCGGTCAATGGGCCGCCTGCCGCGAGATTCTTGAGCACATCGTGCCCAAGGGCTCCCTGTCGCGCGAGGCGCTGCGGCTCCGATGAGCTCTCCGCCGCGACAGCCCGAAGGCTGCTACGCGAGGACCGTGCAACCGGCCGTTACGCGGCATCCGCGCACACCTCGCTCACGGGGGCTGCCGGCGCCGGCGTCGGTGCGGCCTCTCTCGGCTCCACCAACTCCTCCCACGGCGCGACCACCCGCTCCGGGTCCACGCGCTCCACCAGCCGCTCCCACGCATCGAGCATCGGCCCCGGCGAGAGGGTTCCGATGATGATCCGGTCCGCCTCCACCGCGTCGTCCACCACCTTCACCCCCAGCTCCGCCACCGCCTCCCGGATGTGCCGCGCGTTCTTCCCCTCCTCCACCAGCGCGGCCGTCGCGAACGGCGCCGCATCGAACGCCCGCTGCAGGCTCTCCCGCGCCCGCGCCTTCCCCGTGAACCGGTCGAACATCTCCGCCGGCATCGGCGCCCGCGCCTGCCCCCGCAGCGTCACCGCCAGCTCCCCCAGCCCCATCAGGTACCCCCCCACCGCCCGCTCCAGGTGCGCGATCCGCCCGTAGCGCGACACCGTCTCCCACAGCTCCTTCCTTCGCACCTTATCCGGCGCGTACCGCTGCATCACCCACCCGTTGTTCCGCACCAGCCGCCGCAGGATCCGGTCCATGCTCCGCCCGCGCGCCACCTTGTGGTGCGCCACCCGGAACCGCCGGTCCAGCACCACCCGCCCCCCGGCGAGCATCAGCTTCGCCGCGAGGTCGTACTCCTCCGCGTAGTAGTCGAACGCCCGGTCGTACCCCTTCGCCGCCAGGAACGCGTCCGGCCGGATCGCGACGCCGCACCCGGTGAACACCTCCGGCAGCCCCCCCGCCTCGCGCCGCCCCTGCCGCGGCAGGAAAATCTCGGCCGCGACCGCCGCCACCTCCGGCCCCGCCTCCCGCAGCGCGGCCAGGAAGCCCACGTCCATCGGGTGCGAGTCGTCGTCGAGCATCACCACCCACCGGCACCCCGGGTCCGCCGCGGCGACCCCCGCGTTCCGCGCCGCCGCCCCCTGGTTCTCCTTCAGGAACACCACCTCCGTCGGGATCCCGTTGGCCAGCGTCACCGGCACCGCCGGCGGCACATCCGAGTCGTTGTCCACCACGACCACCTGCGCCTCGTGCCGCGGCAGCGCGCCGATCGCCGCCAGCGTCTCGCCGAGCCGGTCCCCCCGGTTCCGTGTTGGGATCACGTACGCGATCATGAAGAGTCTTCACCGCGGAGGGCACGGAGAGGAAGACGGCTCAACCATCCCCAGCACCCGAACGCTCCCACGCACCCTCCCTCGATCTCTTCAAACCCAAATCTGCCGGATCAAAGCACGCAACGAGGGCACACATCTCTTCCCAACCGCTCCGTGATCTCCGTGCCCTCCGTGGTGAGTTCTCTTAAGCACCAAGAGCCACAACCCCCCTCGACGCCACCACCTCCGGCGCGGCGTACGTCAGGTGCGACGCGTGCGCCCGCACGACGCCGTGCCTGAGGTCCGTCCCCGAGATCACCGAGTTCCCCACGCGGGCCGCCTGCGACGCCGCCGCGATCGCCCCCAGGAACCCCGCCGCCAGCAGCGAGCCCCCCGCGCTCAGCGTCAGCGTCGCCGCGGCCAGGAGCGAGTCGCCGCACCCCAGCGCATCCACCGCGTGCCCCACCAGCGCGGGCACGTGCTCCCCCTTCACCCGCGAGCGGAACCCGTCGGCCCCTTCCTCCCCCGCCGCGCCCGCCCCCTCCGCAGCCGCCGGCAGCCGGTCGAACGCCACCAGCCCCTCCGGCCCCATCGTCACGATCGCGCTCCTGGACCCCGTCGACTGCAGCATCTGCCACACCACCGACGGGAGGCTCTCGTCGAACATGCGCATCGACTCCCGCGCCTCCGACTCGCTCGGGCACAGCAGGTCCATCTGCATCATGCACCGCAGCAGCGACCGCCGGCCGCTCACATCGCCCGACAGGATCTTCACGTGCGGCCGCAGCCGGCGCGTCAGCCGCGTCATCAGCGCCGGCGAGAACATCCCCAGCCCGTAGTCCGCCACGATCGCCGCGTCCATCCCCCCGCCGCCGGCCCCCCCGCCCGACGCGATCGCCTCCGCCGCCGCCACCAGCCGGTCCGCCTGCTTCGCGTCCAGCGTCAGCGGCTCGACCAGGTCCAGCTTCATGATCTTCTGCCCCCCGGACATGAACCGCTGCTTCTCCGGCATCGACCACTGCGCGCTGATCGTCTCCAGCGCGACCCCCTCGGCCCGCAGCCGCTGGCGCAGCGCCTCGGTCTCCGCCGAGTCCGGCAGCACCGTCAGCAGCGTCGGCGAGGCGCCCATCGCCGCCAGGTGCCGCGCGATGATCGCCGCCCCGCCGTCGTACGTCACCCGCTCCACCGGCCGCAGCGTCATCACCGGGCTCTCACCCGCCACCCCCGGCCGGTCGCACAGCACGTACGTGTCCCGCACCGCCTCCCCCACCACCAGAACGCGCTTGCCCCGGAAGGCCGAGATCAGCCCCGTCAGCCGGGGCCCGTCCAGCTCCGGCTCCCCCAGCAGCCGGCTCAGCCGCGCGTGGTACGGGTCCGCCGAGTTCTCCAGCGCGGCGATCAGCGCGGTGGAGGAGAAGACCACGTCCCCCGACGAGAAGACCACCCGCCCCCCGTGCGCCTCCACCGCCGCGCGCTCGGCCGCGAACCGCGGGTCCTGGTTGTGCTCGTACTCCCGCCCCTTCACATACACGTCCGGCCGCACCTTCCCCAGCAGCTCCCGCGCCGTCGGCGCGGGCTCGATGTACACCCAGTCCACGCAGTCCAGCGCGGCCAGGTTCTCCGCCCGAAGCTCCTCGGGGATCAGCGGCCGCCCCGTCCCCTTCTTCATCTCCGCGTCCCCCGTGATCGACACCAGCAGCAGGTCCCCCTGCGACCGCGCGTGCCGCAGGTGCCGGATGTGACCGGGGTGCACGATGTCGAAGCACCCGTGGCACTGCACCACCCTCAGCCCCGCCGCGCGGGCACGCTCCCGCTTCTCCAGGAGCCGCTCGAGCGTGAGGATCTTGTCGTGGGCGGGGGCCGTCGCGACTGGTGACTTGGTCATGCCCTCGTTATCGGCCGAACCACCCGCCCCCCCACAGGCCCGCACCCCAACTTCCACGCCGATAGTTCCCCCGGATCTCCGCCGCGCAAAGCTTGCCGCTTTCTCAGGCGCCCCCCCGAAAGTGCCGATAACCCTCCGCGATGCCCGCGACCTCCCCACCGGCGCCCAGCGGCACCCAGCGCCTCACGCGCGACGACATCGTCCGCCTCGGCCAGGCCGGCCGCCCGTGGGACTTCCTCCCCATCGCGGAGCAGGCCCTCCGCATCGCACCGGAGGACGCCGGCCTCCTCCTCCTCGCCGCGGCCAACTTCGCCAAGCTCGGCCTCCGCACCCCCGCGCGCGAGAAACTCGCCCTGATCCCCCGCCCGCTCCAGGATGACCCCGGCGTCCGCCAGCTCGCCGCGGCCGTCGAAGGCCTCCCCCCCGACGAGGTCACCCCGGACCAGCGCATCGCGACCTGCGCCGCCAACCTCGAGGCCGTCACCCCCCGACTCTCCCCCGCCGCCGCGGACGAACTCGCCGCCGCCCTCCCCGTCTGGCAGGCCCGCACCCGCGACGAGCAGTGGTTCCGCACGAACGACGGCAACATCGCCCGCCGCGCCGGCGGCGCGTGGACCCGCCTGGCCGACCTCGCCGGCCCCTCCCGCGCCGCCCGCCTCCCCGACGGCGACGACCCCATCACCCTCGAGGGCGCCGACCCGCCGTGGCTCCTCCAGCGGATCCTCCGCGAGAACCCGCGCCGGCTCGACGGCTTCCACCGCCGCGTCCGCCTCGTCGAGCCCGACCTCTTCGCCCTGATGGACGCCCTCGCCTCCGCCGACCTCCGCGACGGCCTCGCCCCCGAGCGCGTCCGGCTCTACCTCGGCCCCAGCGCCGGCGACGAACTCGACGCCGACCTCGACGCCGGCATGGGCACGCAGATCTCCGGACCCGTCCTCGCTCTCTCCCGGGCGCGCCCCTCCGTCGCCGCCTCCGTTCTGAGCGCCGCCTCCTCGCGGCAGGGGGAGTTGCAGGAGCGGCTCCTCGCCGAGGTCGCCGCGATCTACGACGGCCGCGACGCCGCCTGGTGGTCCCACCGATACGCCCGGGCCCTCGACCACCCCGCCGGCGCCGCCCCGGAGAGCCCCCTGCGCGTCCTCCTGCTGACCTACCGCTTCTCCACCTTCATCCGCCACTCCGCCGCCGACCTCGCCGCGGCCATGAGCCGCCTCGGCTGCGACGCCCAGGTCCTCATGGAGCCCGATGACTCCACCCTGCTGGCCACCGTCGGCTACCTCCAGACCATCGCCCGCTTCCGCCCCGACCTGATCGTCCTGATCAACTACACCCGCGCCGACCTCGGCCGGTTCATGCCCGCCGGCGTCCCGGTCGTCTGCTGGATCCAGGACGAGATGCCCAACCTCTTCCGCGAGGAGGCCGGGCGCGCCCAGACCCGGCTCGACTTCCTCGTCGGCCACCTCCACACGCGCCTCTTCACCCTCTTCGGCTACCCCCGCGAGCGGACCCTCCCCTCCCCCGTCGTCGTCTGCGATCGCAAGTTCCACGCCGGCCCCGTCGCCCCGGAGCTCGCCGAGCGCCACGCCTGCGAGATCGCCTTCGCCAGCAACCAGAGCGAGACCCCCGAGGCCTGCCGCGACCGCCTCATCGCCCTCTCCGCCGCCAGCCCGGCCTCCGCCCGCGCCATCGGCGCCCTCTACGAGCGGGTGAAGGAGATCGCCGCCGACACCATGTCCGCCCGCGTCTCCCAGCGCCTCGAGGCCGCGACGCGCGAGGAGCTCGCCCGCGTCGGCGTCTCGCCCGACGACAGGATCGTCTCCCACGCGATGAGCCAGTGGTGCCGCCCCATGGCCGACCGCATCCTCCGCCACGAGACTGCCCGCTGGGCCGCGGAGATCTGCGAGGCGCACGGCTGGCGCTTCCACCTCTACGGCCGCGGCTGGGAGAACCACCCCACCCTCGCCCGCTTCGCCCGCGGCGCGCTCGACCATGGCGAGGAGCTCCGCGCCTCCTACCGGTGCGCCGCCGCGCACCTCCACGCCTCCGTCAACTGGCTCCTCCACCAGCGCGTCATGGAGTGCGCCCTCTCCGGGGGGCTGCCCCTGTGCCGCCTCAAGCGCGACGACCTCGGCCCCGTCGAGGCCCTCGTCATCGGCGCGCTGATCGACCGCGGCGCCCCCTACGCCACCGCGCTGCACAACCGCGGGTCGCTCTACGCCGTCGCCGACTCCCCCGAGGCCCTCGCGGCCACCGCGCTCCTCCAGCGCCTCGGCCTCCCCGCCCCGCACGCCTGGAGCGTCCTGCCCGCCTGGCGCGCCGACCCCTCCATCTACCACGGCGGCCTCCCCCCCGACCCCGAGGGCGCGTGGCTCCTGGGCGACCTCGCCGAGACGACCTTCACGAGCAAGGACGCCCTCGCCGCCGCCGTCCGCCGCGCCGTCGAACGGCCCGCCTGGCGGCGCAACACGTCGGCTTCCATCGCCCGCCGCGTCCGGGCCCGCTTCACCTACGAGACCACCGCCCGGCGCATGCTGCGGATGATCCGCGACTCCCTCCGCTGATCACCCGCCCTCAACCGGGTGGCATGCTTGTGCTCGCACAAGCAAGAATGCACACCCTGCCGGGCCGCGAGCCGTGGCCGGCAAGAGGGGCGGGTGGAGCGAGTCTCCGGGCAAGGCCCGGGCAGGACGACGACCGGAGCGAGCGCCCGGAGCCAAGTGCCCAGTGCCCGGCCGCCGGAAACGAAAAACCCCCGGCTCGCGCCGGGGGCTCTCCTCGATCGCGCGGCCGGCGCGCGCGTCACCGCATCGCCGACTCCATCATCCGCTTCTCCTCCGCGCTGATCCCCTCGACCGGGATCTCCTTCAGCATCGACTCGATGATCATGTCGGTCGTGACCTGGTCCGCCTCGGCGTTGAAGTTGGTCAGCACCCGGTGGCGCAGCACCGGCTTGGCCATCGCCCGCACGTGCTCGACGGTCACGTTCGTCGTCCCGTTGAGGATCGCCTTCGCCTTCGCCGCGAGGATGAGGTACTCGCTGGCCCGCGGGCCGGCGCCCCAGCCCACATAATCGCGGATCATCTTCGGCCGCGCCCCCTCCCCGTCCATCGGCTCGCTCACGCGCGTGGCGCGCACCAGCCGCAGCGCGTAGCGGATGACGTGGTCCGGCACCGGCGTCGCCCGCACCAGCTCCTGCGTCCGCGCGATCTCCGGCGAGGTCAGCACCGCCTCGGGCGTCCCCCGCGTCCCGGCGGTCGTCCGACGGACGATCTCCACCTCCTCGTCCGCGCTGGGGTAGCCGATCCGCACCTGGAACATGAACCGGTCCAGCTGCGCCTCCGGCAGCGGGTACGTCCCCTCCTGCTCGATCGGGTTCTGCGTCGCCAGCACGAAGAACGGCTCGGGGAGCCGGTGCTGCGTCCCGCCGACCGTCACCTGGTGCTCCTGCATCGCCTCCAGCAGCGCGGCCTGCGTCTTCGGCGGCGTCCGGTTGATCTCGTCCGCCAGGATCACGTTCGCGAAGATCGGCCCCTTGACGAAGCGCAGCTCCCGCGTCCCGGTCGTCTTGTCCTCTTCGATCACCTCCGTCCCGGTGATGTCGCTGGGCATCAGGTCCGGGGTGAACTGGATGCGGCTGAACCCCAGGCTCAGCGTCTTGGCGATCGTCGAGATCAGCAGCGTCTTGGCCAGCCCCGGCACCCCCTGCACCAGCGCGTGCCCGCGGCAGAACATCGCGATCAGGATCTCGTCCACCACCTCGTCCTGGCCGACGATGACCTTGTGGATCTGCTCCCGCAGCCGGAGGTACACGTCGCGCACCTGCGCCACGGCCGTCTCGGTGTCCACGGGGGCCGCGGCGCCTGGGCCCCTTGCCAGCGGATCGGGCATGCTCGACTCCATTCTGCCCCGCCGGCCCCCCGGGCGTGGTCGTCCGTGTCGCGGGCGGGCCGCCCTCTCCGGCGGCGCCGCGGTTCGTGGATCATACGGCTACCCCGCCGCCCGGGTTGCCGGCCGCCCGGACGCGGGGCGCAAAGAAAAGCAGCGGGGCCGGCCTCTCGTCACGCCGGCCCCGCGGGGCAGTCGAGCAACGGGCTGAATCGTGCGCTGATCAGTCGCCGCCGCTCCGCCGCCTGGGCCGCTCCTCCTCCGCCAGGCGCTCCAGCAGCCGCTCCAGCCGCTCCATGCGCTGCTCGAGCCGCTCGAGCTGCCCGTCGGCCTCCCTGGCGCGCCGGTCCGCTTCCCGCTGGCGGGCCCCGGACTCGCGCATCAGCTCCTCGGCCCGGCGCCGCGCTTCATCGGCGCGAACCTTCACATCGGCCTCCAGCCGGCGCAGCAGCTCCTGCGTCTGCGCATCGCTGCGGCCCGGGAGCGCGGGCGGCGACGGCGGCGTCGGCGGGATCACGTTGAAGTCGAAGAACCCCACCTCCTCCTGCTCGGCCGCCATCTGCTCGCGGTGCCGCTTCGCCGCGGCCTCCAGCGCCTCGGCGTCGTACGCCCGCAGCTTGACCGTCACGTCCTTCCGCCGGCCCCCCTGGATCACCGTCAGGTCCAGCGTCTCCCCCGGCTCGGCCTTGTTGATGGCCCCCCGCAGCTCCCCCGGCCCCGCCGGCTTGCCGTTGACCTCCACGACCAGGTCGTACGGCCGCAGCCCCGCCTCCGCCGCGGGCAGCCCCTCGTACACCCCCAGCAGCATCGTCGCCTCCCCGCGCTTCAAGTCGAAGTGCCGGCGCAGCGACCGGTCCGGCTCGGCCAGCGAGACGCCGAGCATCACCTTCGGCGGCTCGGCGGGCTGGGCAAAAGCCCAGGCGCCCGCCGCCTCCTCGCCGCCGCCGTAGAACAGCCGCAGGTTCTCCAGGTTGCCGAAGCCCTCGGGGCCGCGGAGGGCGTACACCGTCGGCGCCTCGGGCGCCCGCGGGAGGTCCAGCTGCGCCAGGACCTCGCCGTCGTCGTCCATGATCCGCACCTGGCCCTTCTCAAGCCGCACGCGATCGTTCGGCACCCGCTCGCCGTCCACCTCCGCCCGCACGACCTCGCCGTTGCGCACCTCGACCGCGATGTTGCCGCCATCCTCGCCGGTGCGGACGATCGTGATGTTCCTTTCTTCGGTGCGCGCGCCGGCGGCCGGCGCGGCCGGCGGCTCCGGGACCCTGCGGACGGTCACCCGCCGCTCCTGCGCCCCGGCCGGCGCGGCGGTCACAGCCGCCAGCAGCGCCGCCGCGGCGCCGATCGCTCCGAGCCTGGCAAACTTCATCGGGTTCATCGGATCACTCCTTGCATCATGTGCCCAGCGCGGGCGCTCGCCCGCCTGCGGGACGCTCAGATGCGCCCCGCGCTTCTTTCCGTCGCGTTCCGGCTCAGAATGTGTCCGCGTGCTGCGCCGGGGCGCTCACCGGGATCAGCACCGGCGCCGCCCCCGCCTCGCTGTGGCCGAAGCGGTACAGGTCCGTCACCTCCGCCCGCTCGACGAACTGCCGGATGTACACCACCTCGAACCCCGGCCCCTGCTGGCGCGGGCGCGACTCCACCAGCACGCGGTCGGGGATCTCCCCGATCACCCGCCCGGTCTGCTCCCCCTTTCGCTTGTACACCTCGATGGCGTCCTCGGGCGAGTCGATGCGGAACAGCCCCGCCGCGCTCAGCGGAGCGCCGCCGGCCCCGCCCGCGCCCGGCCCCTGCCCCGGCCGCCACAGCGGCCCCAGCCACGCGTTGGCCGCCACCAGCAGCGCGCCCGCGGCCGCCATCCCCCACCCCGTCCACATCCCCACGCGCCCCGCGACCGCGGGGCCGTGCCGGTGGCCCGCCCGGGGCAGGTCCACCCCGCGCGCCGCGCCCACCTCGCGCCCCACCGCCGCGGCGAGCACCGCCTGCTGCCGCTGCGCCGTCGCCAGCTCGCGCCACGCGCACCGCTCGGCCCCCGGGAACTGCGCATCGGCCCACTCGCGGAACTCGGCCCACTCCGCGTCCGTCGCCTCCCCATCCACCACGCGGTTGAGCAGCCGCTCGTGCCGGGTCAGCGGCGCATCGCCGTCCCCACCGAAGAAGCCTTCTCGATCCCGGAACTCATTGGGTGTCGCAGTCATCTGATCACCTCGTCAGCGTCCATCCCGCAGCGCCCCCACGCCCACCTCGGCCCGGTCCTCGCCGGCTTCGCGCTCGGCGAGCTCCCGGAGCATCCGCCTCCCCCGCGCGATCCTCGTCTCCACCGTCGTCTCCGGCAGGCCGAGCATCTCGCCGATCTGCCGGTAGCTCAGCCCCCGGATGCACTTGAGCAGCAGCGGCTCGCGGTACCCATCCGGGAGCCGCCTCGCCAGGTCCATCAGCCGCCGCCCCTCCTCCTGCACCGCCGCGGAGACCCCCGGCTCATCGTGCCGGGGCCGGCCGTCGTGGCCCGCGGCCGCAGCGGCCCCGCCGAGCGCCCGGGCCACGCGCCGCAGCCACCCCGGCTGCCCCGCGCGGCGGCGCTTGCGTGCGTCGGTGCGGGCGACGCTGATGGCCACGGTCCGCAGCCAGGGGCGCAGGGCCCCGCCGTCGCGGACCTCGCCGAGCTTGGCGACGACGATCGCGGCGACCTCCTGGAGCAGGTCGTCCAGGTCGGCCTCACGCGGCTTGTGGGCCAGCAGGATCGCCGCGACCCAGCGCCGGTGCGCCTCCCACAGGGCGCGCAGGGCCTCCTCGTCGCCGCCGATGGCCGCCGCGGCGAGGGCGTCGCCGTGGCCGATCCGTGCTGGGTCCGTCGCCTCGCCCGGGCTCACCTGTGCGCTCCGTCTGTCCCTACTGGGATGCGCCCCGCGGCGGTCTCCGTCGCGCCGGGGCGGAAGTTCGGGTGCGATTCCAGGGTTGTATGGGGACCTTGCGGGCCGGGCTGCCGCGGGAAGCGGGCGTGCCCGGGGCCCTACGGGGTCGCGGCCCGTCTATCCTCCAACCTTCACCGGGCCCGCGGGTCGGGCCCGGCCCGACGCGCCCAGCCCCCCCACCGGGCGCCCACACGACGACGGTTGCGGCCCGCGATATGCCCGAACGGTCTTCCAACGACGCCATCATGCCCTTCGGCGACCATCTCGAGGAGCTCCGCCGGCGGCTGATCTACGCGCTGCTGGGGATCGTGCCGATCTTCGTGCTCGCGCTGCTGGTGGGCAAGCCGGTGCTGGGGTACCTGATGCACCCGGTGCAGGAGGCGCTGCTGGCGGCGAACCTGCCGGCGAAGCTGCAGATCACCGGGGTGCTGGAGCTGTTCTACGCCTACGTCAAGATCAGCTTCATCCTGACGATCTTGGTCGGGGCGCCGTGGGTCTTCTGGCAGCTGTGGATGTTCATCGCCCCGGGGCTGTACGAGAACGAGCGGCGCTTCGCGTACCTGCTCTCGCCGCTGTCGATCCTGCTGACGCTCCTGGGCATCGTGTTCATGTACAAGGCGATGCTGCCGGTGGTGCTGGCGTTCTTCATCAACTTCGGGACGACGCTGGCCGGCGGCGGGTCGGCGGCGCCGACCGCGCCGCTGCCTCAGGGGGTGGCGCTGCCGGGCGTGCCGGTGCTCGAGGCGGACCCGGAGGCGCCCGAGGTGGGGCAGATGTGGGTCAACGGGCCGCTGAAGGAGCTGCGCATCCGCATCGGGGCGGGGGACGGGGGGACGCTGACGATCCCGATGGTCGGCGGCGGGCCGGTGATGCAGCAGTTCCGGGTGAGCGAGTACGTGGGGCTGCTGCTGAGCTTCTCGCTGGCGTTCGCGGTGGCGTTCCAGATGCCCGTGGTGGTGCTGCTGCTGGGATGGGCGGGGATCATCCAGCCGGAGCTGCTGTCGAAGTATCGGCGGCACGCGATCATGATCTGCGCGATCGTCGGCGCAGTGCTGACGCCGGCGGACCCGATCTCGATGCTGCTGCTGGCCATCCCGCTGTACGCGCTGTACGAGCTGGGGCTGGTGATGCTGCGGCTGCTGCCGGCGCAGCGGGTCTCGGCGGGGTTCGATGCGTTCTCGAGGCGCAAGGCCGCGGCGAAGGGGGGCGCCCCGATCGACGCCGACGCGGGCGATGGCGGGGGGCCGTGAGGAAGATGGCCAGATGGCAAAGGGCCGCATGGCCAAATAGGAAGCGCGGTCCATTCCCGCAGGTCTGAGTTTGGCAGTTTGGCCCTTTGCGATTTGGCCCTTTTATCGTGGAACCCACCGACACCGATCTCGCGATGATGCGCCGGGCTCTCGAGCTCGCCGGGGAGGCCGCGGCGATCGGGGATGTGCCCGTCGGGGCGGTGGTGTACGAGACGGCGACGGGCCGGGTGCTCGGGGAGGGGTTCAACCGGCGGCACGTGGACAAGGACCCCACGGCGCACGCGGAGCTGATCGCCATCCGCGCCGCGGCCGCGGCGGTGGGGGACTGGCGGCTGAACCACTGCACGCTGGTGGTGACGCTCGAGCCGTGCGCCATGTGCGCCGGGCTGATCGTCAACGCGCGGCTCGGGCGGGTGGTCTACGGGTGCGCCGACCCGAAGGCCGGGGCGATGGGCTCGCTGATGCGGCTGACGGAGGATGAGCGGCTGAACCACCGCGTGACGCCCATCGGCGGGGTGATGGCGGAGGAGGCGGGGGAGATGCTGCGGAAGTTCTTCCGGGAGCGGCGGGGGAAGACGCAGTAGACTGGCGGCATATCACTGTGGGGGGGCGTGGCTGGTTATGAAACGGGATGGAGCGCTGCGGCCGGGCGGTGAGCGGGCAGACCGGGTTTCATTTGCCCGGGCCCGCCTCATCCGATAGTCTGGCTCAGGGGCAACGCAAGGAGCGCGACCCATGAGCGCGGCATCGCAATCCGGAACGGAGCCGGCTTCCGTGCTGGAAGCGGAGCTCCGGACGTACCGTCGCCTCCTTCCAACACTCGTCGAGCGGTCGGGTGACTTTGCCGTCATCACGGGCGACCGGCTCATCGGCACGTACCGCACGTATGAGGATGCGCTGCGAGCGGGGTACGGGGAGTGCGGGATCCGGCCCTTTCTAGTGAAGCGTATCGAGGAGCACGAGTCGGTCCTGTTCTTCACCCGCGACCTCGCGCCATGCCCACGCTGACCCATCCCATCGGCGCGGCCGGGCCGATCCTCGACCTCTGGGTGGGCGTCACGGAGATCCGCGAGGCGGCCCTGAAGGCGCAGGGGCTGGACGTGCCCGCGCCAATCCGGGCGCGCGCCCTGATCGACACCGGGGCGAGTGCCGTGCTGGTGGACTCCACCATCATCGAGCGCCTCGCGCTCACGCCGACCGGCACCGATTTCATGCACACCCCGTCAACCGCCGGCGCACCGTGCGCCGTCAGCCTCTATGACATTGCCCTGCACCTGGTAGACAACCCGACCGGACACGTCGTTTCGAGCGCGCTCCAGGTCGTCGGGCACCCGCTCGCACAGCAGCACATCGGCATCCTGCTCGGTCGGACCTTCCTGGCCTCGTGCGTGCTGAACTATGACGGTCCGGAAGCGCGATTCCGGCTGGACTACTGAGCCGTTGGGGCACCGGGGTTCGGCGCATACGCTGCGCGCATGCCCGAGTTGCCTGAAGTTGAGTGCACGCGCCGAACGCTCGAGCCGCATGTGGTGGGCCGGGTCGTCGCCTCGGTCGGGGTGCGGCGGCGGGACATGGTGGTCGTGCCGGGGGACCCGGCGGGGGGATTCTCGCGGGCGCGGGGGAGGGAGCCGATCACGCCGCGGCGGCTGCGGCGGGCGGACCTGCTCGCCGGGGACCGCATCGCGCGGACGGCGCGGCGGGGGAAGCAGCTGGCGGTCGTCGGGGAGTCGGGGCGGGTGGTGCTGGTGCACCTGGGGATGACGGGGCAGCTCTCCTACCTCGCGCCCGGGTCGCGGCTCGCCGGCGATGCGCACGTGCATGTCGTTTGGACGCTGAAGGACCCAGATG
>JBIQJK010000039.1:0-30305 GCA_044507535.1 Planctomycetaceae bacterium | reverse complement strand
GGATGCTGGCGGCGTCGCTGGTGTTCGCGGCGATCTCGGCGGGGGGGCTGGGGGCGGGGATCGTGGCGATGGCCCCGGTGCTGGACAACATCCTCGTGCTGCCGCAGGACCCGGCGGCGGCGGGGGTGGAGGGGGGCGCGGGCGGGGTGGAGGCGATGGGGAAGGACCTGCCGGTGCTGGCGCGGGAGCTGAACGCGCGGCTGGCGGAGTCGTCGCTGCTGAGCCGGGTCCAGGTCCCGGAGGCGTGGATCGAGGGGCTGCCGCGGGGGCGGTTCCAGGCGGTGCTGTGGATCGTGGTGGGGCTGGGGGTGCTGACGGTGATCGGGGCGACGGCGAACTTTCTGCACCAGTATCTGGCGCTGACGGTGATCAGCCGGACGATCGCGAACATCCGGCGTGACGCGTTCCGGCGGGCGGTGCACCTGCCGCTGAAGACGGTGCTGCGCGCGGGGACGACGGACACGATCAGCCGTGTGGTGTACGACACGGCGACGCTGGGGAGCGGGTTCAACGCGCTGCTGGGCAAGGCGGTGGCGCAGGCGACCAAGGGGCTGGCGGCGCTGGGGGTGGCGCTGTGGTGGAACTGGCGGCTGACGCTGGTGGCGCTGCCGGTGGCGTTCGTGATGTACCACGTGATCCGCAAGCTGGGCAAGCGGATCCGCCGGGCGAGCCGGACGGCGCTGGAGGGGCAGGCGGGGCTGTACCAGACCGCGGCGGAGACGCTGGGGGGGCTGCGGGTGGTGAAGGTGTACACGAGCGAGCGGACGGAGGCGGGGCGGTTCCACCGGATCAACAAGCGGGTGGTGCGGCAGGAGCTGCGGGTGCGGACGGCGCGGGCGCTGTCGAGCCCGCTGATCGAGATGCTGACGGTGTTCGTGCTGGGGGCGCTGGCGCTGGTGGCGGCGAAGGCGATCATCGACGGGCGGCTGGACCCGCGGTCGTTCCTGGTGGTGTTCGGGTCGCTGGGGATCGCGGCGGCGTCGCTCAAGCCGCTGACGGGGTTCAGCAACGACATCCAGCAGGCGTCGGCGGCGGCGGACCGGATCGGGGTGCTGCTGGGGCTGGAGCCGGAGCCGGGGCACGGGCACCGGCTGCCGCGGATGCCGCGGCACGCGCCGGGCGGGTCGGTGGTGTTCGAGAACGTGACGTTCTCGTACCCGAGCGGTGGCGAGGGGGACGGGCTGGCGGGGCCGGCGTCGGGCGCGGGGGCGGGGCCGGCGATCCGCGGGGTGTCGCTGACGGTGAAGCACGGGGAGACGGTGGCGTTCGTGGGGCCGAACGGGTCGGGGAAGACGACGCTGCTGAGCCTGGTGCCGCGGCTGTTCGACCCGGAGCAGGGGCGGGTGCTGATCGACGGGCGGGACGTGCGCGAGGTGTCGGTGCGGAGCCTGCGGCGGCAGATCGGGGTGGTGACGCAGGAGACGGTGCTGTTCGCGGGGACGATCCGGTCGAACATCGCCTACGGGGACCCGCACGCGTCGGAGGAGCGGATCCGGGAGGCGGCGCGGCGTGCGCGGGCGGAGGAGTTCATCCTGGAGAAGCCGGGGGGGTACGACGCGATGATCGGGGAGGGGGGCGCGGGGCTGAGCGGGGGGCAGAAGCAGCGGCTGTCGATCGCGCGGGCGGTGCTGCGGGACCCGGCGATCCTGATCCTGGACGAGGCGACGAGCATGATCGACGCCGACAGCGAGGCGAAGATCGCCGAGGCGCTGTCGGAGTTCGGGCGCGGGCGGACGTGCCTGATCGTGGCGCACCGGCTGAGCACGGTGATGGCCGCGGACCGGATCGTGGTGATGGCGGAGGGGAAGATCGTGGACCAGGGGCGGCACGAGGAGCTTCTGGAGCGGTGCGCGGTGTACCGGATGATCGCGCAGAACCAGCTGGTGCGGGCCGACGGCGCGGCGGGGGGGAACGGGAACGGGGTCGGCTACGGCAAGGCGCGGCGCGGGCCGGGCGGGGAGGCGGCGGCCGCGGCGGGGAAGGTGAGCCCGGGCGCGGGGGCCTGAGGCGGGGGAGGAGCGAGCAACATGCACGAGACGTTGCCGGACGGGACGGTGGTGGTGTCGCGGTGCGACTTCTGCCGCGCGGAGTTCGCGGAGGAGCCGATGGTGGAGGGGCACCAGGGGAGCCTGATCTGCCTGAAGTGCCTGAGCACGGCGTACGCGGACGTGGTGCTGGCGGGCGGGGGGCGGGAGCTTGCGGGGAGCAAGTGCACGATGTGCCTGGAGCACCGCGACCAGCCGCAGTGGGAGAGCCCGCTGCACCCGGAGGCGCACATCTGCCTGCGGTGCATGAAGCAGTCGGCGACGCGGCTGGAGAAGGACCCGGAGCTGGGGTGGAGGCGTCCGGGCGCGGGCGGCGGCGCGGCCGGGGCGGCGGGCGACGGGGACTCCTGAAGGAGATCCGCGTTACAGGTTGGGCTGGGGCGTCACGCGGAGGTAGGGCTTGACCTTCCTGTAGCCCTTGGGGAAGGCGCGGTCGGCCTCGTCGTCGCTGACGGCGGGGACGATGATGCAGTCGTCGCCGTGCTTCCAGTTGACGGGGGTGGCGACCTTGTACTCGGCGGTGAGCTGGAGGGAGTCGATGACGCGGAGGATCTCGTCGAAGTTGCGGCCGGTGCTGGCGGGGTAGGTGAGGGTGAGCTTGATCTTCTTGTCCGGGCCGATGATGAAGACGGAGCGGACGGTGAGGGTGTTGTCGGCGTTGGGGTGGATCATCCCGTAGAGGGTGGAGACCTTGCGGTCGGCGTCGGCGAGGAGGGGGAAGTTCAGCGCGGCGCCCTGGGTCTCCTCGATGTCCTTCGACCAGGCGTGGTGCTCGTGGACGGGGTCCACGCTCAGGCCCAGGACGCGGACGTTGCGCTTGTCGAACTCGGCCTTGAGCTTGGCGACCTCGCCGAGCTCGGTGGTGCACACCGGGGTGAAGTTCTTCGGGTGGGAGAAGAGGACGGCCCACTTGCCGTCGATGTACTCGTGGAAGTGGATCGGGCCCTGCGTGGAGTCCTGGGTGAAGTCGGGGGCGGTGTCGCCGAGTTGGAGGCTCATGGGTGGCTCCTGGGATGGGGGGTGGAAGGGGGACAGGAGCGGGGGACGGCGCGGTCGCGGCCGCTCGATGGGGGAGAGTGTACGTCGGGGCGGGGCGGGTGTGAATCGAGTCGTGTGCGGCGCGGGGCCCTCCAACAGACACCACACATCGTGCAGCACACAGCTCACAGCACACACCACACATCGGGCCGCACGGCTTGCAGCGTGCGCGGGATGGGTCGGCCCGGGCCGGGGTTGGGGGCTCCCCGGGGTTACGCCCTCGCGGCCTGGGTGAGGTTCTCGAACTGCCAGACCTGGCCGGGGGCCCAGTGGAGGCGGAGGAGGTCGCCGCCGGGGCCGACGCCGAAGAGGTTCATGGTGCTGTCGCGGCCGGCGAAGCCGTCGAGGCGGCGCAAGGGGCGGGCGGCGCGGTCGGGGCGGGCGGCGTCGATGCCGTCGATCCGCCAGGTGTTCGACTCGGGGGACCACCAGTAGACGCGGACCTCGCCGCGGTCGTCGAGGCCGGCGATGTTGAGCCCGCCCCAGGGGGTGACGAAGCTGCTGACGCTCTGGGGGCGGAGCTTGGCGAAGTTGAACTCCCGGGTGAGGTTGTTCTTCTCCCAACGGCCGCCGAAGCCGGGGGCCCACCAGGCGACGACGGTGTCGCCGGATTCGTCGGCGCCGGCGATGTGGATGGTGCCCCACGGGGTGAGGAAGGGGGTCAGGGCACCGACGATCGTGGGGGCGCCGGTGACCTCGCTGAGGTTGACCGACTGCCAGCGGCCGCCGAGCTCCGGGGCGGTCCAGACGGCCCAGATGCGGCCGTCCTCGTCGAGGCCGGCGAGGTGCATGGCGTTCCACGAGGTCACGAAGGAGACGAGCCGGCCCACGAAGGCGGGGGTGGCGAAGCTGCCCGGGCGCAGGTGGGTCTCGGAGAGGTTCTCGTAGGAGAAGACCGGGCGGACCTCGCGCTCGGGGGGGATGACCTCGACGCCCGCGCTGCGGTAGGCGACGACGTCGCCGGCTTCATCGAGGCCGGCGATGACGGTGAGGCCGCCGGCGGTCATGATGTTCAGGCCGCGGACGATCGGGGCCGCGCCCTCGAGCTCGGCGGTGAGGTTGCGGACGCTCCAGCCCCGGCCGGTGGGGTTGCCGTCGGTGTCGGCGCGCTCGTTGATGAGGTAGAGCCCGTCGGGGGCGACGGCGACGTAGAAGACCTGGCCGCCGTCGTGGAGGGTGAAGCTGGCGACCTCGTCGGCGCGGGGGGCGCCGGCGGCCTGGGTGAGGTTGATGGCGGACCAGGCGCCGGTGGCGGGGTCGCGCCGGTAGACGATGATGTCGCCCGCGGGGTTGAGGGTGACGACGCTCTGGGCGCCGTCGGCGGGGATCTGGGCGTCGATCGGGCCGTCGCGCGTGCCGGCGATGGCGTCGGCCGCGAGGGTGAGGATGAAGCCCGCGCCGGTGTCGGGGGCGGAGCCGACGATGAGGCCGATGTTGTTGACGTCGGCGAGGATGATGCGGGAGCTGGTGGTGAGCGCCGGGGGCGGGTCGATCACGGCGTCGGAGACGAGGTAGAAGCCGATCCCCTCCGCGAAGAAGAAGCCGTCGCGGCCGCCGCCGGGGCGCTCGTAGATGCCGACGATGTGGCCGTCGTTGTTGATGGCGGTGGGGATGTAGTGCGGGGCGAGGGCGGGGATCATGGGCCGCAGCTCGCCGCCCTTCCAGATCAGCGCCTCGCGCTGGCCCTGGGGGCTGTCGATCGGGCCGGTGCCGACGGCGGCGTCGCCGTCGTTGAGGTCCACGGCCCGGAAGCCCTCGATGAGAACGGCGCCGCCCGCGGCGGTCCAGAAGACCGAGACGTCCTCCGCGTCCGGGGCGAGGCCGACGGCCGCGCCGGAGGCGTTCAGGCGGACGGGCGTGCCGTCGAAGAGGTAGCGGAGCGTGCCGCCGTCGAGCACCCATGCGGTCGGCGTCTCGCCGCTTCGCAGGCGCTCGACGAGGACAAGGCCCTCGTCGGTGATGTCCACCGCGCGAAGGGAGGCGTAGTCGCCCTCGGGGCCGTCGAAGGCGACGATGATGTCCTCGAGCGCGGTGCGGACGCCCGCCTCCCAGAGGAACGCGCCGCCGTCCGCGGCGGCGCCGAGGACGACGTCGCTGTTGCTGACGTCGATGACGCGGTCGCCGGGGAGGAAGCCCTCGCGGGCGTGGAGGATGAACCGCTCGCCGTTGAGGATGAGGAAGTCCGCGCCGCCGGAGCCGGCGGAGCCCCAGATGGCGGGGTCGTCGTTGATGCCGCGGGGCTGGAGGTTCGCGGCGGGCGCGCCGGAGAAGACGTACATGCGGGAGCGGTCGTTGCGGCCGGCGTTGGCGTCCTGGGTGCCGGCGAAGACGAAGTCGATGATGCCGTCGCCGGTGATGTCGCCGAGAGCGGCGACGGCGGTTCCGAGGCGGTCGGAGCCGACGAGGTTGCCGGCGCGGGCGGTGAAGGCGTGGAGCAGGCCGCCGCCATCGCCGGAGTAGACGAGGACGGCGGCGTCGGGGTTGGCGGCGGGGCTGCCGACGAGCAGGTCGTCGCGGCCGTCGAAGTCCACGTCCCCGGCGAAGGCGACGGCCGCGCCGAGGTTGGCGTTGGGGCGGGCGCCGGTGAAGGTCAGCAGCGCCGAGCCGTCGGCGACGGTCAGCAGGGGCCGGCCGGTGGCGCCGGAGTAGACCGCGGCGACGGCGCGGATCGGGCCGCCGCCGCCCTGGCTGCTGCGCCCGCCGGAGCCGACGAGGATGTCGTTCACGCCGTCGCCGTCGATGTCGCCGGCGCCGGCGACGGAGGAGGCGATGGTGGGCGCGGGGGCGTCCTCGCCGGCGGGGCGGAGGGTGAACAGGGGCGAGGACTCGGCGAGGTACTGGGTCAGGGAGGTGTACGCGAAGACGGAGAGGTGCAGGCGCGGCTCGAGCGCCTCCAGGAGGCCATCCGCCGGGGCGGGGGTGCGAGCGGTCCGGGGGCAGCGACGGGGGTCACGCATCGTGCTGGCCTTTCATGGAGGAGGGCGCGCGGCAACGCCTCCGAGCTCCTCGCCCCCATCGTCAACACGCATCGTGCTGGCCTTTCATGGAGGAGGGCGCGCGGGACGAGCCCGGTTCACTCTCGACTCCTCCGAACGCACGGGGGTTCGGGGGGCACACCCAAAGGTAGTGCCGGGCCGGGCCGCGGCCAAGCCACCAAGTGAACACCGCACTTCGCCTGCGCGTGCGGGAACCGTGTGTTTCAGCGGAACGATGAGCGCCGCTTCATCTTGCGTCACGGGCGCGCACAAAGACGAGGGGGCGCGGAAGTGGGGAGAGGGGGACGGAGGGGGCCGGGCCACCCTCCGTGTGCCCGGGCCTTCCTCCGCCCCCCTCCCCCCCCACTCCCCGGGCTCCCGGGCGGGGCCGGGATGGGGATTACTGCACGGCGGCGGTGAGGTTCTCGAAGAGCCACTCCTGGCCGGGGCGCCAGTGCATCCGCAGGATCTCGCCGTTGGGGCCGGCGCCGAAGAGGCTCATGGAGTCCTGGCGGCCGGCGAAGCCGTCGAGGCGGCCGACGGGGCGGATGCTGCGGTCGGGGCGTTCGAGGTCGAGGTGGGTGAGCAGCCAAGTGTTGGTCTCGGGGACCCACCAGTAGATGCTGGTCTCGCCGCGGTCGTCGAGGCCGATGATGTTGAGGGCGCCCCATTCGGTGACGAAGCTGCTGACGCTCTCGGGGCGGAGCTGGACGAAGTCGTACTCCTCGGTGAGGTTGTTCTTGGCCCACTCGCCGCCGAAGCCGGGGACCCACCAGGTGACGACGGTGTCGCCGTTGGCGTCGGTGCCGGCGATGTGGATGGCGCCCCAGGAGGCGAGGAAGGGGGCGAGGCCGCCGACGAGGACGGGGGCGCCGGTGATGGCGCTGAGGTTGACCGACTCCCAGCGGTCGCCGAGCTCGGGGGAGGTCCAGACGGACCAGATGTCGCCGTTCTCGTCGAGGCCGGCGATGTTCAGGCCGTCCCAGGAGGTGACGTAGGAGACGAGCCCGCCGTGGAAGGTGGGGGTGGCCATTCCGTTGGGACGCAGGTGCTCGGCGCTGAAGTTGATGTAGCGCCAGGCGGGGAGGCCGTCGTCGTTGGTGTCGGAGGTGCTGGTGTAGGCGACGACGTCGCCGACGCCGTCGATCCCGGCGAGGTAGGCGACGCCTTCGAGGGAGGTGAAGGTGGTGAGGCCGCGGACGATGGCGGTGGCGGGGGCGCCGGCGGCGGCGGCCTCGGCGGTGAGGTTGCGGACGACCCACTCGCCGTTGGCCCGCTGGAGGATGAGGTAGACGCCGTCCTCGGCGACCGCGCCGTAGGCGACGCGTCCGGAGACGGGGTCGGTGAAGGTGATGGCGTCGGAGACGCGCGGGGCGGCGGCGGAGCCGGTGAGGTTGATGGCGGACCAGCGGCCGGTGGCGGGGTCGCGCTGGAAGGCGAGGATCTCCTGGGCGAGGTTGATGGTGATGGCGGTGAGGGGGCTGCCGGGGGGCTCGGTGGCGCTCATGCGGTTGCCGGCGAGGGCGCGGACCGGGCCGCGGCCGATGGGCGTGAGGATGAAGCCCAGGCCGTTGTCGAGGGTGCGGCCGATGATGACGCCCTCGTTGTTGATGGCCGAGAGGCGGACGTGGCGGCTCTCGTCGAGGCCGGGGGGGTCGCCGGCGGTGACGGACTCGCGGGTGTCCCTGACGACGCCGTCCTCGGGGTTGTAGAAGAAGCCGCGGGTGGCGCCGGTGTTGTCGGTGTAGCGGCCGACGATCCAGCCGGAGTCGTTGAGGGTGTGGGGGAAGAAGTTGTTGCCGTCGCGGATGCGCTCGAGGACCTCGATCTGGCCGTTGCGGAGCAGGGCGGGGTAGATGAAGGTGTCCTCGCCGCGGACGCTGCCGACGATGAGGCCGAACTCGTTGATGTCGTTGGCGCCGAAGCCGGGGACGGCGACGGCGCCGCCCTGGGGGGTCCAGATGAAGGAGCTGAGGGCCTCGGGCTCGGTGCGGCCCAGGACGGTGCGGGCCTCGTTCATCATCACGGCGGAGCCGTCGAAGAGGTAGGTGAGGACGCCGTCCTCATAGAGCCAGGTGGAGAAGCGGTTGTCGGCGGTGATGCGCTCGACCAGGACCAGGCCGGAGTCGGTGATGTCCACAGCGCGGATGCGGGTGTAGTTGTCGTCGGGGCCGTCGTAGGTCCGGATGAGGTCCACCAGGTTGCGGCGCTCGCCGTCCTCCCAGAGGAATGGCTGGAAGCCCTGGAGGTCGCGGCCGCCGAGGACGACGCGGGACTTGTTGATGTCGATCACGCGGTCGCCGGGGTCGAAGCCGCGGCTGGGGAGGAGGAAGAACTCGCCGCCGAGGATCATGAAGCCCTCGCCGCCGGCCTCGCCCCAGATGACGGGGCCGTCGGCGATGCCGGTCGGGAGCAGGTGGAGCATGGATGCGCCGGAGAAGACGTACATGCGGGCCCGCTCGCGCCCGTCGGGGCTGAGGTCCTGGGTGGAGGCGAGGAGGAAGTCGGTCGCGCCGTCGCCGTTGACGTCGCCGGCGGGGGCGACGGCGACGCCGACTCGGTCGCCGATGACCAGGCCGATGCTGTGGGAGACGAACTCGCCGATCTGCCTGCCGTCGGCGCCGGAGATGACCGCGACGCGGGCGTCGGGGGTCGGCGAGGGCTCGCCGACGAGGAGGTCGGCGGTGCCGTCGGCGTCGGCGTCGCCGGCGAAGGCGAGCGAGGCGCCGAAGGAGCCGCCGGGCTTGGCGCCGTCAACCGTGAAGAGCACCGACGTGCCCGCGCCGGAGAACGCGGCGATCCACCCGGCCCCGCCCGCGGCGGCGGGGGCGCCGACCGCGACGTCGGGGACGTTGTCGCCGCTGATGTCGTGCCCGCCGGTGACGGCGGCGCCGAAGCGCTCGCCCGCGGCGGCGCCGGTGAGGGTGCGCAGCAGCGCGCCGGTGCGGCCGGAGAAGATCAGCGCTGCGCCCGAGCCGGCGGCGGGGGCGCCGACGATCACGTCGTCGCGGCCGTCGTTGTTGATGTCGCCGGCGGTGGAGACCGCGGCGCCGAGGCGGCCGCCGGAGGGGCCGCCGGTGAGGGTGTGCAGGAGCTGGCCGCCGGCGCCGGAGAAGATGTACGCGGCGCCCGAGCCGCCGGCGCCGGGGGCGCCGACGACCAGGTCGGTGACGCCGTCGCCGTTGGCGTCGCCGGCCGCGGCGATCGCCTGGCCGAAGCGGTGGCCGACGCCCCGGCCCTCCAGGACGCGGATGATGGAGCCGTCGAGGCCGGAGAAGATGTAGACGCGGCCGAACTCGCCCACGCCGCCGTTGAAGCGCGGGGAGCCGACGGCGAGGTCGGCGTGGCCGTCGTCGTTGACGTCGCCGAGGCCGGCGACGGAGGCGCCGAACTCGGCGGCGCCGTCGCTGAAGGTGTGCAGGAGCTGGCCGGTGGCGCCGGAGTAGACCGCGGCGATGGCGCTGGAGGGGCCGCCATCGGGGGCGACCCCGCCGGCGCCGACGATGACGTCGTCCACGCCGTCGCCGTTGACGTCGCCGGCGGGGGCGACGGCGGAGGCGATGGTGCGCGCGGCGGGGTCCTCGCCGGAGGGGCGGAGGGTCAGCAGGGGCGCATCGGCGCCCAGGTAGTCCATCATCGAGGTGTAGGCGAAGACGGCGAGGTGGACGCGCGGCTCGAGGGACTCGAGCAGGGCGGCGGGGGCGTCGGGGTGGGCGGAGGCGGCGCGGGAGCGACGCTGCTGGCGCTGGTTGGCTCGCATCGGTGACTGCCTGCCTTTCGTGATCCGGTCCCGGTGTGCCGGGCGGCGTGGACCCGCGGTGCGACGTGGCGCTGTCGGCCGCCCCGGGGTCGCGGGCCGCCGCGCGTCGTCCCCCCCCAAGTGCACACGGGGGACAGGGACAATCTACGTGCGCCCCGGCGGTTGGGCCATGCGCGCCGAGCGAAGGTGCGCTCATCCGCCCGGCAAGCCCGCGGCCGCCATCGGGGATTCACGGCGCGGGCTCAAAGGCCGCACATCTTTGATGTATGGTCTTTCACGCCGGCGCGGGGGCGTGAGGCCGCTTTGAATCGCGGCGAGCGGGCGAGCCGGGGAAGGGCTGATGCGCCACAGGTCTTCCCACCGGGGGGGAGGGGGGGTCAGTCGCCGAAGGCGGTGTAGACGGAGCGGGCCGCGGCGATGAGGGGGTGGTCCGGCGGGATGGTGCGCTGGCGGCCGGCCGGGTAGGCGATGTCCACGTCGGTGAGGGCGCCGCCGGAGAGGGCGACCATGCGGTTGCGGGCGCCGGACTTGATCAGCCGCATGGCGTGGTGGCCGAACTGGGTGGCCAGGACGCGGTCGGCGGCGACGGGGGTGCCGCCGCGCTGGACGTGGCCGAGGACGACGTAGCGGGCCTCGATCGGCTCGGCGCGGAGGGCGGTGATGGACTCGATGGAGTCGGCGACGAGCTTTCCGACGCCGCCGAGGCGGACGGGGTCGGGGGAGGTGGGGTCGATCCTGGCGACGACCTGCTGCCCGCCGCGGGCGCGGGCCCCCTCGGCGACGCAGATGATGGAGAAGCTCTTGCCGCGGCCGGCGCGGTCGAGGACGGTGTCGGCGACGCGCTCCATGTCGAAGGGGATCTCGGGGATGAGGATGATGTCGGCGCCGGAAGCGACGCCGGCGTGGAGGGCGATCCAGCCGGCGTTGCGGCCCATGACCTCGACGACCATGGCGCGGTGGTGGCTCGCGGCGGTGGTGTGGACGCGGTCGAGGGCCTCGGTGGCGATGGAGACGGCGGTGGTGAAGCCGAAGGTCAGGTCGGTGCCGAAGAGGTCGTTGTCGATGGTCTTGGGGATGCCGATGAAGTTGAGGCCGCCGGCCCCTTCGACCTTCAGCAGGGCCGCGGCGATGCTCATGGTGCCGTCGCCGCCGATGACGACCAGCGCGTCGAGGCCGCGGGCGCGGTAGTGCTCCAGGCAGCGGCGGGAGACGTCCGTCGGGGCCTCGGCGCCGGGGAGGCGGTGGTTGAAGGGGTTGGCCTTGTTGGAGGAGCCGAGGATGGTGCCGCCGACGGTGAGGATGTTGGAAACGTCCGGGGTGTGGAGGTAGGTCGCGCGGTTCTCGATCAGTCCGAGGAAGCCGTCGTAGAAGCCGACGACCTCGATGTCGTTGAAGCGGGCGTCCTTGGTGACGGCGCGGATGACCGCGTTGAGGCCGGGGCAGTCGCCGCCGCCGGTGAGGACGCCGATGCGCTTGATGTCGGGCTTGCTGGTGTTGTTGTCGCTGCTGCTGGCCGTCATGGGGCGATCCTAGGGAGAAATGGCAGAACGCGGGGGAAGCGGGGCGAGCGGGGGAACGCGGGGAGGAGGGAGGGTTGATAGAGGATGTGCCGGGCGCATCGTGATGGGGGCATCGGATGTCGTGGCGGCGACCATCTACCTGCGTGATCGACGGCGCGATCGGACGAGCGGGCGGACGCGCCGCCGGGCTCGCGTCGCGGCGTGTTCGCACCGCCGCATCAGGTCCGGCGCCGCCGCGGTGAGGACTCCCGCCATCACCGCCAGCGCGACCGGCCAGACGATCGGCAGCGGCGCCATCCTGCCGCCCCCGAACGGCCCGGAGAGGGCCGGCGTGAGGGTGATGAGGGTGAGCAGGCAGATGGGGAGGGCGAGGTCGCGGGCCCTGCGGCGGGCGACCCGCCGCAGCACGCCCGCATCGCCGAGATGCTCGGCGCAGGCGAGCTCGGCGACTTGCCGCACCCGGTGGTCGTACGGGAGGAGGGCCTCCTCGCCGCCCTCGAAGACCAGCCGCGCCGGCCACGCTCGCGGGTGGACCCGGCGCAGCCCGGTCCAGGCGAGTTCCGCGTGGCGATGCTCCCGATCGGCGACGGTGATGCCGCGGCGCGTCATCCGCACGATCGTCGCGATGCGCCGCTGGCGGAAGGCTGTTACGAGCGTGCGGACCATGTACCCGGCCGTTGCGGCCCACAGACCCGCCGTCGCGAGGCACATCAGCTGGACCCACGGCCGGTGTCCCGAGGGCAAGACTGAGGAGGCCCGCCACAGCAGTAGCGCGGCCGCGACGAGGACGGTGGGCCCGAACAAGAGCACGGGCACAAACAGCGTTACCGCGGCGATCGCCTCGCCGAGTGTCTGCGCGCGGTCCGGAGGTGACAGTCGCAGGTCCAGCGTCCCAAACCGCCACGCCCGCCGGAGCGCCGCCCGGGCCGCGGCCGCGGCCGCCCGCCGCTCCCTGGCGCTGCGGAGCCTCAGGTAGACGGGCCGGCCGCTCAGCCGGATATGCTCCCCCTGCTCGTCGAACGGAGCGGCCTGATCGTTGTGGACGCGGACGTGGACCCACGGGATGACCGCGCCGACGAGTTCGGGCGGGGTGCCGCGGCGATCCTCGACCTGGAGGCCGGCGAGGCGGACCCTGGCGTGGCAGACCAGCGGCCATCCACTCGGCCGCCACTTGGCCCGCTGATCGGGATGGACCGCCGCATCTGCACCTGACATCCGGCCCAGTGTAACGAGGCGGGGAAGCACGCCCGTGCTGTGGCACGCCCCCGGAGATCCGGGTCGGTCCTTCGCCTCAGGCACGTGATGGTCCGGCCCATCGCGCCGGCCGCGCAGCCCCTGCGCACGAGAGCGGGCATACCCTTCGAACGCCTGAATCACCTCGGCCCGGACGAGATGCGCCGTACCCGGTTACGACAAGACGACGCACCAGGGAGTGTCGTCATGGCGTGGGTTCTGCTGGTCGTCGCGGGGTTGTTCGAGGTCGCCTGGGCGGTGGGGCTCAAGTACACGCAGGGGTTCACCAGGTTCTGGCCGAGCGTGCTCACGATCGCGGCCATCGTGATCAGCATGTACCTGCTGTCCGTGGCGGCCCGGACCCTCCCCATCGGCACGGCCTACGCCGTGTGGGTCGGCATCGGGGCCGCCGGCACGGCCATCCTGGGCATCGTCCTCTTCGGGGAATCGATCAACGCGGGCCGGCTGCTGTGCCTCGGGCTGCTGATCGTGGCGATCATCGGGCTGAAGCTGACCGCCGGGGCGGAGTGACCGCGCCGGCGATGCGGGCGGGGCCGGGGCTCCGCAACAGGCCCAACCGAGCCGAAGGAAATCCGCCGGCGGGCCGATCGTTCCTGTTCTGAGGGGCGCACCCGTCGCGCCCGGGGGCGTTCTGCGCCCGGTCCGCGGGCCCTCCCCGAACCAACAGGCCCCCAACCCGGTACGATGACAGCAATGGCCGACGGAGCGGCGACACCCTCTGAGCGCTTGGATGCCCCCGCGGCCGCGGCTTCCGATACCGGGCGACCGAGCGCGGGGCACCGGCCGGCGCCGCCGGCGACCGAGGCCGACGCGCAGCTCTACCTCCACCCTCAGACGCTGGCCCGGCTGGGGACGCTGGAGCTGCGGGCGAAGATGATCGTCGAGGGGGTGATGAGCGGGCAGCACCGCTCCCCGTACCACGGCTTCAGCGTCGAGTTCGCCCAGCACCGGCCGTACGTCGCCGGGGACGACATCCGGCACCTGGACTGGAAGGTCTTCGGGCGCAGCGACAAGCTGCACCTGAAGCAGTACCAGCAGGAGACGAATCTGGACCTGATGGTCCTGGTGGACTCCTCGGGGTCGATGAACTACGGGAGCCGGTCGTTCGCCGACGCCTCGGGCCGGGGGAGGGCGACCAGCCCGGGAGGGCGGAGCAACTGGACGAAGTTCGATCACGCGACCGCGCTGGCGGCGGCGCTGTCGTACATGGCCCTGCGCCAGGGGGACCGGGCGGGGCTGACGGTCTTCGCGGACGAGGTGCGGTCGCTGCTGAAGCGGTCGAGCGCCCAGGGGCAGTGGCGGCAGATCGTGGGGGCACTCTCAGTGCACCCGGTGGAGCGGCCGACGAACCTGGGGCGGGTGGTGGACCAGGTGCTGGGGAAGCTGAGCAATCGCTGCCTGATCGCGCTGATCAGCGACCTGTACCTCGACCCGGAGGAGTTCCGCACCTCGCTGGCCCGCATCCGGCACCGGCGGCACGACGTGATCGTGTTCCAGGTGATGGACCGGGCGGAGCGCGAGTTCGACCTGTCGGAGACCGCGCCGTTCGAGGGGCTGGAGGGGGAGCCGCGGCTGAAGATCAACCCCCGGGCGATCCGCAAGGCGTATCTCCAGGCGATGGAGGAGCACCTGGACGCGATCGAGAAGATCACCCGGGGCTTCGGGTTCGACTACCAGCCCATCAGCACCCACGACTGGCTCGGCCCGCCGATCGCGGCGTTCATGGCGAGGCGGTCAGCGGGGATCAAGCGGGGGAAGCTGGGGTAAGAAGAAGAAGAAGACTCACCACAGAGGCACAGGGGCACAGAGAAGACAGCAGAAAACAGGACAGGACGTCAGGGCTTTGAGCGAGCTTCGGTTGCACCAGCGCAAGACGGTCACGGGCGGGCGTCCCGGCGCTGTCTGTTTGCCCTGCCTGACCTCTCTGTGTTCTCTGGGCCTCTGTGGTGAATCTTTTTCCTTCCTCCGGCGAGAGGAGGGGAGCGAGTGACCTTCCTTCACCTGGGGCTCGCGATAGCCGGGGCGGCGTGCGTGGCGATCCCGATCGCCATTCACCTGCTCATGCGCCGGCGGCGCAAGCCGGTCATGTGGGGGGCGATGCGGTTCCTGGTGGAGGCGTACCGGCGGCAGCGGCGGCGCTTGATGCTCGAGCAGTGGCTCCTGCTCGCCACGCGGTGCCTCTTGGTGCTGCTGCTGGGGCTGGCGATCGCGCGGCCGATGCTCGCGGGGGCGGGGCGGGCCGCGGGGGGGCGGACGGTCTACCTGCTGATCGACAACGGGCTCGCCTCCACCGCCGCGGGCGCGGACGCGGAGTCCGCGCTGGCCCGGCACAAGGCCGCGGCCGAGCGGGTGCTGGCGCAGCTCGTCTCCGGCCAGGGCGGGGGCGACGGGGGCGACCGCGCTGCGCTGATCACCATGGGCGGGCCGCCGGAGGGGATCGTGGTCCCGCCGTCGGGGGACATCGACGCCGTCCGGCGGCTGGTCGCGGCGGTGGCGCCCACGGACTCGCGGACGGACATCAACGGCGCCGTCGCGCTGGCCGCCTCGGCGATCGAGTCCGACGGGGAGGAGGGCGGGGACGGGCCGCGGGCGCGGCGGACCATCGTCGTGGTGCTCAGCGACTTCCTCGACGGCTCGGCGGAGACGGACTCGGCGCTGGCGCGGCTCCCCGAGGGGGTGATGCTGCTGGCCAGCCGCCCGCTGGAGGCGGGCGCGGCGTCGCTGGAGAACGTCGCCATCACCGGGCTGGAGCCGCTGCGGTCGCTGGTCGTCGCCGGGGGCGGCGAGGGATCGAGCGGGGCGGTGGGGGCGGGGGAGCAGGTGCGGGTGTCGGTGCGGCGCAGCGGCGCGGCGGTGGCGCAGCCGGGGGTGGCGGCCGTCCGCGTGCGGGTGACGCGGCCGGGCGAGGAGCCGGGGGCGATCGGCGCCGGCGCGGCGGGGAGCGTCGGGCGCGGGGTGATCCGGTTCGAGCCGGGGCAGGAGGAGGGGTCCACCGTCGTTCCCGTGACCATCGCCGCCGGCGCGGACTCGGGCGCGACGCTGGCGATCCTGGAGGCCGAGACGGACGCCGACGCGGTCGCCGCGGACAACCGCTGGCGGCGGCCGGTGGAGGTGCGGCAGGCGCTGCGCGTCGGCGTGGTCGCGCTGCGGCGGTTCGGGGAGATGGGGCGGGTGGACCAGCTCTCGCCGGCGGAGTGGCTGCGGCTGGCGCTGCGGCCAGCGGGGCCGAGCCGCGCGCTGGAGGACTCGGGGGCGATCGAGGTGCACGAGATCGAGCCGGGGACGATGGACGCGGGGAGGCTGGCGCGGCTGGACGCGCTCTTCCTGCCGCGCCCGGACTTGCTGAACGACGAGATGTGGCGGCGGGTCCGCGCCTTCGCCGACGGCGGCGGGCTCGTGGTCGTCACGCCCCCGGCGGAGGCGACGGTGCACGTCTGGGCGGACGCGATGGTCCGCGAGCTGGGCCTGCCGTGGACGCTGGCGCGGGAGGCGACGGTGTACGGGCGGGCCGCGGAGGGAGCGGCCGCGGCGGCGCAGGGGGCGCGGATCGCGCCGCCGGCGCCCGCGGCGCAGGCGGGCGGGGGGTCGGGCGGGGGCGACGTGCTCGCGCTGCTGCGGCCGGAGCTGGAGGACCTCACGCGGCCGGTGACCGTCTTCCGCGCCCTGGCGATGCAGTTCGGCGAGAACGGCGCGGGCGCCGCGGCGTCCGAGCAACTGCTCAAACTCGAGGACGGCGCCGTCCTGCTCTGGGCCGGCGAGGCGGGGCAGGCGCAGACGGCAGACGCGGGGACCGAGGCCGGCGCGGCCGCGGCGGCGCCCGGGGGGCGCGGGCTGGTGGTCTACCTCGGCGCGGCGCTGGACCTGTCGTGGACCGACCTGCCGGCGCGGCCGCTGATGGTGCCGCTGGTGCAGGAGCTCGTGCGGCAGGGGGTGGGGCGCGCCCGCGGGTCGTGGTGGGGCGTGGCGGGGCGGACGATCGCCGTGCCGCGGCGGACGGTGGAGCTGCTGAAGGTCGAGGAACGAGCCGGCTCGCCCGAGACGGCCGCGCCGTCGGTGGTGCGGGTGGACCCGTCGGGCTTCACGCTCGAGCCGATGCGGCACGCGGGGGCGTGGCGGGCGGTGGACGATCGCGGCGGGGCGCGCGGGGTCGTCGCCGTCAACGCCGACCCGCGCGGCGGGCTCGTCGGCGCGCAGCCCGCTGAGAACATCGAGCGCTGGCTCCGGGCCGCGGCGGGGGACGACGTCGTCTGGATCGACGCCGACGCCCCGGCCGCGCCGGGGGCGACCAGCGCCGGCGGCGAGCCGTCGGCCCTGGCGGCCGCGCTCGCCGGCGACCGGCACGGCCCGCCGATCTCGCTGCCGCTGCTGCTGATGGCGGCGGCTGTCGCCGTCGCGGAGCTGGCGCTGGCGCGGTGGGCGAGCCACGCGGAGGTCGGCGAGCCGGCGGGCGCCGCGGGGGTGGGCGCATGAGCGGCGTGATCGAATGGCTGCTGGACCTGGAGACGCTGCGCTTCGGCCAGGAGGGGGTGCAGTTCGGCTTCGAGCGGGCGATCCCAGGGTGGGGGTGGGCGCTGGTGGTCCTGGGGGCGGCGGCGCTGGCGTGGTGGAGCTACCGGCGGCTGGAGGGGAGCCTGACGCGCCGCGCTGTGCTGGGGGCGCTGCGGGCGATGCTGCTGATCCTCGTCGCGGTGCTGATCGCGGGGCCGCGGCTGATCAAATCCAACGAGATGGAGGAGCGGGACTGGGTCCTGGTCCTCGCGGACCGGTCGGCGTCGATGACGATCAAGGACGCCCCCGGCTCCGGCGGCGGCGAGGCCGCGCGGACGACGCGCGAGGAGCAGCTCCGCCGCGCGCTGGAGGCCAGCCGCGAGGTGTGGGAGTCGCTGGCGGCGGAGCGGGTGGTGGTGTGGCTGGGCTTCGACAGCGGCGCGTACGAGCTGGCGCGGGGGAGCGGCGACGAGGGGGGCGCGATCGACCTCGGCGAGGCCGCGGGCCGGCGCACCGCCATCGGCCGCGCGCTGGAGCAGGGCCTCCGCCGCGCCGCCGCCAGGCCGCTGGCGGGCGTCGTCCTGCTCAGCGACGGGCGCAGCATCGACGAGCCGAGCCGGGCCGCGCTGCGCCGGCTGCAGTCCGAGAAGGTCCCTGTCTTCACCGTCCCCCTCGGCAGCGACGAGCCGGTGCGCGACATCGGCATCCGCAACGTGGAGGGCCCGCGCGTCGCCTTCACCAACGACCTCGTCCCCGTCGAGGTGCAGCTGGAGACCATCGGCGATGACGCGGGCGGCGGGTGGGGCGCGGTGCAGCTGATCGACCTGGCCACGGGCCTGGTCCTCGACGAGCGCGACGTCGACGCCGCGACCGAGGGGGGCGCGAGCGCCGGCGGCGCCCGCACCATCACGCTCACGGCCAAACCCAAGGGCCCCGACGAGGGGGGCGCCGACGGCGCGGCCCGCTGGGCCGTCCGCGTCCGCCCCGCCGGGCCGGACCTGGTCGCGGAGAACAACGAGGCGGAGTTCTCCCTCGAGCTGGAGAGCCGGCCGCTGCGCGTCGCCTACTTCGACGGATACCCGCGCTGGGAGGGGCGGTACCTGAAGTGGCTGCTGCTGCGCGAGCAGAGCATCCGCTCGGCGGCGCTGATCCTCTCCGAGGGGAAGCGGTTCGTGCAGGAGGGGGAGATCATCATCGGCGCGCTCCCCGCCTCGCCGGAGGAGTGGAAGCAGTTCGACGTGATCGTCATGGGGGACGTCCGCCCGCAGATGTTCACCGACGACCAGCTGCGGCACCTGCGCGAGCACGTCGGCGCGGGCGGCGCGGGGCTGCTGTGGATCGGCGGCGAGGCGTGGACCCCCGGCGGGTGGAGCGGCACGCCGCTGGCCGACCTGCTGCCGATGTCGCTGAGCGCCGGCCCCGGCGGCGTGGCGACGGCGGGGACGACGGTCCGCGCCTGGGGCGAGCCGGTCCTGGTGCGCCCCACCGCCGCGGCGGAGCGCTACGGCGTCATGCGCCTGGCCGACCAGCCGCAGAGCGAGGACGGGGGCGCGGGGGCGTGGTGGCCGCGGGCGCTGACGGACCCGCAGACCGGCTGGTCGCTGCTGCGGTGGGCGCAGCGGATCGATCCGCGGACGCTCAAGCCCACGGCGGAGGTGCTCGCGGAGGCGGTGACGGCCTCCGGCGGCGACCGCTCGCCGCTGGTGATCTCCATGCGATTCGGGGCGGGGCGGGTGCTCTACGTCGGGACCGATGAGATCTGGCGCTGGCGGTACGGGCGCGGCGAGTTCCTCCCCGAGCGCTTCTGGCTGCAGATGGTCCGGCTGCTGGGGCGCGAGAGCCTGGCGCGTTCGGGCAAGGCCGCGACGCTGGTGGCGACGCCGCGGCGGGTCGAGGTGGACCAGCCCGTCCGCATCGCGGTGGAGCTGCTCGACCAGCGCCTGGTGGACGCCTCGCCGACGTCGCTGCGCGTCCGCCTCATCCGCACCGGCCCCGCGGGCGACCGCACCAGCGCCGCGACCGACCCCAACGCCACGCCGGTCGAGATCGTCCTGGCCCCCGAGGGGGGCGCCATCGACACCCGCGCCGGCTCCCGCGTCTTCAGCGCGACCTGGATCGGCGCCGAGAGCGGCCACTACCGGATCGACGCGGTGGACCCGCTGCTCGTCGGCGAGCGCCTGGAGGCGGAGGTGGACGTCTGGCTCGCGGAGGATGAGCTCCGCCAGCCGCAGACCGACCACGCCTTCCTCGCCGAGCTCAGCGAGGCCACCGGCGGCGCGGTCGTCCCCCCGGCGCGGCTCTCCTCCCTGCCGGACCTGCTGCCGAACCGGCGGGTGCGGCTGCTCGGTACACCTGAGCAGGAGACGCTCTGGGACACCCCGCTGGCGCTGATCCTGGTCATGCTCCTGCTCACGGCGGAGTGGGTGGGGCGGCGGCTCATCAGGCTTGTGTAAGGCTTGGCCGCCCGGGACCCCTGAACTCGGCCCCCGCCGGGAAACCGTAGGGGGCGCTCGGGCGTTGTTTTCGGGAGGGAGTGGAATGAGAGGGGCCTGAGGACATGATCCTTCGGGGAGGGGACGAAGGGGGAACAGTTCGGGGCGGGCGCGCGGGTCGGCCGCCGCGGCGGACCGATAGAACAGGACCAGATCGGCGCGAGACGAGCGATACGAAAGGCCCGGTGCACAGAACCCATGCCGACGCACCCCGACCAGTCCCGGCTCGGCGAGCCCCACGTCACCCCGCCCGCTTCCTCCGCCCCTGAGGCCGGGTCGAAGCCCGCGGCGATCGCGCAGGTCGTCCGCTCGCTGACGCGCCTGCGCGCCCGCGTCCGCGCCCTGCTGCTGGCGCAGCGGGTGCTGCTGGTGCTCGCGGTCGCGCTGGGGGCCGCCATCGTCGTCGGCGCGGCGGACTACGTGCTGCGCACCCCCGCGTGGTTCCGCGTGGCGGTCTGGGCGATCGGGCTGAGCGCGCTGGCGTGGGCGATCGTCAACGTCATCGGGCCGGCGCTGCGCTTCCGGCCGCCGCTGTCGGAGATCGCGCTGCGCGTGGAGCGCGGGCCGGCGGGCGAGCGTGCGGGCCTCCGCGGCGTGCTGACCGCCGGCGTCGAGCTCGCCGCGGCCCGGGAGCGCGGCGACCTCAGCGGCGCCTCCGCCAGCCTCGCCGAGCCCGTCGTCGCCGCGGCGGCGCGCGGGTACGCGCAGGTCCGCGCCGGCGACGTCCTCAGCGGCGCCCGCGCCGGGCGGAGCGCGGCGCTGTTCGGCGCGGCCGCGGCGGCGCTCGCGGCGCTGCTCATCCTCACCCCCGCGCTGGTGGGCATCGGCGCGGCCCGCGTCCTGACCCCCTGGACCGCCGCGCAGTGGCCCAAGCGCACCGCCGTCGCCGACGCCACCGGCGCGGCCGTTCACCCCCTCGGCGAGGCCCTGGCCCTGCGGGCCGTCGTGGCCCGTCGCGGCGGCGAGCCGGAGGCCGCGGCGGGAAGCCGCGTCTGGGGCATGTACCGGCTCATCGACCAGCAGGGTCGCGCCGGCCCTGTCAAGACCGTCCTGCTCACCGCGCAGGACCGCGCCGCCGACATGCCCGCCCGCGAGGGCGCGGACGCCGGAGCTCCGCAGCGCGGCATGCTCTTCGAGCGGCTCATCGAGCCCGCCGTTTTCACCGCCAGCGGCGAGCGCCGCGAGGGGACGCTCGAGTACTGGTTCCAGACCGAGGACAACCAGACGCCCGTCGCCAGCGTCCGCCTCGTGAACCCCCCGGCCGTCCTCGCGGCCCGCGCCGAGGTCACGCCCCCGGCCTACGCCGCCGGCGCGGGGGTCGTCGCCGCGGAATCCGAGGCCGACGAGCCCCGCTCCCTCGACCTCGGCCCCGGCAGCGACGAGCGGGCCGCGCCCCCGGCGATGCTCGCCGGCTCGCGCATCCGCCTGAGCCTCGTCCTGAACAAGCCCGTCCCCGCGCCCCCATCGGCCGAGGCGGACGGCGCGGCCCGCCGCGCGTGGCTCGCCGCGGCCCTGGGGGAGGACATCGCCAGGCTCGCCGACGAGCGCGCCATCTGGACGAGCTTCGAGGGGGAGCTGTGGAAGCTCGAGTGGGTGCTGCGCGAGACGGCCCGCCTGCCCGTCCGCGTCACCGACGAGTTCGGCCTCGCCTCGGTCGAGGAGTCCGTCTACCGCTTCGAGGCGATCGCCGACGCCGCGCCGACCGTGACCGTCACCGAGCCGGAGTCGGACCGCACGGTGCTTCCGACCGCGGTGATCGACGTCCGCGGCGAGGGGCGCGACGACGTCGCGCTCGACTTCGTCGCCCTGGAGCGCCGCCGCGCCACGCGCCCCCCCGGCTCGGAGGGGGCCCCCGCCGAGGCGACGGAGGAGTGGGCCGCGATCACGCGCACCGACGCCGACGCGGGGGGCGACGGCGCGGCCGCGGCCGATGCGCGGCAGATGACCGTCGCGGCGCGGGTCGAGCTGTCGGAGCTTGGGCTCAAGTCAGGCGACGAGCTGTGGCTCAGCGCCGTCGCCGGCGACCGCTTCGAGCTCGACGGCGTGCGGCACGAGCCCTCGCGCTCGGGCGTCCGCCGGCTGGTGATCATCAGCGACGAGGAGTTCGCCGCGCAGGTGCTCGCCGAGCTGGGGAGCCTCCGCCGCGCCGCCGTCCGGCTGGACGAGGAGCAGCAGCGGCTCGCGCAGTCGATCGCCCCCGGCAAGGAGCTCACCGAGGGGGACGCCGAGAACGCCAGACGCGGCCAGGCCGGGATCACCGAACGCCTCGCCCGCGAGCGCGAGGCCCTGAGCCGCCTCGAACGCCGCATGCAGGACAACCGCTTCGAGGACGGCGAGCTCGAGTCGCTGGTCTCGCAGGCGGGGGAGCTGCTGGAGGAGGCGGGGCGGCGGTCCGTCGAGGCCTCCCGCGCCGTGGAGCAGGTCGCCCGCGCCGAGGAATCCGGCGACGGCGCGACCGACCAGCAGCGCGGCGCCGCCGCGGCGGAGCAGCGCGAGGTCCGCGACGCCCTGGAGGACCTGGCCGACCTGCTCGACCAGGGGCAGGACACGTGGGCGCTGCGCCGCTCCATCGAGCGGGCGCTGCAGGAGCAGCGGGCGCTGCGCGACCGCACCGCCGAGACCGCCTCCAGGACCGCCGGCAAGGGCTCGGCCGAGCTGACCCCGCAGGAGCGGGCCGCGCTGGAGCAGATCGCCTCCGAGCAGGAGGACCTGGCGCAGCGCACGGACGAAGCGCTTCAGCGCATGCAGGAGCGCCTGGAGGACCTGAAGCAGAACGACCCCGCCGCGGCCAAGGCCGTGGAGCAGGCCGCGCAGCGCGGCCGCCAGCAGCAGGTCCCCACGAAGATGCAGGAGGCCGCCGAGCAGGCGCGGCAGAACCAGGGCAACAGCGCCGTCTCGCAGCAGGACAGCGCGATCCAGGCCCTCGAGCAGATGCTCGAGGACCTCGACCAGGCCCAAGCCTCGCAGGACGAGGAGCTCCGCCGCCTGCTGGCCACGCTCATCCAGACCCTGGAGCGGCTCGTGGAGGACCAGAAGGCCCAGCTCGGCGCGCTGGAGCGAGCCGAGCCCGCCCGCGCCTACGCGCCCCTGGCCGACCCGATGATCGCGCTCAACCGCAACACCCTCGCCGCGCTGGAGGAGGCCAACGCCGGCCCGCGCGAGCTCGCCCCCGTCGCGGAGCTGATCGACCGCGCCGCCGACGCCCAGGGGAGCGCCATCGCCGCTCTCCGCGCCGACCCCGTCGAGCACGAGACGGTGAGGACGCACGAGCAGGCGAGCCTCGACCGCCTCACCAAGGCCCTCGAGGAGGCCCGCCGACTCGACGAGCAGGCCGCGGAGCGCGAGGCGGAGCGCAAGGCCGCCGCCCTCAAGAAGGCCTACCGCGAGGCCCTCGCCGAGCAGGTCGCCATTGAGGCCGAGTCCTCCGCGCTGGCCGGGCAGGAGCCGACCCGCCGCACCCGCGCGCTGGCCCGCCAGCTCGCCCAGCGGCAGACCACGCTCAAGGAGACCCTCGCCGAGCTGCGGACGCAGACGCGGGAGCTCTCCGACACGCTGGTCTTCTCCTACGCCCACGACCGGCTCGATCGGCTGATGACCGACGCCGCGACGGCCCTCGGAACCGGGGCCGCCGACGCGATGGTCGTCGCCCGCCAGCGCAGCGCGATCCGCATCCTGCAGTCGCTCATCGAGGCCCTGGACAACCGGCGCGAGAGCGAGGACGACTTCCGCGAGAGCCCGGACGCCGGCAGCGGCGGCGGGGGCGGCTCGGGCCCGACGCCGCTGATCCCCCCCACCGCCGAGGTGCGGCTGCTGCGGGCGATGCAGATCGAGGCCGCGGAGACGACCCGCCTGGCCGGCGAGCTCGGCGACGCCGCGGCCATCACCGAGGCCTCCACGCTCCAGTCCGAGCTCGCCGAGCGCGCCGCCGCGCTGCTGCAGGAGATGCTGGAGCAGCAGCAAATGCAGCAGCAGCCCCCCACGCCGCCTCAGCCGCGGGAGGAGGGGGAGGGCCGGCCGTGACCACACGCATCCGCTTCCCGAAGGAGCCCGCGATGCCACGCATCACCACGACCACCATCCACGCCGCGGCCGGCGCGATCGCGCTGCTCGCCGCGGCCGCGGCGCTCGCCTCCGCTCCCCCCGAGCGGCCCCCCGCGCCGCCGCCGCCGCAGGACCCGCCCCCGGCCCAGGGGGACGAGCCCAAGCCCGCGCAGCCCCGGCCGTCGGACATCCCCGATCTCGACGAGCTGCTCGGCCTCCCCGGCGCGGGCCGCGCCGGCGAGATCGCCGACCCGGCGAAGGAGGAGCTCGACAAGCGCCTCTCGGGCGCGGAGATCGGCGACGTCTTCAAGCAGGCCGTCGCCCTGATGGACCAGGCCGCGAAGCGCCTCGCCACCGAGGACGCCGAGCGCGCCGGCATCGGCACGCAGCGCATCCAGGAGGACGCGGTCCGCAAGCTCGACCAGCTCATCGCCCAGCTCGAGCAGATGGCCAACTCCAAGTCGCGCTCGCGCTCTTCGGCCTCCTCCGGCTCCCCCGATCAGGGACGCCCGCAGCCGGGGCAGCAGCAGTCCCGCCGCGAACAGGCCGGGCAGGGGGAGAACAACAGCGAGATCGAGCCCCCGGCGCGCCGGGACGGCCCGCTGCGCCCGGAGCTGGACTCCTCCCGCGCCGCCTGGGGCGCCCTGCCCGAGCGCGTCCGCGACATGCTCCTGCAGGGCTCCAGCGACCAGTTCAGCTCGATGTACGAGAAGATGACCGAATCCTACTACCGCCGCCTCGCCGAGGAGCAGCGGCCACAATAACGTGTTGTGGCCCTCCGGGCCATGCTCTCCCCCCTCTTCCTCTCGCCCTCTCCCCAGGAACCCCACCGCCATGACCAAACGGCGTTCCCCCAGCACCACCACCGCGTTGACGCTCGCCGCGCTGGCCTCGTGGTCCGTCGCGGCGGCCCAGCCCGCCCCCAGCGATCCGCCCGCCGATCCCCCGGCCCAACCCGCCGGCGACGGCCACGTGGACGTCCGCCCCGACGGCGGCGCCAGCGCGCAGAACAACGCCGCCGACGGCGAGATCACCCCCGCGCTTGACGCCGCGGTCGTCCGCGGCCTGGCCGCGCTGGCCCGCCAGCAGGACCCCGACGGCGGCTTCGGCGGCTCGCGCGGGCGCAACGTCGCCGTCACCGCCCTGGCGTGCCTGGCCTTCATGGCCGACGGCCACGTCCCCGGCCGCGGCGAGTACGGCGACGTCGTCCGCAAGGGCCTGGAGGCGATCCTCGCCTCCAGCACCGAGACGGGCCTGCTCGCCGCGGACTCCTCCAACGGCCCGATGTACGGCCACGGCTTCGCCACGCTCTTCCTCGGCGAGGTCTACGGGATGACCCAGGGGGGCGGCGACACCGCCCTCGCCGCGCGGACCCACGAGGTCCTCGTCAAGGCCGTCCGCCTCATCGAGCGCACCCAGAACGCCGAGGGGGGCTGGCGCTACAACCCCGTCCCCTACGACGCCGACGTCAGCGTCACGATCGCGCAGATCATGGCGCTGCGCAGCGCCCGCAACGCCGGCATCGAGGTCTCCAAGGAGGTCATCGACCGCGCCGTCGAGTACGTCCGCGCCTGCCAGAACCCCGATGGGGGCTTCCGCTACCAGATGACCGCCGGCGGCAGCGCGTGGCCGCGCTCGGCCGCGGGCGTCGCGAGCCTCTACTACGCCGGCATCTACGAGGACGACGCCATCGACAAGGGCCTGAAGTACCTTATGGCCTCCGCGCTGCCCGGCAGCGGCGCCGACTCGCGCCTGCACTACTTCTACGGCCACTACTACGCCGTGCAGACCATGTACCTCGCCGGCGGGCGGCACTGGCAGACCTGGTGGCCCCGCATCCGCGACGAGCTCATCGGCCGCCAGCAGGCCGGCGGCGAGTGGGCCGACCCCAGCGTCGGCCCCGCCTACGGCACCGCCATGGCCCTGATCATCCTTCAGATGCCCAAGCGGTACCTGCCGATCTTCCAGAAATGATCACCGCGAGCCCGACGATGCAGCACCACGCCGGCCCCCGCTCCACCCCCCCACTCCCCCGCCTCCGTCGCCTCGCGCTTCCCGCTCTGGCCGCGGCGTGCGCCGCCGCAACCGCCCTCGCCCCCCCCCCGCCCCGGGCGGGGGCCCCCCCCCCCCCCCCCCCCCCCCCCCTCCCCGGCCGCCGCCCCCCCCCGGGCCCCCCGCCCGCTCCATCCCCTTCACGCTCATCGGCCGCGACCTCGCCGCGGCCCGCATCCACGTCCTGAGCTGGACCGCCGACGGGATCCGCTACGTCGATGAGGTCGGCGCGGAGCGCACCGCCGCCGCCGGCGACATCGCCGCGCTCGTCCCCGACGACTGGATCCCCACCCCCGGCGGCGAATCCCCCGACTCCTACTTCCCGCCCCCCCGCGGCTGGGCCGGCGTCCTCGTCCTCACCGACGGCCAGCGCCTCGTCGGCCGCCCCATCACGAATGCGGATGGCCTCGACCCCGACCATGTCGCGTGGAACCACCCGCGCATGGGCCAGCTCGCCGTCCCGCTCGACCGCGTCGCCCGCCTGAGCACCGGCCTGGGCTCCGGCCAGCCCCCCGCCGTGGAATCCGACGGCGACGACCTCGTCCTGCTGATCAACGGCGACCACATCCGCGGCCTGGTCGAGTCCATCGGCGCCGAGGTCGCCATCGCCACCGGCCCGATCTCGGCGCAGGCCGACGCCAACGGGGGCGGGGGGGGTGGGGGCACGCTCGAGATCGCCCTGGACCGCGTGCGCGACATCATCCTGGTCAACCCCCCCGCCGCGCCGGAGGGGACGGTGCTGTGGTTCGACGACGGCACCGTCGCCGCGGCCGGCGCGCTCGTGCCCGGCGCGCAGAACAACTCGCCGACGATCACCATCCGCCCCGAGGCGGACCTCGGCTCGCGCGAGGGGCTCTGGGGGCTGCACGAGGTCGAGGCGGTGACCTTCGACGCCGCCCGCCTCCGCGGCCTGGCCGCCTTTCCCATCGCCCGCCACGACCGCGCCCCCGGCAGCGACCGCCGCATCGTCCAGCCGCCGCGGGTCCTCGACCGCCGCCGCGCCGGCGACGCGGCCTCGGCCCCGCTGTGGGCCGCGGACATCGAGCTGCCGGGGCCGATGGTCGCCGACTGGAAGCTCCCCGAGGGAGCGGCGCGCCTCGCCGGCTGGGCCGAGCTCCCCGAGGAGAGCTGGACGTGGGGCGACTGCGTCGTGACCATCAACGACGCCACGCGCGAGCTCTGGCGCGCCCGCCTGAGCGCCGACGCCCCCCTGGCCCGCTTCGACGTCGACCTGACCTCGACCGACCTGCGGATCATCCTCACCGCGGGAGAGCACGGCCCCATCCAGGACCGCGTGATCCTGCGGCGGGCGCTGGTCGGATTCAAGGCCGAATAACGACGCCGGGCGCCACGGGTGGGCCGATTCGGCCCGCCTGTGTGCTCTTGCTCTTTCTTCCTCTCTCTTTCAGCCGCGGAGCGGCGCAAGTGCGTCGCCCAGGGCGCGAACCCCGGGTTCCGGCCCTCCTTCATCCCCTCCCCGCGCCCGCGCAACACCAGAGCTCGGGCGGCGGAGGACCGCCACCCATGGCGCCCGTCGTGCCCGGGTCCTCCCGACTACCTCACCTTCACCAGCGCCAGCGCCACCACCACGAGGATCGCCGCGACGATCCATGCCCGCGTCACCACCTGCCCCTCGGTCCACCCCGACAGGTGCAGGTTGTGGTGGTACGGCGCGATCCTGAAAACCCGCCGACCCGTCCCGGTGAGCCGGCGGGTGATCTTGAAGCACCCCACCTGCAGCGTCACGCTGGCGATCTCCAGCAGGAACACGCCGCACATCACCAGCACCAGCGCCTCCTGGCGGATCACCAGCGCGATGTACGCGACGATCCCCCCCAGGGCCAGCGACCCCGTGTCCCCCATGAACACCTGCGCGGGCGCGCAGTTCCACCACAGGAACCCCAGGCACGCCCCCGCCGTCGCCGACGCCAGCACGATCAGCTCGTTCGACTCGGTCACGAACGGCACGCGGAGGAACTGCGCGGTCCCCTCGCTCCCGGCGATGTACGTCAGCACCACCAGCCCCATCGCCACCGCCACCGTCACCCCCGACGCCAGCCCGTCCATCCCGTCGGTGATGTTCACCGCGTTGCTCATCCCCGCGATCATGAGCACCGCCACGATCACGAAGGCGGCGCGCGACAGGTAGATCAGCGACGGGTTGACCATCAGCCCCGCGCCCCCGGGCGCGACCCCGTCCTCGTAGGTCTTCTGGAAGGGGAGGTTCAGCACGTGCGCCAGGTCGTGCGGCGCGGACGAGTCCCCCTTGTTGAACATGAAGTACCCCACCAGCAGCCCCAGCCCGAGCTGGAAGACCAGCTTCTCCCACGCGTGCAGCCCCTGCCGCGCGCCGGAGGCGCCGCTGGCCGCGCGGCTGCGGCTGGTCAGCTTCAGCCAGTCGTCCACGCCACCCAGCGCGGCCAGCCACAGCAGCGTCACCAGCCCGAGCTGGATGTAGAAGTTCTTGATGTCCGCCAGCAGGAAGGTCGAGCCGGCGATGGCACCGACGATCAGGATCCCCCCCATCGTCGGCGTGTTGGCCTTGCTCGCCGCGGCCCGGGCCAACGCCGCCGAGTCGCTCAGCCCCGAGTCGCCGATCTTCTTCCGACGCAGCCACGAGATCACCGGCCGCCCCAGCCCCAGCACCGCCGCGAAGGCCAGCATCGCCGCGGCCAGCGCGCGGAACGTCAGCTGATCCAGGATCATGAAGAACCGGTACAGCCCGGTCTCGATCAGCCAGTCGCGCGTCAGTTCAAGAAGAGAATACAGCATGCCCGGGGTTCAAAGGCCGTGGCGCGGGCTTTCAGCCCGCGCTCTACCCCCTCTCCCTTCTCTCTTTCTCTCCTCCTCCGCCCCCCTCTCCCTTTGGGAGAGGCCGGGTGAGGGCTCCATGGCCTCCCTCCCCAATCTACATGGCTTCCCGACTCTTCCTCCCCTTCTCCCCATCCTCCCCTCCGAAGCCCCCGCCCTGAGGGCGGGGGATGGGGGCGGGCTCCCTTTCTTCTCCCGTCATCTCCACACCTGCCCACCTCTTCACCTCCACACCCCCTCACATCACCGCCGCCGCGGCCCCCATGTCCTTCGTCACCACCCCGTGCCGCTCCTTCAGCGCCTCCACCACCCGCTCCAGCCGCATCCGCCTCGACCCCTTCAGCAGCACCATGTCCCCCGGCCGCAGCAGCGCCGCCACCCCCGCCGCCTGCCCGCGGTCCAGGTCCGACACCAGCACGTACCGCTCGTCGGACCACCCGTCCGGTTCGCGGCAGAGGCGCTCCGCCGTGTACAGCCCCAGGTGCCCGACGATCACCACCAGGTCGATCGTCCCCAGTTCCAGCACCGCCTGCCCGATCTCGCGGTGCGCATCGGGGGCGGCCTGGCCCAGCTCCAGCATGTCCCCCAGCACCGCCACCCGCCGCCTGGCGCTGCGCCCGACCTGCGCCAGCGTCCGCAGCGCGGCCAGCGTGCTCTCCGGGTTGGCGTTGTAGGCGTCGTTGATCACCTCGATCCCGGCGATGCTCAGCCGCTGCAGACGCATGTCCGGCCCCCTGGCCGCGGCCAGCGCGTCGGCGATCACCTCGTCCGGGATCCCCAGCCGCTTCGCCACCGCGATCGCCGCCAGGGCGTTGAGCGCGTTGTGCTCCCCCAGCAGCCCCGCGCGGTAGGTCGCCCGGTCGTTCACCGTGAACCTGACGCCCCCCCCTTCCCCCTCGCCCACGTGCTCCACGCTCGTCAGCCGCAGGTCCGCCTGCTCCGATCGCCCGAACGTCACCACGTTCGGCACGCACTTGAGGTACTCCTCCAGCCCGGGCGCATCCGCCGTCGCCACCGCCACGCCCCCGGGGCGCAGGTAGCTCAGGATCGCCGCCTCCTCCTTCACCACCCCCTCGATCGACCCCAGCCCCTCCAGGTGCTCCCGCCCGATCGACGTGATCACCGCCAGGTCCGGCTCGACGATCTGCCCGAGCACCGCGATCTCGCCGGGGGCGTTGGTCCCCACCTCGCAGATCAGGTACTGGTCGCTGCTCTGCGCGCCCAGGATCGTCAGCGGCACGCCCACCGCGTTGTTGAAGCTCCGGGGCGAGGCCGAGCCCCGCAGGCGCGAGGAGAGCAGCGCCTCGATCAGCCGCGTCGTCGTCGTCTTCCCCGCCGACCCCGCCACGGCGATCACCCTCGTCGTCTCGAGCGTCCTGCGGTACGCCGCGGCCAGCTTCAGCAGCGCCTTGCCTGTGTCCGCCACGCGCAGCACCGCGACCGGCGCGGCCCCGCCGTCGGGCCCGAGGAACCCTCCGTGGGGCACCGCCCCCGGCGTGTCGATGATCAGCATCGACGCCCCGGAGCGCACCGCGTCCCGCAGGTAGGCGTGCCCGTCGAAACGCCCGCCGCGGAGCGCGAGGAACGCCTTCCCCGGCGTGATGGTCCGGCTGTCGGTCGAGAGCCCGCGGACCACCCCGCTCCCGCGCAGGTGCGCCGGCGGCCGCGCGATCCATGTCCCCGCGCACGCGGCGCGGATTGTGTCAGGCGTCCAGAAGCTCACAGTCGCTCCGTCCGTGGAGGGGGTGGTAACGTCGGGTCCGGCCGCGTCGCCGCCGCCGCGACCCCCCGCCGCCCCCGCACGCCAATCGCCGCCCCGCCCTCCCCCG